>JAIQFJ010000320.1 GCA_020073325.1 Terriglobia bacterium | reverse complement strand
GATCGCGCTCGTCGAGCGGCTGCAGCGGAGGGTCGTACGCGATTGCCACGATCGGGCGTCCCTCATATTGTCCGAAGGCTGTCGCGCAGGACAGCATTGCCATGAGGAATAGAAGTCGGTTCGATCGCATCCGTGAACGTTACTCGCCCGTTACGGCAACTGGCGATTGTTTGATGCCGGGGCGGATCGGGCTGTTTCGTTTCACGCCGGTGTTCACGCGGTAACGCGGGACAACGCCCGGAGTCACACGAAAGCATGGGGTTCGAATGAACGGCGCAACGTTAGTCGGCCAGACTTTTTCCAGGTGGAGCGATCACGAAGGCCAGCGGCTGGGCGCGGCGCTCGCGTTTTACACATTGCTTTCCGCCGCGCCGCTGATGGTTCTCCTGCTGCTGGCGGTGTCCGGGTTTTACGGGCGCGAACCTCTGGAGCAGAACATCGTCCACTATCTGCGCGACATCGTGGGCGATTCGGCGGCGCGGCTGGCGGAAATGTTTTTCGCGAGCGCACACCGGCCGGATCACGGAAAGGTCGCTGGAATTGTCGCCGTCGCGACCCTGCTGTTCGGCGCGTCGGCCGCCTTCGCCGAGCTTCGCGACGACCTGAATAAAATCTGGGACGCGCGTCCGCGCCGCACAGGACTGGTCGGGCTGATCGCGCAGCGCATCTTCGCCTTCGTGCTGGTGGTTGCGGCAGGCGGCCTGTTGATGGTGCTGATGCTGGCAAGCACGGCGGTCGCGTTTATAGGACGCTTCCTGAGGACATCCGTGCCGGTATCCCCGGCTGTCCTGGACGCGATCAATTTTGCTTTTTCGTTCCTGGTCCTGATGGGGATCTTCGTGCTGATTTTCCGGTTCGTGCCGGATCTGGTCCTCCCCTGGCGCGTGTTGTGGACCGGCGCGGCGGTAAGCGCCCTGCTGCTGGTGATCGGCAAGGGGCTGCTTGGCTGGTATTTAGGAAAGGCGGGCGTGGGTTCGGCGTATGGCGCGGCCGGATCGGTGATCGCGATCGCGTTCTGGTTCTATTATTCGGCGCAGATTTTTCTGTTGGGAGCGGAGTTCACCTACGTGTGGTCGCGACGGCGGAGCAGTTGAGGCGCCGCGCCGCTAATCGACGATGAACAGCCGGGCACCCTCCGGCGCGCGGCTGCGATGCGGCGGATCGCCATCGCCGACGTGATAGGTTTGCCCCGGCCGCAGTTCGTGCCGTGTGCCATCGGCAATCTCGATATCGAGGAACCCTTCCAGGCAAAGGATCACGTGCCCCTTGGGACACCAGTGGTCCGCCAGATATCCCGGCGAATATTCCACCATGCGGATCCGAAGATCGCCAAACGTGCAGGTGCGCCACAGCGCAAGTCCGGTCTCGCCCGGATGCCGCTCCGGCGCGACCTTTTCCCAGTCGATGACCGACATCGGCAAAGGCGCCATCTTCATGACTGCACCGGTTCGAACGTGGCCGAGAAATGCCGCAGGAACTTCGGCTCCGAAACGATTCGGAATCCGCGCAGCTTTTCCTTGCGCGCGTTCACTTCCAGAATCGCTTCGACCAGATAATCGATGTGGCTCTGCGTATAAACGCGCCGCGGAATCGCCAGCCGCAGCAATTCATGCCGCGCATGTTCGCCGAACATCACCGATCCGATCTCGACCGACCGTACGCCCGCATGCCGGTACAACTCGACCGCCAGCGACTGCCCGGGAAACTCGTGCTTGGAAATGTGCGGCAGCATCCTCCCCGCGTCGATATAAATCGCGTGCCCGCCCGGCGGCTCGACGATCGGCACCCCGTGATCCGCGATATGCCGGCCCAGGTATTTCGTCGACGCGATGCGGTACTCCAGATAATCCGGATCGAGAATTTCTTCCAGTCCCACCGCGATCGCGTCCAGGTCGCGCCCCGCGAGGCCGCCGTAGGTCGGAAATCCCTCGGTCAGGATCAGCAGATTCGTTTCCTGTTCGGCCAGTAGATCGTCGTTGGTGCACAACAGCCCGCCGATGTTCGCAAACGCGTCTTTTTTTGCCGAAAACGTGCAGCCATCGGCATAGGAAAACATCGCCTGCGCGACCTGCTTCGGAGTCAGCCGGTGATAGCCCGGCTCGTCGCGCCAGACGAAATAGGCGTTCTCCGCGAAACGGCACGCGTCGAGATAGAGCGGAATTCCGTACTTTTGCGTCACGGCGCGGACCGCCCGGATGTTCGCCATCGAAACCGGCTGCCCGCCGCCCGAATTGTTGGTGACCGTCAGCATCACCAGCGGAATTTTTTCGACGCCCTCGGTTTCGATCAGCTTGTCGAGCGCCGCCACGTCCATATTCCCTTTGAAAGGAATCTTCGCCTGCGTGTCGGCCGCCTCGGGCAGCGGCAAATCGACCGCCTTCGCGCCGGTGAACTCGATATTCGCGCGCGTCGTGTCGAAATGCGTGTTGCTCGGCACGATGTGTCCCGGCTTGCACATCACCGTAAAAAGAATGCGCTCGGCCGCGCGTCCCTGGTGCGTCGGAATGATGTGCTTGAACCCGGTCAGTTCCTCCGCCACCGTCTTGAGCCGGAAAAAGCTCTCGCTCCCGGCATACGATTCATCGCCGCGCATCATGGCCGCCCACTGATTGGTCGACATGGCGCTGGTTCCGGAATCGGTCAGCAGGTCGATCAGAATGTCGGCCGCGCGCAATCCGAACAGGTTGTACCCGGCTTGCTGCAGGAGCTTCTCGCGCTCGGCGGGAGTCGTCTTACGAAGCGGCTCCACGGACTTGATCCGAAACGGCTCGATGATGGTCTTCACTGAGTACAATGGTAGCGATTCGGCCGATTGCCGGTTAACGGCGCTCGCTCGCGAGTATTTCGGAAATAAGTGGTCTTGTGAATGTTTCGACTGGATCGTCGTGGGGCCAGTCGGGACGATACCACTCGCCCGCATCAAATGCTTCAAACACCCTGCACGCGAGAGGGGACAATTCGCCGGCGTCGAGCATAAGCCCCCAAAGGTCATTGATCACAGAGTCGCAGAACTCGTACGGAAGCTCAGAACTGTCGAAACCGTGCGCGAGATAGTGAGCGATCTCATCAACGATTTTTCCAAAGGGCTCCCCTGTCGATGCGCTCAAGTCCTTGATATCGGTGCCGCTCACCTGTCGACCTTGGGCGTACATTGCGCGGAGATCGTTGAAAAAGCTTTCCGGCAGCGGCATAGAGCTCCGATTACAATAGTAGCGATGGCGACGGCCTCTCGGTTATTGACCTACGAAGACTGGCTCGCGATGCCTCCGGTTGGGGAGGGCAGAGAAGAAGTGGTCAACGGAGAGTTGCAGGTCTTGCCGCCCAATAATGTCACACACGCAGAAATCGTGCACAATCTCGGTGATGATCTCGCCTCAGGTCGATCGGAAACGCGTCGCTGTTCTTGAGTCAACGTTCAACCTCCTGATCTCGACAGAGCCGCTGCGTTCGCGCGTTACCGATCTGGCGGTGTGTTGGCGGGAAACGATGGTCCGCGACGAGAACGACATTCTGTGTTCTCCGCCCGATCTCGTTGTCGAGGTGCTTTCGCCTTCGGAAAACAAGCGCCGCAAGCTCGAAGATTACGCTAGGCTGGCCGTTCCCGAGTCTGGATCGTTTCGCCGGAGGCGCAGCATATCGAGATCTGGCTGGCTGCCGACAACAAGATGAATTTGAATCGGATCATCGCGGAAGGCACGCTTGAACCCTGCGCGTTTCCCCGGCGTAAGGATTTCAGCCCCGGAAATCTGGCCGGAATAATTCCTTTCGTAACAGTTACTTGCAACTCAGTATTGTCACTCGTCGACCGACTGTGCTAATACTATTGTTTGGGTCGATGCGCTGCGTCTGACCCGTTTAATCAAAGGGATTTCTTCTCAAAAACATTTCAACAGGAGGTTGTTTTATGAACATTCGGCCGCTTCATGACCGGATCGTGGTCAAGCGCGTGGAAGAAGATGAAACCAAGGTCGGCGGGCTGTTTATCCCCGACTCCGCCAAGGAAAAGCCGCAGAAGGGCGAAGTGGTCGCCGTCGGCAAGGGCAAGCGCGGCGATGACGGGAAGCTCATCCCGCTCGATGTGCAGGCGGGCGACAAGATTCTGTTCGGAAAATATTCCGGCTCCGACATCAAGATGGACGGCGTCGAGTACCTGATCATGCGTGAGGATGAGGTCCTGGGCGTGCTCGAAGGCGCGGAGAAAAAGGCGAAGGCTTAAGAGGAGGAGAAGAACATGGCTGCAAAACAAATTGTCTACAGCGAAAATTCCCGCCAGGCGATCCTGCGCGGTGTGAATCAACTGGCCGATGCCGTGAAGGTCACGCTGGGTCCCAAGGGACGCAATGTCGTGCTCGAAAAGAAGTTCGGCGGCCCCACCATCACCAAGGACGGCGTCACCGTGGCGAAGGAAGTCGAGCTGAAGGATCCGCTCGAAAACATGGGCGCGCAGATGGTGCGCGAAGTTGCGTCGAAGACCTCTGACATCGCCGGCGACGGCACCACGACGGCGACGATTCTGGCGCAGTCGATCTACCGCGAAGGCGTGAAGAGCGTCGCGGCCGGCGCGAATCCGATGGCCCTGAAGCGCGGCATCGAAAAGGCCGTTGAGGCGGTGGTTGCGGCCGTGAAGAAGTCCTCGATCGACGCGAAGACCAACGAGATGATCGCGCAGGTCGGCACGATTTCCGCCAACGGAGACACCGAGATCGGCAACACCATCGCGGAAGCGATGAAGAAAGTCGGCAAGGACGGCGTCATCACCGTCGAAGAGTCGCGCACGATGCACACCGAGCTGAGCACCGTGGACGGCATGCAGTTCGATCGCGGCTACCTCTCGCCCTACTTCATCAGCGATCCGGATCGCATGGAGTGCGTGCTCGAGGATCCCTACATCCTGATCCACGAAAAGAAAATCTCCAACATGAAGGACCTGCTGCCCGTGCTCGAGCAGATCGCTCGTTCGGGCAAGCCGCTTCTGGTGATCGCGGAAGAAGTGGAAGGCGAAGCGCTGGCGACTCTGGTCGTCAACAAGCTGCGCGGCACCCTGAATGCCTGCGCCGTGAAGGCTCCGGGCTTCGGCGACCGCCGCAAGGCGATGCTCGAGGACATCGGCATCCTCACCGGCGGCAAGGCGATCTTCGAAGAAACCGGCATCAAGCTCGAAGGCGTTCGCCTGGAAGACCTGGGCCGCGCCAAGCGCGTCACGGTCGACAAGGACAACACCACCATCATCGACGGCGCCGGCCAGCAGAAGAGTATCGAAGCTCGCATCAAGCAGCTCCGCAACCAGATCGACGAGACCACTTCCGACTACGATCGCGAAAAGCTCCAGGAGCGCCTGGCGAAGCTCGCGGGCGGCGTCGCGGTGATCAAAGTCGGCGCTGCGACCGAGACCGAAATGAAGGAAAAGAAGGCGCGCGTCGAGGATGCTCTGCACGCCACTCGCGCCGCGGTTGAGGAAGGCATCGTTCCGGGCGGCGGGGTTGCCCTACTGCGCGCGGCTTCGGTTCTGGAAGGCCTGAAGGCGGATCACGACGAGCAGATTGGCGTGAACATCATCAAGCGCGCCTGCGAAGAGCCGGTTCGCCAGATCGTTGGGAACGCCGGCTACGAAGGCGCGATCATCATCGAAAAGATCCGCGCCAACAAGGACCCCAACTTCGGATTCAACGCCGCGTCGGCGGTTTACGAAGACCTGGTGAAGAGCGGCGTGATCGATCCGACCAAAGTGACCCGGTCGGCTCTGCAGAACGCTTCTTCGATCAGCGCGCTGATGCTGACGACCGAAGCCATGATCGCCGAAATTCCCGAAAAGAAGGCCGCCCCGGCCCCCGGCGGCGAGCATGGTCCCGGAATGGATTACTAAGCCACTCGCTTAGATCCTCAAAATTGAGCCGCCCGAGTCAAATCGGGCGGCTTTTTTTGTCCCCACTCGGCTAGCCTGAAAGGACCGTGATCCGGCATTTTCTCAGCTCGGCGGATGCCGACCGGGCGTCTCGCACGATGGAAAAATTCGCGCGCCACGATCTGTCGCAATGGGCGCTGGCGGGCGGATTCGCAGTCGAGATCCACTGTAAGCGCGCCGGCCGCGAGCCCGCGATCCGTCCGCTCAACGACCTCGATTTCATCGCCCCGTCCTTCGATTGCGCGCCGGCGACGCTGGCTCGCGAGAATTTTCTGTTCCGCCACGTCCACCCCGCCGATCCTCCCGGCAAGACGATGCTTCAGTTTTTCGACACGCAAAACGCCGTTCGAATCGACCTTTTTCGCACAGTTTTCGCGGTGATGAGCCGGACGCAGCGTGCGGGCCGCTTGCTCCTGATCAGTCCTGAAGATATGACAGCGCGTAGCGCCCGGCTTCTGATGGATCTGGCCGCCGATCTGCCGTGTGCCGCCAAATACGCTCGCGACTATCTGCGAATATCGGGATTCGCGCCGATTTCGGATGTTGAGACGGCCTGGATCGATCACCGCAAGCCGTCTCATCCCGCGACATTTCGTGAAGCGGACTCTCTGATCCGCCGCGCCCTTGAGACTCGCGCGGATCTTCTGATCACGCCTCAGTATTCGAAAAACACCGCGAAAATCTGTCCGCGCTGCGCCTCCGGCACGCCGTTCGCGCTCGCCGAACCCGCAGCCGTTCTCGCCCTGGCCGGATATTGCTAGGAATTCTGCTGAATCGTGTTCGAGATGATGCTCAGCGGATCGAAGGCCGTATTCTGCGCGGCGTTATTCTGGAACGCGGCCAGGAACGGATCGGTGCTGTTGGTCGAATCGGAGTCGGTCGGCGCTGGGGCGTGGTGATGATGATGGCCACCCACGCCGTGCGCGACGTTCTGGAAATCGGGCATCTGGCCGGATTGGGACGCGTTCGAGAAATCGGTCGAGAGCGCCGTAAGACGGCTCGCCGCCCCTGTGTTTCCATCGGCTTGGGCAGTTTGGGCAGCGTTTGCCAGATTTGTCGAAATCTGCGACGTCACCTGCGAGAATCTGGCAGGATCGGTCTGCTGGAGCTGCTGTAACTTGCTGAAAACCTGGCCGAACGGCGAAAGCTGGCCGCGGTCGGGCTGGATCGAGCTGGATGTGGTCTGGCTGGTCGACAAACCGGCGTTCTGAAGGCCGCTGGACAGGATCGACTGGATATATGAGCTTGAGAGGTTGTTGCTTGGGCCTGTAATCATGGCGTAGATAAGGCAGGTCCAGCGCCATTTTCCACAGGCCACAAGCAACTGAAAATAAATAGGGATCGACGAGCCGACAGTCAGATTTCCGACGTTGGTTCCAGTGGGGATCCCGATTTGGATCAGTTTCGGTCCTCCGTCGAGGCCAGCGGCGGGACGGGTGTATCGGGCGTGATTGGCGGACGCTTTTTGTGCCACTCCGTCGCCTTTTCGTAGGCGGCGGCCAGAGCCAGAATGCGGCCTTCGGAAAAACGCGGCCCTGCGATCATCAGGCCGACGGGCAGGCCGGAGGAGGTGAAGCCGCACGGGACCGAAATCGCCGGGATGCCGTAGACGTCGAACTGGCCGGTGTTTTCGAGTTCGGGATTGCGCGGTTTGTCGGTCTCCTCACGCTTGATCGACGCGTCGACGGTGCGCGGCGTATGGCGGCGCGTCGGCAGGACGACGAGATCGAAATCGGTGAACGCATCGTCGATGGTGCGGCGGATCTCTTCGAGTTTCCAGCGCGCGCGGACGTAATCGGCGGCCTTGAGATTCGCGCCGCTCTGCAGCGACCGGCGCGTGGGCGCCTGCACATGCGCGTCATATCCCTGATTTTTGGGGAAATAATTCACGTCGGCCCGCGCCGTGCCGGCGGGCATTTGCACCGTTAGATTTGCTTTGACTGTGTTCCCATCGCCTTCAAACTTT
>JAIQFJ010000319.1 GCA_020073325.1 Terriglobia bacterium | reverse complement strand
GCATTATGATGAACATTGAAAAAGAAACCCTCGATGTGCTCATTGGAGTCGCGTTCGAGCAACTGCGGCATGGATATCCCCTAGCGGAGCGTGAATCCTCGGCCCTCGATCGCCTGCCGGCGATTGACGTGTTTCGGAAAAGCGTGGAATCAAAGGACCTAGACTGGCTTTTGCCTCTGGTCCGGTCCGCACCTGATGTGACTGCGGGGTTTGCCTGTAGCCTTCTGCGGCACCTCATCGACGAACCTGGTGTAGCCCAAACCATGATGGACCGGTGGGCGTTGCCTCCGCCTACCTCAAGAACCGGATCATGTGGAGATTGCTCGAGTGTGACGCCCTTAGCTTTGAATGGCGCGAGCATTTCCTCGAATTCGTGCTCGATAACTGGGAGGTGTTCAACGAGTTCAATCGTGCTTTCTATGGTCAGGCTGATGAAGCTCTTGCACGCGCCCTACGCCGCAAGGACGAGTCGTCTGAGCAGAAGAAATGGGTCTATTGGCTGTCCTTACCAAGCGTCGTCGATAGTCCAGACGACCTGAACGAACTTCTCCGAGGAGGGCTACAGAGTGGTGATGACTTCTCTAGAAGGGCTATTCGCGCTTACTGTGGGAAGTTCGGGAGATCGATAGGGTCATCGTAGAAAGGAGTCCATACAATGAGTTTTGAATTCTTGCGATCCGATTTTGTGGCCGACGCGCTCGTCAACAGTTTCGAGCAGTGCCGTTTTCCGGACGATAGACAAGCCGTCCTGTTCGATCGGCGCTTCATAATTGACGGTCTTCGGGTGCGTCTGTCACCGACATTCGTGCCGATGCTAATGCGCACGGTGAACACACAGACCGGACCGTCCGCCGGTCTCGCTGCGGCGTTGCTTCGACCTCACGTTGAAGCGCCCGAGGTCCGGGACGCACTCCAGAAGCGTTGGAGGTCGGCCAGTCCATATCTCCGCAATCGCCTCATGTGGCAACTTCTTAGTGACCGTAATCTCTCGACGTACTGGCAGGAAACTTTTCTGCACTTCTTAATCACGGACTGGGAGGTTTGCCGCGACTTTCACTACGCGTTTTATGGGCCACGAGAGCAAGCATTAGACCGATTCTTGCATCGCCTTGGGGACTCATCACTTGCCGATGGAGAGAAATGGATCTATTTGTGCTGCGCATTGGGCGAGGTCCGAGACCGGAACGCCGCTGATGTTCTTTGTAGTTTGGGCTCTACGATGGGTGCATTTGCGCACCGGCTCAGCAAATCTCTTGTTGAAAGGATCTTCGCTAGTGCTGAAACAGCTCCCCACGATCACCGTCCCCAGGACCCTGAGCAGGATCGCCCAGGGCTTGGCTTCGCGGCAGATGCAATCGTCGGATTCCTCCGGCAGGGGCACATTCCCTCGGAGGGCGAGTCGGATTGGCTTAATCGGTTGCCGATTGTCGACTTCGTGCGCAGTCGCATGACCGAGGACGATCTGCGATGGATTTGGCCAGTAGTTGAAGCCGAGTCGGGTGAGCCTTTTGGGCTGTACCTGAGTCTCTTGCGAGTGTTCACAGCTCGCCAGGGTGTTCAGCAGAGGCTTCAGCAGCGTTGGCAGACTGCGAATCCATTTGAAAAGGCTCACTTGATCTGGAGGATTCTGGATGATCCGCGCTGCTGGTCGACTCGAAATTCGTTCCGCCGCGCACCACCGATGAGCTGCCCGCCCCGGGCGCTGGTGTGGCCGCCGTCGAGACGGTCCGCGGGAAGCCGCCAGCCAAGGCCGAGGAGCTGGCGCCGAAGAGGATTCGCTTCAGCGGATATGAGTGGGAGATTCGCCAGGTCCCCAGCGACAGCGGCGGAGTGATGCATGCCAACAGCGCTGCGAATATCCGGATCGACGCCGCGGGTGCGCTGCATCTGCGCATCACGCAGGAATCCGGCGCATGGGTCTGCGCCGAACTCTATATGCTGCGGAGCCTCGGCTACGGGACGTATTCGTTCAAAGTGAAACCGACGCCGCGCTTCGATCCGGCGACGGTTTTCGGCATGTTTCTCTGGGACGATCTCGAAGGCGGACAGAATCATCGCGAAATCGATATCGAGCTGAGCCAGTGGGGCGATCCGGCGGTCAAGAACGCGCAGTTCGTGGTCCAGCCCAACTATATTCCGGCAAATTCGTTCCGTTTCAAGGCTCCGGCGTCCGCGCTGACGCATTCGTTCCGGTGGGAACCCGGCATCGTGACGTTTCGGACCGCGGAAGGATCGCGCACCGTCGCCGAACACGCGTTCACTTCGGGAATTCCGACGCCCGGCGGCGAGGCGGTGCACATAAACTTGTATGTATACGGAAAGGCGCGCACCCCACAGCAGCACGGCGCCGAGGTCGTGATTGAAAAGTTCGAATATCTGCCGTGACCGGTGGCTCATTGCAGCGGCGATCGTGTGTCTGGCGGCGGATTGCCGGGCAGTAGACCCGAACCGCACCAGTTCCCAATACGTTCGCG
Source organism: Terriglobia bacterium (assembly GCA_020073325.1). GTDB lineage: Bacteria > Acidobacteriota > Terriglobia > Bryobacterales > Bryobacteraceae > Palsa-187. The sequence goes on along the minus strand of JAIQFJ010000319.1, from coordinate 5,394 downwards.
AAACCTGGGGCACCGATCGCGGCTTTCCGCGCGGCCCGGTCTATTCGATCAACCAGACCAGCGACGGCTATTTGTGGATCGGCACCGAAAAAGGCCTGGTGCGCTTCGACGGGCTGAATTTCCGCGTCATGGAAGCGAAGATCACCGAAGCCGATTCGTTGACGCACGTCCTGCAACTGCTGCCGGACCGGGACGGCAGCCTGTGGATCCGGCTGCGTCGTCCGGGCTTGCTGCGCTCTGCGGGCGACGTGTTTCAGAATCCGCTGGAGCTGTTCGACCGGCCTCACGCATCGGTGGCGGCGATGACGCGCGCAAACGACGGCGGGATCGTGTTGTGGATCCTCGAAGGCGAGGCGAGCGCGATCGAGCTGCGCGGTGGAAAATTCGTAACTCTGGCGGCGCCCGTCGCGTTCTCGCGATCCCCGGTTCTGCGGCTCGCGCAAACGCAAAACGGCGATCTGTGGGTGGCAACGCGCGACGCGGGACTTTTTCGTGTTCGCGGGAACCGCGCCCAGCCGATCACGGACGGACTGCCCGACTTGAAGATCAACGCGCTGGCGCACATGGGCGCGAACGAACTGTGGGTGGGCACCGATAACGGCATCGTGCGATGGGACGGCGCGCGGCTGACGAAAGCGGGCGTACCGAGGTCGCTCGATGGAGTGCAGGCGTTGGCGGAGGCGGTGGATCGCGACGGAAATCTCTGGGTGGGCGCGGCTCGGGGCCTGGTCCGGCTGAACGAGCGCGGCGCGGCCTGGATGACCGCCGACGCCTCGCATCCGGCAGTGACCGCGCTGTTCGAGGATCGCGAAGGCAATCTGTGGACCGGCAGTGCCAACGGACTCGAGCGCATCCGCGACAGCGTTTTCGTAAGCTACTCATCGGCGGAGGGCCTGCCGTCGGATCATCCGGGTGCGATTTATGCGGATCGCGAAGAGCGCGTATGGTTCGCTCCGGTCGAGGGCGGCTTGTGGTGGATGCATGAAGGGCAGCGCGAACGGATCACGGCTGGCGGACTTGGCGGCGATATCGTGTACTCGATCGCAGGCGGCAGCGACGGTGTGTGGATCGGCCGCCAGCGCGGCGGCCTGACTCGTCTGCGGATCAAGCAGGGCGCGATTGAATCGACGACGTACTCGGTCCGCGACGGGCTCGCGCAGAATAGCGTGGATTCGGTCTATGAAGCGCGCGATGGATCGGTGTGGGCGGGAACGCTGAGCGGCGGAGCAACCCGTCTGGATCACGGCCGATTCACCACGTATACGGCGGCGAACGGGCTCGCCTCGAATACGGTGGCGTCGATTGTCGGGACCGCCGAAGGGACGATGTGGTTCGCGACGCCGCAAGGGCTCAGCGCGTTTTCCTCCGGACAATGGCGAACGCTGACCAAGGCGGACGGACTGCCGTCGGACAACGTGAATTGCCTGCTGGAGGATTCTCATGGCGCGCTCTGGATCGGCACCGCTGGCGGGCTCGCGTTCTTCGTGAATGGACGCGTGCAAGCCGCCGCGGGCGCGATGCTCGGCGAGCCGGTGCTGGGGATCGCCGAGGACCCCGGTGGCGCGCTCTGGATCGCGACGTCGGTGCACGTGCTGCGCGTGAATCGCGAGAAAGTGCTGAGCGGCGCCTCGACCGACGGCGATCTTCGCGAGTTCACCCTCGCCGATGGATTGCGCGGAGTGGAGGGAGTCCGCCGGAACCGGTCCGTCGTGACCGACGCGAACGGCCGGGTCTGGTTCGCGCTGAATCGTGGACTCTCGGTGGTGGATCCGGCACGATTGACGCGCGAGTTCGCGCCGACGATGGTCCAGGTAGAATCGATTTCCGCCGACGGCGCGGCGATCGCGATCAAGGATCCGGTCCACATTCCGGGCGGACGCAAGCGCGTGACGTTGAGCTACGCGGGGCTGAGCCTGGCGGCTCCGGAGCGAATCCGGTTCCGCTATATGCTCGACGGATTCGAGGGAGGATGGAGCGCGCCGACGGCGCAGCGCGAAGCGGCGTTCACGAATCTCGCGCCGGGTCCGTATCGATTTCGTATCACCGCAAGCGACGCCGACGGCGGCTGGAGCGGTCATGAAACGGTGGTCGGGTTCGACGTGGATCCGTTGTTCTGGCAAACCCGCTGGTTCCGCCTGTCGGTGTTGGCGGCGGTGGCGCTCGCCGCGCTCGGCCTGTATCGGCTGCGGCTGCATCAGCTCACGCGGCAATTGAATCTGCGGTTCGAAGAACGCCTGGCGGAGAGGACGCGGATCGCGCAGGAGCTGCACGACACGCTGCTGCAGGGCTTTTTGAGCGCGTCGATGCAGGTGAACGTCGCGGTAGACCAGTTGCCGGAGGAATCGCGGGTCAAGCCGATGCTGACGCGCGCCACCGAACTGATGAAGCAGGTGATCGACGAAGGCCGCAATGCGGTGCGCGGGCTGCGGTCGTCAAAGAGTGCATCGCTCGAACTGGAGCATGCGCTGGCGCTGGTCCGCGACGAACTGGGCGAGGGCGCGACCGGCGCGGGATTCCGCGTGATCGTCGACGGCCAGACCCGCGCACTGCATCCTTTGCTGCGCGACGAACTGTACCGCATCGGGCGGGAAGCGCTGATCAACGCGTTCCGCCATTCGCGCGCGAAACAGATCGAGATCGAGCTGAAGTATTCGCCGCGCCACCTGCGCATGTTCGTTCGCGACGACGGCGCGGGGATCGATCCGCACATTTTGAAAACCGGTCGCGACGGACACTTCGGATTGTCGGGAATGCGGGAACGCGCAGATCGGATCGGAGCGAGATTCCACGTCTTCAGCAGCGCGTCGGCCGGTACGGAAATTGAGCTTTCGGTGCCGGGTCACGTGGCCTTTCAGGATCAGCCGCGGCGGAAATTGTGGTTCCCCCGAAAGTGGTAGCCAAAGATCACAAGACACCGTGATTCGGCGGCGGCCGCGGTTCCCTACGCTTAGATCAGAGGATACGCTGCTGCAACGTCTATTCGCGGCATTCCCTGGTGGATGGGCAGGGGGCGTGCTGTTACTGCTTCGAGCCGTGTTCGGGATCTCGCTACTGGTGCAGGCGGCGCTCTACCTGCGCGACGCCGGTCCGTCCGCGGGAGCCTGGTTCGCCGGGGGCGCGGCCCTGATCGCCGGAGCCATGCTGGTCGCGGGTCTGATGACGCCGATCGCGGCAGCAGCGGTGGTCGCGGCGGGGATCGCGGTAGGGGTCGGCTGGCTGCCTCCCGCGCCGGGCGGATTGTTCGAGTCGAAACCCGCGGTGATCTTCGGCGCGACGATGCTGGCGGCGATTATCGGATTGGGGCCGGGAGCCTATTCGATCGACGCGCGATTGTTCGGCCGTCGCGAGATCATCATCCCGCCGCGGCGTTAAGGCCCGCTACGGAATAAATTCGTTCGTGTAAGTACGGCTCAAATCGATCTTCGCGTCGCGAACCTTCGGGATCGACTCCGCCAGCACGCGCCGCACCGCCTCCGCGCTTTCAGGATGGACCTTTCCGTCGGATGAGTACATTTGCTTGGCGGCGCGAATCGCTTCCAGTTCGGACGCCGCGCGGAATTCGGCGGGAACGCGGGCCAGAATTTCTTCCGGGGAATGTTCGCGGATCCAGGCGAGCGATCGCAGGACGGCTTTCGCGATCCGGCGCGCGGAGTTGGGATTCGCGCGGAGCCACTCGCCGCGAGCAAGCAGGCACGAGGCGGGATAATCCTCGACGCCGAAGATTTTCTTGAGGCCGTCGGGCGTGCGGCTGTCGGCGAGCGTCGCCAGATCGGCGCGCGACGTGGCTTCCGTGATCGCGCTGCCGAAGAGCACCGCGGCGTCGACCTGTTTGTTCTCGAGCGCCGCCACCGCTGTCGCGCCCATACCGACGCCGGCGATACTGACGTCGCCGGGAGTGAGTCCCGCCGCGAGCAGCAGATGATTCATGTAAAACTGCGAGGGCGATCCGGGCGAAGAGACACCGACGATCTTGCCTTTCAGCTCCGCGGGCGACTTCACGCGTCCGACGATGGCGAAATTCGGCGAGCGCAGCATCGAAACAAAACAGACGATATCGCGGCCCTCGGCGGCCATCTGAATGGATTGTTCGTAGACGCCGCCGCCCACCTCGGCGCTGCCGCCGACCACGGCTTCGAGCACTTTCGAAGCTCCAGCGATCTGCGAAATCGCGACGTCCACGCCTTCTTCTTTATAGAATCCGAGCCATTGCGCGAAGTGCGTCGGATAATTGTTCGTCGACGGGGGCTGCGCGGCGATCCGAACTTCGCTGGCCTTGTGTCCGCACGCCGTGAGCGCGACGCACAGCGCGACCCACTTTATCCTTTCCATCGCAGCAGCCACCTTTCCAGACGATTCACTCCCAAACCCACCAGCAGCACCACCGCGCTGAGCACGGCCATTCCCGCGAAGACTCCCGTTGTGTCGAACGTTCCTTCAGCCTGCGAAATCAGGTAGCCGACGCCGCGCGCCGCGCCCAGATACTCCCCGACCACCACTGCGATCATCGCGAATCCGATGCTGATGTGGAGGCTCGAAAAAACCCATGTCAAAGCGCTCGGAATCAGCACGTGCCGCGCGAGCTGCCATTCGGACGCGCCCAGCATGCGCGAATTGTTGACGATCACCTTATCGACGTCGCGCACACCCTGATGCGTATTGAAGAACACGATGAAAAATACCACGGTGATCCCCAGAACGACCTTCGACCAGATTCCTAAACCGAACCAAAGTAAAAAGATCGGCGCCAGGACGACGCGCGGCAATGCGTTCAGGACGCGGATATACGGGTCGAGCACAGCGCCGATTTTCGGCGCACGCGCGAGCGCAAATCCGAACACGATTCCCGAGGCGGCTCCCAGCACGAATGCGAGCGTGGCCTCTTCGAGCGTCACCGCAAGATGCGGCCAGATGGATCCTGTGCGGAACCATTGCGCGATGCGCGCGGCGATGTCGCTGGGGCGGCTGAAGAAAAATTTGTCGAGTTTTCCGGCGCTGACCAGGGCCTGCCAGGAGAGCAGCACCACCGCGCCAAAGATGATCTGCGCGGCGAGAATCCCGAGATTACCTTTCGCGCGCATAACTGGTCAGCACCTCCTCTCTGAGTTGCGACCAGATGTGGCGATACAGCTCCGTGAAGCGAGGCTCAGTGCGGATGTCGATCAAATCGCGCGGACGCGGAAGATCGACGGCATAACGATTGACGACGCGGCTGGCGGGTCCAGCGGAGAGCACGACAACTTCGTCGGCCAGCGCCAGCGCTTCTTCGAGATCGTGCGTGACGAAAAGAACGGTTTTGGGGGATGCGGTCCACAAAGCGAGAAGCTCGGTCTCCATGCGGAGGCGCGTGTGGACGTCGAGGGCGCTGAACGGCTCGTCCATCAGCAGGATGTCGGG
>JAIQFJ010000318.1 GCA_020073325.1 Terriglobia bacterium | reverse complement strand
GCGCGGTGTGTAGTTGTTGTCCGGCAGTTCGACCAGCGAATAGTGTTCGCGAAGCGTGACCGCTTCGGCGCTGGGAGTGACGCTGGCAACCGTGCCGGAGAAGAGTCCGCCGCCGAAGCCGCCGCCTCCACGACCGCCGCGTCCACCAGCTTCACCGCTGGTGATCTGAGGAGGACCCTGTGCGGGGCCGCCGCCCCCTCCGCGTCCGCCGGCAGCCGCTTCGTTGGCGAACGTCAGTGTAACTTCGATCTCGGTGTTTTTCGGAAACGCCTTGGTGCGCGACATCGAGACGGCGCTGCGGGTGCGGTCGACGCGATAGGTTCCGGGACGAAGCGCGCTGCCCGCGCCGTGGCCGTCGCGAACGAAAAAGTCGGTCGCGTCGACCAGCACGCGTCCGCTGGATTCGGCAGCCACGGTGAATCCCCACAGAATCGATTTCGCGAAGGAATCCTCGACCGATTTGCGCTCGGACGGATTCAAGCTCGACGAACGAAAGGATTCGTTGTGCTGATAGAGAAAAACTTTGGGACCGACGCGCTCGAAGTAGACCAGGCGCCCTTGGCCGCCCTGACCGCGGTCGAGGCCGATGTCGTTGGAGCCCAGACCTGCGGCGAGCCCTGTGGACAGCAGAAAGTCGGAATCGAATCGCGAAATTTCCAAAAAGAGCAGTCCGGAGCGGTCGTCCCAGTAAAGCGGGAAATAACCGTCGAGCTTCTGCATATTGGACGTGCGCTGTTCGATGGAGGGCGGAGGTCCGCCGGCCTGCGCGTTTGCGCCGCCGCGTCCGCCGGGTTGTGCCTGTAGAGAAAGTGCCAGTGAGAAGGCGAGGCCTACAGGGAGTATGGATGCACGTAGCATAGCGTTTATTCTAATCGGGAATCGAGATGGCCGCGTTAGACGCAGATCAGGGGCAGCCGAGGAAGCCCATCTGAAGCATCACGACGCAATCGGAGGGTGAGGTGTGGCCCGGTTGCACATCCGGCGGCGGCACGCGATGCAGGAGTTTGTCCCAGATGGCCTTTAATTCCGCATCGCTGCCGTGCGGCGGGTCCATCGCGCGCGCCACGGGGATGAACTTGCCGTCGACGGCGTTGATGAACAGAGGCGGATACATCGGGCCTTTTCCTCCGACATGGATCGACCAGGAAGGAAGCGGCTGCGTTCCGGTGGCGCCATTCATGTCGACACGAATCACGCCGAGTCCGCCGTGGAATCCGGCCTTGCGGAGGGTCGCGATCGCTTCGGGAAGATCGACCTTCAGATCGGGCGGAAGCGGCTCGCCGAGGCGCATTCGGTTGATCGGCTGAATGTATGAGAACGTCGACTGGCCGTTGCGAGGACCGCCGACGGTGTAGGTCGCAAAGAAGCCCGTCGATGGAGAATAGAGATCGAAACGGAACCACGCGGTGGGGACGCCCCACTGGCCTTCGACTTCGACGTGGGTGACGACGGCGTCCTTCATCCACAGCTTTCGCGCTCCCTCGATCGTCTTCTTGTATTCGCCGGGGAAATTGCCGGGATAGTAGGAATCGGGAAGCTGCGCGAGCAGACCAGGGGCGATCGTCAGGAAGCCGGCAAGAACGCCTGAGTAACGCATGGTAAGGCTCCGTACGGCCAGTATATTCGATCAGACTTCGAGGCCGACGGCGCGCATCAGTTCGAGCGCGTTGCTGCGCGTGACGACACCCGGGCGGAGGCGATAGTCGAAACGAATTTCGCCGCCTTCAAGGTGATCTTCGAAGTGCACATTAATCGCGCGGCCGGCGAGCGTTTCGACGATTTGCGACAACGCGAGATCGTGCGTGGTGACCAGGCCGATGGCGCCGCGTTCGACCAGTCCGCGGACCAGCGATTCGGCTCCGATGCGGCGGTCGTGCGAATTGGTGCCGCTGAGGAGTTCGTCGAGAAGAAACAGCGTCGGATGGCCGGCGCGGACCAGTTCGACGATATCGCGCAGGCGAGAAATTTCGGCATAGAAGCGCGAGCGGTTGTCGGCCAGCGAATCGTTGGCGCGCATTGAGGCTCCGATGTGCAGCCGCGAGACGCGCATCCTCGACGCCGTCACCGGCGCGCCGGCCCAGGCGAGGACGGTGTTCAATCCGATGGCGCGCATCAGCGTGCTCTTGCCGCTCATGTTCGATCCGCTGACGATCCACAGGCGCGTCGCGCCGCCGATTGAAACGTCGTTGGCGACCGCAACGCCCGCCGGGATCAGCGGATGGCTCAGCGCGCCGGCCTCGATTTCCGGATCGGCCTGGATGATCAGCTCCGGAAAGACCGCGGCGGGCCGCTCGTAGGCGAAGCAGGCCAGCGAGCAGAGCGCCTCGAACTCGCCGATCGCGGCGGTCCATTGGCCGATGTGCGGACCGCAGGTGCGCCGCCATTTTTCGATCGCCATGGCGTATTGCGGGATCCACAGCAGCGGCGCGGCGATGGGCCGGAAAAACATGTTGAGCCGCGCGACGTCCAGCTGCTCGATCCTGCGGCCGAGGCGCTGGATCTGCTGCGAGGCGGTGCGTCCTTCGGTTTCGAGCGCGCGTTTCAGCGCGACCAGGCATGGTGAAGTGAATGGCTCGGTTTCCAGGCGCTGCAACAGCAGCATCAGCAGGCGCAATTCGCGGGCGGGCGTTTGCACGGACTGTTCCAGCCGCGCGACGGATTCGCGAACCGTCATGCCGAAGCCGAGCTCGATCAGGATCACGATGAGGAACGGCGTCAGCGGCAGGATGTGCGCCAGGAAAAGGACGAACGTGCCGAACGCCGCGGCGGCCAGCACGGCGGCAGCGATTCGCGCCCCCGCGAAAAAGGGCACGGGCGGTTCTTTGCCCCATTTCGCGATGTCGTGCGCATCGACGGCGGCGCGGATGTCTTCGCCCATCAGCGCGAGTTCCTCGCGCAGGTCGACGCGCGCGCGCAGCTCGGCGACGGACTGCTGGCGCGCCGCGACTTCTTCCGGATCGCCGGGAGCGAGCAGCCAGCTCGCCAGCGTCGATTCGCCGGCGCCGGTCCGCGCTGTGGAGAGAAGCTCGAACAGCGACCCGCGGCCGAACAGATCCAGGTCGTCCGCGTAAACGTGTTTCGGATCGCGGAAACGCTCGCCCTGATTGCCTTTGCCGATCCACTGATTGCCGAGCCGCGCGAGGGCGTGTTCGAAGTAAGCGATGGCGCGGGCGGCCGCGGCTCGTTTACGGTCGACGCGGTCGTGCACGATGGCGAGGCTGATGAAGATCACCAGCGGGGCGATCAGCCACCAGGCGGTGATCGATCCCGTGCCGAAGGAGAGCGAGGCGAGGATGACGGCGGCGACGGCGGTGATCAGTCGTGCATTGCCGAGTTGGCGAAACCTGCGCTCGGAGGAGGCGTATTCGGAACGCCAGAAATCCAGGCGTTGTTGGTATTGCTCGGAAGGGAGCACGAACCTCGATTCTAGTGGATTGCCGCGGGGATCGCGAATCGAGACGCGATTGACCGCTCCCCCCGGTCGCGGTTCGCTTGATAGAATCGACTCCCATGGCATCACAACGGGAAAGCTACGTCCGCGGCCCCGAAATGGAGTTGACCACTCGCACCACGCCGCAGATCCTGGCCGGCACCATCGCGAAGTTTCCAGACCGCGACGCGCTGATTGTCCGGCATCAGAACGTTCGCCTTACCTGGCGGCAGCTCGGCGACGAAGTGGAGCGCACCGCTCGCGGCTTGATCGGCCTGGGACTCCGGCCCGGCGATCGTGTCGGCGTATGGGCGACGAACTGCGCCGAATGGATCTATCTGCAGCTCGGCTGCGCGCGCGCCGGACTGGTGCAGGTGAACGTCAACCCCGCGTATCGGTCGAATGAGCTGGCTTACGTTCTGAAAAAATCCGGCATGAAGGCCCTGGTCCTGCGCGCCGCCGATTCGCGGTCGAACTATCGCGAGATTCTCGAAGACGCCGTGCGAGGACAGGATCTCGCGCTACGGCACGTCATCTATCTGGGCGAAGATTCATGGGACAAGATGATCGCGGGCGGCATCGATGCCGGCCCGGGACCCACCGATTGCCACGAGGTGGTCAATATTCAATACACCTCGGGCACCACCGGCGCGCCGAAAGGCGTCCTGCTGACGCACCACAACCTGCTCAACAACGGACGCATCATCAACGTCGGCCTGCGCTACACCGAGCAGGACCGCATCTGCGTCCCCGTACCGATGTATCACTGCTTCGGCTGCGTCGCCGGGACGATGTCGGCGATCAATTGCGGAGGGGCGATGATCCTGCCCGCGCCGGCCTTCGATCCTCTGGCGACCATGCAGGCCGTGCATCACGAACGCGTCACCAGTCTCTACGGCGTCCCCACGATGTTCATCGCGCAGCTTCAGCACGCCGAATTTTCGAAATACGATTTTACGAGCCTGCGCACCGGAGTCATGGCCGGCGCGCCGTGTCCCATCGAAGTGATGAAGCGCGTCGTCAGCGACATGCATTGCCCGCAGATGACGATTTTTTACGGCCAGACCGAATCGTCGCCGGTGATCACGATGGCGTACGTCGATGACGATTTCGAGCGGCGCACGGCGACGGTCGGCACGGCGTGCCCCGCGACTGAAATCAAGATCGCGTCGCCCGATGGAACCACGCTTCCGGTCGGCGAGCAAGGCGAGCTGTGCGCGCGCGGCTACGCGGTCATGAAGGGTTACGACAAGGAAGCGGAAGCGACGGCGCGCGCAGTCGATAAAGATGGCTGGTTGCACACCGGCGATCTGGCGACGATGCGTCCCGACGGCTATTTCCGCATCACCGGCCGCCTGAAGGACATGATCATCCGCGGCGGCGAAAACATCTATCCGCGCGAAGTGGAGGAGTTTTTCTACACGCATCCCAAGATCGCCGACGTGCAGGTGGTCGGCGTGCCGGACGAAAAGCTCGGCGAGTCGGTGGCGGCGTGGATCAAGCTGAAAGCCGGCGAATCGGCCACGGAAGACGAGATTCGCGACTTCTGCAAAGGCCGCATCGCGCACTACAAGGTCCCGCAGTACATCCGCTTCGTCGATTCCTTTCCGATGACGGTGACGGGAAAAATTCAGAAATACGTGATTCGTCAAAGCGAGATCAAAGATCGGCATCTGGAAAAAGCGGCGGAGATCCAGACCGCATGAGCACCAGCTACCAGCGCGGTCCCGACGTTCCGCTCATTGAAAAAACGATCCACGAACTGGTCCGCGACACTGCCGCCCGCATTCCGGATCAGGAGGCGATCGTCTCGCGACACGAGAATCGCCGCCTCACCTGGCGCGAGTTCTACGCCGAATCGCAGCGCGTTGCCGAAGGACTCCGCGGCCTCGGTCTCAACGCGCAGGACCGTATCGGCATCTGGTCGACGAACTGCATCCAATGGCTCGAAATTCAAGTCGCATGCTCGATGGCGAATCTCGCTTTGGTCAACGTGAATCCGGCCTATCGGGCGAAAGACCTGGGCTACATCCTGCGCAAGTCGCGCATGCGCGCGCTGATCCTGCGCGAGCGCGACGCGCGCAGCGACTACAAGAAAATCCTGGAAGAAACGGGCGCGATTCCCGAGCATGTCATCTATCTGGACGATCCCAGTTGGGACGCCATGCTCGCCCGCGGCAAGGCGATCGAAAATCGGCCGGCAACACCCGCTGACATCGCCAATATTCAGTACACCTCCGGCACTACCGGCGCGCCGAAGGGAGTGCTGCTCGCACATCGCGGCATGGTCAATAACGGTTGGTACGGCGCCGCACGCATGGCGATGACGGACGCCGACCGCGTGCTGATCAATCTGCCGCTTTATCACGTGGGCGCGTGCGTGTGCTGGGCGATCGCGGCGTATCACACCGGCGCGACCATCGTGCTGCCATCGGCGCAGTTCGATGCTTTGGCAACTCTTCAGGGCATCCACGAAGAGCGCGTCACGATCGGCGGCGGCGTGCCCACCATGCTCATCGCGATGCTCGAACACCCGCAGTTCGCGACGATGGATTATTCCAGCCTGCGCCTGGTCGCGACCGGCGCCGCGCCGTGCCCCATCGACCTGATGCAGCGCGTCGTCGCGAAAACGGGGGCGCAGAATATTTTTATCTTCTACGGGCAGACGGAAGCCTCGGGCGGAATCACGACGTCGGTGCCCGGCGATTCGCTCGAAGTCGCAGCATCCACCGTCGGCCGCGTCTATCCCAACACCGAAGTGAAGATCGTCTCGCCGGCGGGCGAAACCGTGCCGCTCGGCGAACAGGGAGAAATCTGCTGCCGCGGCGCGATCGTGATGAAGGGTTATGACGAAGAGCCCGAAGCCACGGCGCGGGCGCTCGATTCCGAAGGATGGCTCCGCACCGGCGACCTCGGCGTCATGAACGCCGACGGCTATTTGAACATCACCGGGCGCGCGAAGGAAATGATCATCCGCGGCGGCGAAAATATTTTTCCGCGCGAGATTGAGGACTTCCTGATCGCGCATCCCAAAATCTCCGACGCGCAGGTGGTCGGCCTGCCCGACGCGAAACTCGGCGAGGCGGTGCTGTGCTGGATTCGCCTCAAGCCCGGGGAATCGGCCACGGAAGAAGAGATCCGCGCCTTCTGTCAGAACCGCATCGCGCATTTCAAGATTCCGCAGTATATCCGCTTCGTCGATCAGTTCCCCATGACGGTCTCGGGCAAAGTGCAGAAGTTCGCGATCCGTGATCAGGAAGTCCGCGAGCGTGACCTGGAGTCGGTCGCCAAGGCGCGAACCGCATAGCCCTGGGTGTAAGGCCGGGGTCGCCGTCCACTATACTGAGAAGCTTATGAAAAGCTTCCTGGGGATCCTTCTTGCCGCGAGCCTCACGCAGGCGCAGACGATCGACTGGCAAAAGCAGAAATCCGAGATTCTCGAGCACTATCGCGATCTGATCAAAATCGACACGCAGATCAGCAATGAGACCAAGGCCGTCGAATACATCAAGAAGGTGCTTGAAGCCGAAGGAATTCCCACCAAGACTTTCGCCCAGGACCCGACCCGCGCGAACCTGGTCGCCCGCCTGAAAGGCAACGGATCGAAGCGCCCGATCCTGATTCTCGCCCACACCGACGTCGTTCCCGTGCAGCGCGAAAAATGGCCGGTCGATCCATTTGGAGCGGTGATCAAGGACGGCTACGTGTGGGGCCGCGGCAGTCTCGACGACAAGCCGGTGCTGGCAGCGAATCTCATGGTGATGCTGCTGCTGAAGCGCAATAAAGTGCAGCTCGATCGCGACGTCATCTTCCTGGCTGAATCGGGCGAAGAAGCCGACACCACGGGAGTCGGCATCAATTTCATGGTGAAGCAGCATTTCGACGAGATCGACGCCGAATTTTCTCTGACCGAAGGCGGCGGCGCGAGCATCGAGAACGGCAAAGTGGTGACGATGAACATCGGCACGGCGGAGAAAGTCCCGGCCCGCGTCCGGCTGGTGGCGAATGGAACGTCGGGCCACGGCTCGGTTCCGCGCCAGGACAATGCGCTGATTCATCTGGGCGCGGCGGTCGAAAAAGTCGGCCGCTGGCAGACGCCCATGCGCCTCAACGACACCACGCGCACGTATTTCGAAAAAATGGCGACCATCAGCACGGCCGAAAAAGCCGCGCGCTACAACGCGCTGCTGAATCCTGCGTCCGCCGACGCCGCGCAGCGCTGGATGGCCGCGAATGAGCCGGCTTCTTACTCGATGCTGCGGACCTCGGTCGTCCCCACGATGCTGAAAGCCGGCGTCGGCGCGAATGTCATTCCTTCCGAAGCCGAGGCGACGCTCGATATCCGCGCATTGCCCGATGAAGACATCGCGAAATTCTACGCCGAAATGGGGCGCGTCATCGGCGACCCCGCGGTAAAGATTGTTCCGCTGCCCGCGACGCGTCCGCCGTCGCCCGCCA
>JAIQFJ010000317.1 GCA_020073325.1 Terriglobia bacterium | reverse complement strand
GAGCCCCCGCCATTACGAGTCTGTGTGAAAACTGAACGTTCGCCGCTTCCTGCGGTCGCGGTTCATTGCCGGCATCCCGCTGAATCAGCCGTTTAAGGAACCGCTACCGCAGGAAGCGGCCGACGCCGATCATTTTCACACAGACTCTTACTGGCGGGGCTTTGCATCTATTTTCAGTTGGCGATCGGCAAGCGCCGCGAGTTATGGCGGGGGCTCGCCCCGTGATCTCCGCAGCCGCACCCACTCGCGAAATACAGGCGGATTTTCCAACCAAGTCGTCATCCAGAGGATCATTTCGTCCTTCCCCTCCGGATGCCACCGCGCATGATCCTTCGCCGTGATGACGATCTTGCGGATCGCCTGCCGCCGGAACGCGTCGCCCGCCACATATTCGTCGAGCAGCCCGCCGAGCGACGATTCCAATTCATCCAGCGTCGATTGCCGCACGCCCCCGACCATCGGCGTCAACTCGATGCCCGATTCGCGCAGCAGCTTTCTTAAGTACGATTCCGACACCGGCGCGAGCGCCTGGAAAATCGCGCCAAACTCCGCCTCGCCGACGCGCTCCGGCCGCTCCCGCGCGAGCCACTCCGCGAGCTCAGCCCGCTTTCCGCGCTTTTTTCCGGTAGGCTTTGGTGGCTTTTTCATGCGAGGCGAGGTCGGTGGAAAAATTGTGTCCGCCGCCCTCGGGCTTGGCGACAAAATACAGGAAATTTGTTTCCGCCGGGTGCAGCGCCGCCGCAATCGAATCGGCCCCCGGATTCGCGATCGGCCCCGGAGGCAGCCCTGGGTGCTGATACGTGTTGTACTCGTTCCGGCTCGCCAGATCGGACTTGTGAATCGCGTCGCGATAGCGGTTTTCGAGCAGCGCGGCGTAGATTGTGGTCGGATCGCACTGCAGCAGCATGTTCTTCTTCAGCCGGTTTTCGAAAACACCGGCAATCAGCGGACGCTCGCTCGCGACGCCGGTTTCTTTTTCGACCAGCGATGCCAGAGTCACGGCCTGATGCACGTCCGCCTGCCCGGCGAGCTGTTTCCAGTGCCGCCGGAACTGCGCCGTCATCTGGCGGCAGAACTCCGCCGGGGTGGTCGAATGCGTCAGCCGGTAGGTCGACGGAAAAAGATAGCCCTCCAGCGACCGTGCGTTCGGGTCCAGGTCCCGGATCGCCGACGGATCGTACGCCGTCTTCAAGAAATCCTCGGGCGCCATGGCCCCGGCGTTTTCCAGAATATGCGCGATGTCGAACATGTTGCTGCCTTCGGGCACGGTCACCTCGAAGAAGAAGATGTCGCCGCGCGCGATTCGCGAAAAGACCTCGGCCGGCGTTGCGGCGTCCTGGAACCGATATTCGCCGGCCTGAAGTTTCGACCCGGGATGCATCGCGCGCTCCATCCAGAGCTGCCACGGATATCGAATCACGCCGGCCTGCGCCAGTGCGCGCCCGATGTCGAGCGTCCCCGTGCCGTGCTCGATCGTCACGAAAGTTTCGTTCTGAAATCCCGCATAAGGTTGATCGAGAAACGCCCATGCCCCCGCGATGCAGGCGATCAGCACGGCAACGATGATCAACAGCTTTTTCATTGCGGCATTTCCGCGTTCGGCCGCTCTCTCTGGTCGCGGTTCATTGCGGGTCCTCCGCCCGATCCAGAAAACTCTCGAGCAAAATGACCGCCGCCAACCGGTCGACCGCTTTGGCCCGCTTCTCGATGCTGATGCCGCTTTGCTTCAGGACGCGCTCCGCCTCCACCGACGTCAGCCGCTCATCCCAGAACCGCACCTCGACTCCGGTCTTTTCGACCAGCCGATCGGCAAATTCGCGCGTATACTCCGCCTGCCTGCTTTCGCGACCGCTCATGTGCAGCGGATGACCCATCAGCAGTAACGTCACGCCCTGTTCCTCGACCAGCGCCGCGAGCGCCGTCAGATCCTCGCGAATGGTGGTCCGCTGGAGCGTCGGCAGCCCCTGCGCGGTGATCCCCAGCGGGTCGCTCATCGCCAGTCCGATGCGTTTTTTGCCAAGGTCGAGCGCCAGGACGCGTCCTTTCGCTGGTTTTGTGTGGTAATCCAAGGGCACTCCAATTATATTGATAACAAGTGGTGGTCCCGGTTTCATCCACGCAGCGAACCGTCCGGACAGGAGTGGGGATTCTCTCGCTCGGAGCGGGCATCGCGATGCTTTACTACGGGCGGGTCTTTTTCATCACGATTATCGTCGCCTCGATGATCGCCTTCCTGCTGGACCCGATCGTGGTCGCTTTCATGCGGATCCGCCTGCCGCGCGGTGTCGCGAGCTTCGCCGTTTGCAGCATCGGCCTGATTTTTTTGTATTTCGCCGGCCTTGGACTTTACACCGAATCCATGGTGATCGCGGGCGACCTGCCGGCCTACGGCGAACGGCTCAACGAGCTGGTGGAAAACGCGGCCGCGCGCGTCGATCACTTCGAGCAGAGCGTCTATCAGACCATGATCCCCAAGCGGTTTCAGGATCGTCCGCCGGTGCCCGTCGAGGCGCAGGTTCCCCCGGCCGTCCGCGGAAAGCGCGGCAAAGCAGCTCCGGCCGCCGTGCCGCAACAGCCGCCGCCCCTTCAAGAAGTGCGCATCCATCCCGAACCGCCGAGCCTGGTCAGCAATCTTTCCAGCTATCTCAGCTCGTTTTACGACGTCATCCTGATGGCGTCCTTCGTGCCGTTCCTGGTTTATTTTCTGTTGAGCTGGCGCGATCATCTGAGGTCCCGGTTTTTATATCTCTTTGAAGGCGAGGACCGCGATGCGGCGGAGCATGCCTGGGCCGGTGTCGGCGACATGGTGCGCGCCTACGTCATCGGGAATTTTCTGCTGGGCGTGGTTTTGAGCGTTGCCAGCTCGATTCTGTTCGCTTCGGTCAAGCTGCCTTACTGGATCGTCGTGGGACCGCTCAGCGGATTTTTGAGCCTGGTCCCCTATGTCGGCTTGCCGCTCGCGATGATTCCGCCGATGTTCGCCGCGCTGCCGGTGTCGTCGCAGCCGAGCATCTATATCTTCCTCGCCGCCAGCGTCGCGCTGCTGCATTTATTCGCGATCAATCTGCTCTATCCGAAATTTGTCGGCGCGCGCGTGCATTTGAATCCGCTGGTGGTCACCGTCGCGCTGATGTTCTGGGGGCTGTTGTGGGGCGCCCTCGGATTGCTTCTCGCCATCCCGCTGACCGCCGCGCTCAAAGCGGTCTGCGATAATGTGGGCAGCTTGCAGCCTTACGGGCGTCTTTTCGGCGACTAAGACCGGCGATTGATGACGAAACAATTCTGGACCTTTTTGGCGATCGGACTCGTGGTGGTGGGGGCCATCGTCGGCATTTCACTCTACGGCAACAAGGGATCGCATCTCGAACTGGTCGGCGGAATTCTCAAAGTCCGGACGTTTCAGATGAACCCGAACGCGACGCTGGTCATGCTCGATTTCCGCGCCGAAAATCCGTCGGACGTTCCTTTCGTCGTGGAAACCATCGAGATTGAACTTACTCCCGCGGCCGGCGATCCGGTGGTCGGTATGTCGATCTCGAAGCCCGACATCGAAAATGTCTTCAAGTACGAAAAATTCCTCGGCTCGAAATACAACGAAGTGCTGAGCATTCGCGACAAGATCGCTCCGCACGAAAAAGCCGACCGCATGGTGGGCGCACGCTTCGATTTGCCCGAATCCGCCATCGACGCCCGTAAATCGATCAAGATTCGCATTCACGACGTCGCGGGCCCGGTCGCCGAACTCAGCGAAACAAAATCAAAGTAAGTCCCCCTCCTTCCACACCAGAGTTCCGAGACCTGTGGGGCCGGTAGTCATACCGGCGAGCCGGTTGTCAAACCGGCTTGTCCTGGTTGGAGCAAACGATGCCGGTTCGACACCCCGCTTGCCGGCACGACTGCCGGTTCCACCTGCGATACTTGAAATTTCACGATGCAGATCTCGCGCGACCTGATCGCTGAAATTGGACGCCCACAACTCTGGCTGGACTGGGCCGAGCGCGCCTTTCGCGTTGTCGTCATCCTGGCTCTCGCCTGGATCTTCTCCCGCGTCGCGCGCCGCCTGCTGGCGCGGCTGCGCAATTACACCGTCCGCATGATGGACCGCCGCCATGAAGGCTCCACCATCGAGATGGAGAAGCGCGCCACCACGATCATCTCCGTGCTCAGCAAACTCGCCAGTATGGTGATCTGGCTGGTCGCGCTGGTGATGGCGCTCACCGAAACCGGGTTTCACATCGAGCCTCTTCTTGCCGGGCTTGGCGTCGCCGGACTCGCCCTTGGCCTGGGCGCGCAGACGCTGATCAAGGACTGGCTCGGCGGACTTTTCCTGCTGCTTGAGGATCAACTCCGCATCGGCGATTCGGTGGTGATCAACGGCATCGGCGGCGGCGTTGAAGAGATCAATCTGCGCACCACCTTGCTGCGCGGCGAAAACGGCGCGGTTCACGTGATCGCCAACGGATCGATCACCACGCTTTCGAACCTGACCCGCGAATATTCCTACTACGTTTTTGAGACCACCATCGCCCACAGTTCCGATGCGGACCGCGCGCTGGCGGCGATCGAATCGGCCGGAGCCGAAATCGCGCACGACGAGCAGTTTCGCGACCTGATTCTCGCTCCGATCGAAGTGCTGGGCATCGACCGCCTCGCCGACCGCGGCGTCACGCTCAAAGCCCGCATCAAGACGCTGCCGTCGAAGCAGGCACTGGTGGGCCGGGAACTGAACCGCCGCGTGAAGGCGCGGCTCGACGCTTTGAAGATCGCATTTCCGCCGCCTCCGCCGGCATCATGACCAAAGAACAAATCTTCGATTTCATGTCGAATGAGACGCTTGCCGTTTTAGGCAGCATCTCGCCCGAGGGCCTGCCTCAGGCCGCGCTGGTGGGGATCGCCGTGACGCCCGATCTCGAAATCATTTTCGACACGGTCAAATCGTCGCGCAAGTACCGCAATCTGACGGCGAACCGGGCCGCGTCGTTTGTGGTCGGCACGACGCGAGAGATCACGGTGCAATTCGAAGGCGTGGCGACGGAGCTCTCTGGCGAGGATTTGGCCCGCTATCAGAAAATCTATTTCGCGAAATGGCCGGACGGACCGTCGCGCCTGAGCTGGCCAGGGATCTGTTACTTTGTGGTGCGTCCGCGTTGGGTGCGCTACAACAATTTCGACCGGCGTCCGCCGGAGATTGTCGAGTTCGAGTGCTAACCGCGGTTATTCCGACTTCGCCGCGGGAGTCCCGGACTTGGTTTCCGGCTTAGTCTCCGTCTTGCTCTCGGAGGACTTCGATTCGTTCGACTTCGATTCTTCCGATTTCCGGTTGGGCGAACTCGACGAGCCCTTGGCGTAGTCGGTGATGTACCAGCCGGTGCCTTTGAACTGCAGCGCGGGCGTCGAAAGAAGCCGTTCCACGTGACCCCCGCAATCCTGGTGCGTTTCGAGCGGCGCGTCCGCGAACTTCTGAATCACCTCGAAGACTTTTCCGCACTTCTCGCACCGGTACTCGTAAAGGGGCATTATTTCTTGCTCACAGTTTCGATGGCCTGCTTGAGGATCACGTCGGGACCGCCCTTGGGCGTCGCCGGGACCGCCGCATCGGCGTTATCGTCGTCCAGATCCCCGATCTGTTCGGTGTCGGCCACCGCGACGTTGGGTGTCACGCCCGTATCCTCGATCGCTTTCGCGTCGGGCGAGTAATACTTTGCCACGGCAATCAGGACCGCGCTGCCGTCGTCCATCGTCTTTCCCTGGCGGATGGTCGCATCGCCGCCGTAGGTGTGTTCGCCGACCACGTCCGCGCGGCGTCCCATCAGCGCCGACGCGACGATCTCCGAAGCGCCGGCCGTTCCGCGATTCACCACCACCGCCAGCGGCAGCTTGGTGATCGCCTTCGAGGTGTTCGCCTGATAATCCTGGCGGCTGACCTTCTGGCCCTGCGAGTACGTGATCAAACCCTTATCCAGGAACAGATTCGCCACAGCGATTCCTTCCTCGAGCGATCCCGTGGAGCAATGCCGCAGATCCAGAATCAGGCGCTTGGCGCCCTGCTTTTCCAGATCCTCCACCTTCGCCGCGATGTCTTTTGCGCGGCCCGGGTCCAGCGCGTAGGTGGAAATGATGCCGATCGGGTCCTTGCCGGGCTCATTCACCAGGCGGCCGCTCACCGGCGGATAGACGAGATTTGCGCGCGTCAGCGTCATCTTCTGCGGCTCCGATTTACGAACCCGCAGGACGCTCAGCTCCACCGTGGAGCCGTTATCGCCGTCGAGCAGCATCTGCGCCAGCGCCAGGGGCATATCGCGCGTCGAAACGTTACCGATCGATTCGATCACGTCGCCCGTGCTGATTCCCGCCTTGGCCGCGGCCGAACCCGGCAGCGCGTCCACCACGCTCAGGTATCCGAAGCGGCGCGAAAGAACCACGCCGACGCTCGCGCGCGTCTGGTCCTTCGTTTTCTGATACTGCTTGTACTGCTCCGCGTTGAGATAGCTGGCGTAGGGGTCGAGCGATTCCAGCATCCCGTTGATCGCGCCAACGGTGACCGCCTTCATGTCCGGTTCCTCGACGTAGTCGGCCTTGATGCGCGACAGCACTTCGCTGTACACGCCCAGGTGGCTGTAGACATTGTTATCGTTCGAAGCGCTGCGTCCGCGCACCGCGCCGAACAGGAGCATCAGAACCAGGCACGTCGACGACGCGACAACGGCAAATTGAAAGCGACGATTCATAGGCGTAAGGCTGCCTCTCTAACGACAAGGATAGCATCAGCGCAGAAGCGCGATTGTGCTGACGTCGTGGATGATCCCTCGGCCGCAGCCTTGCAGAAAGAAAAATCCGCAGTCGCGCGTTCGCGTCACGTAGATCTGGACTCCGCCGGGCGGAAGCGAATCGGGCAACTGGACATTGATCTGATACGCCCCAATCAATGCCGGAGCCAGTCCGATGAAGTTCGAATTGAGGAGCCGGTCCCCCAACGGGTCTCTCAGCCAGATCTGAAACTGCCATGGCACGGGCGTTCCAGGGTCGACCGGAACCAGCCGGTCGATTGGCGCCGGCAATCCCGTGGCCGGCGCGCCGAGGACCGGGCCGAAGTTCGAACCATACAAGACGATCCATTCGCCCGGCTTTTCGGGATCCGAAGGGGAGATCAGCGAAAAACTCGACGCATGCATCGCGATCGCCAATCCGTCGGCGGTGGTGAAAAACTCGCCCCATGAGGCCAGGCCGGACGGGAGGGCTGCGCTTTGACCGTCCTGTGAAAGCGAAATCGGCGAAAGATGCGATTCCCACGGCATCTGGAAATTGACGATTTGATACGAGCCCAGATCGGCGACGCCGTAAATCGGGGCCTGGAAAGAATCGGCAAAGCGGACCGTGATTCCCTGAATCTGGACCGGCAGCGCCGGCCCGGAGTCCGTGCCTGCCGCGCCGATATTGAGTCCAGTGCAGAAAATCGTCGCGGGACTTCCCGCGCCCGGAAGCCCGGGCACGAAGCCGGCCGACGTGGTGACTGCCAGGATGCGAATCTCGCCACACGTCTGCGGCGACATGACTACAACCGCGCACCAGGAGAGCGCGGCAGCCCAGCGACTTGCGTTCGGCATCGCAAACTGCGGCGCAACCCATCGACCACACCCAGCGACCACATCAGGTACCACTTGCCTTATGGTCCCCATTTGCGAGACACTAACAGGTTTTCCACGGGTCTTTTTT
Organism: Terriglobia bacterium; assembly: GCA_020073325.1. Classification (GTDB taxonomy): domain Bacteria; phylum Acidobacteriota; class Terriglobia; order Bryobacterales; family Bryobacteraceae; genus Palsa-187. Next base: position 190 of record JAIQFJ010000317.1, on the reverse strand, counting down.
CAAATGCGGGTGAGAATCCTTTATCACGATCATTGCTTCGACGGGGCCGCCTCCGCTGCATTTTTCAGCCGCTTTGTCGAAGGCAAATTTCACCCGGGCGCGGAATTCCTGTTCACCGGACTGGCGCATCGCGCCGACCAGCTCTTCGAGCCCGAAATGTTCGACGGGGACGAGAACGCCATCGTCGATT
>JAIQFJ010000316.1 GCA_020073325.1 Terriglobia bacterium | reverse complement strand
GCGCGGGATCGGCGGCGAGGGCGTGCTCTCGGCGGGCGGCGGAGCAGCCCACATCGGCACGCGCGAGATTCCCACCGTGACGTTGCACCAGCTCGACACGCCGGTGATCTGCGCGCTGAACGGCCCGGCGGCGGGCTACGGGCTCGACCTGGCTGCGTAACCTCGCCCTTTTCCCACGCGTTCATCGCGGACTGATACAGCTTGCCCTTCTCATCGCGAATTCGCGCGACTTCTTTTTCGCGACGGTCGATTTCCTCCGCCAGCCGCAGCGCGTCCGTTTCGTTCGGCTTGATCTGCAGGACGTTTTCCAGCGCCTCGCGCGCCTGCCTGAACGCGTTGTTTTCCAGGTGCTGCCGCGCCAGCGCGATCCACTCCTCGATCTTTTTCTCGCGGCGTTCTTTTTCCACCTGCGACTTCAGCGCGAGCGCCGCCGCGTCCTGCGGATCCAGTTCCAGCGCCTCCTGGATTTTTCGCAGCGCCAGCGGATACTCGGCCGCCTCGAAAAATCTCCGCGCATTTTCGAGCGTCTGCTTGATCCGGATCTGCCGCACGGCCTGATCCACCTGCCGCCGCAGCAGCGCGATCCCCTGATCCAGGTGCCCCTCGGCTTCCATCTCCGAAAGAATTTCCGAGGCGAAATCGTAGTCGCCCTGCTCGAAACTTTTCGTCGCACGCTCCAGGCGGGGCTTGATCTTCGCCGTGTCGAAATATTCCAGCGGCTCGTTGCGCGACGCCTTCACCACCGCGTCGCCGTATTCGCGAATGTTGTAGAAACGATGCCATGGCTGCTTCGCCATCGCTTTGTGAACCACCTGGCTGATCGCGTAGTTCACTTCATGATTCAGTTCTGAGATCGGCGGCGGAGTGTGCTTCTGAATCGCCTCGATCACTTCGCCTTCGTTCGCGCCTTGAAATGGACGGCGCCGCGTCAAGGCTTCGTAGGTCACCACGCCCAGTGCGAACAGGTCCGACATCGGCGACGGAGGCTTCAGCGACAACTGCTCCGGCGCCATGTAATACAGCGTCCCCTTGAGCGTCGTCTTCGAATGCGCCGACGCGTCGCGCGCGATGCCGAAGTCGATGATCTTCACCGACCCGTCTTCCATCACGAAAATATTGCTCGGCTTGACGTCGCGATGCACCAGTCCCTGCTCGTGCGCCGCATGCAACCCGCGCGCCGCCTGTTCGACGATCGCGACCACGCCTTCGACGCTCAACCGCGGGCTGCCTTCCTTAATTAGCTTGTCCAGCGTGACGCCCGGCAACATCGGCATCACGAAGAACGGTTTCTTGATCCCGTCCTGCTCGAATTCGCCGATGTCGTAAATGTTGATGACGTTGGGATGGACCATCGTCACCAGAACGCTCCACTCCTTGTAAAAGAGTTGAAGTGTTTCCGGCGAATCGACGTCGAGAATCGTCTTCAGCGCCACCTCCCGGTTCATCAACCGGTCGTAGGCCTTGTAGACGATCCCCATGCCGCCGCGGCCGAGAACCTCGCGCAATTCGTATCGATCCTGAAGTTTGGTGCGTTTCGCCGACACGACCTAACGCCCCTTCCTTGGTTTGAAGAAAGATATGGTAACGTAGCTACAATTGCGATGCAGCCGCAAACCAGGCTCGGCGACGACTCCTTCGTACCCGCCGATGGGCACGGAAAAATCTGCTGCACGCATACGTGCAAAGGACCCGCCGAAACCGGCTCGGAAGACGTCTTCGTCAACAACAAAAAAGCGGTCCGCGTCACCGACACCGGCGTTCATTCGACCTGCTGCGGCCCGAACACGTGGATCGCCGTCGAAGGCAGCGAAACCGTTCTGATCAACAATCTTCAGGCGCACCGCCTTTTCGACATGGACGTGCATTGCGGCGGTCCCGGATGGATGATTCAGGCAAGCCCCGACGTGTTCGTCGGCGACGGCACCGAGTCCGCGATGAGCGATGCGAAAAAGACCGGCAAAGCTCTGGTCGAGATTTGCGGCGGAAGGTGAAGCGTGCCGAGCCCCTACCTCCGGATCGACCCCACCCGCCGCGACGAATGGCGCCGCATCTGCGATAGCGGTTCGCTGTATGCCATCGTCGACGCCTGCGATGAGCCGTCCGTCTTGAAAAGAAGCTCCGAGGCCGCCCCCGATTCCGCTGTTTGCCTTTATCGCGGCGGAGCGGAGGAGCAATATGCCCACGTCGCCCCCTACCTCATGCGCGTCGACCATGCCACCTTCGACTGGATCGCGCAGGATTTGTGGACGCAGCCCTGGGGCATCTTCATTTACTCGCCCGGTCCTCTCGAAAATCTGCGCACTCATTTCCGCCGCTTCCTCACCGTGAAAAGTTCCAACGGTAAAAAATATTTGTTCCGATTCTACGACCCCGGCGTTCTGCGGTCCTTCGTTCAAAGCTGTAACGATCAGGAACTGAAGCATTTCTTCGGTCCCGTACGCGCGTACGGAGCCAAGCAGCAGGACGCCGTGGCCTGCTTCCGCCTACGGTGATCCCATGCTTTTTTCTCTTCGCAGCGAACATCTTCAAGGCTTCGAGACCGCGGCAATCGAAAATTTCGAGGACCGCGGCGTGAAATATCTGCGCGAAAATCCGCCTGGGGACGCCGCGACGAAGTCCGACGACGAGCTTCGCCTCCGCATCCGCGGCTCGATCGTGCGCGCGCGCCCCTATGGCCTCACCACGGAACGACAGGTGATGAGCTTCGTTTCGGCAACCTTCCTGGCCGGCGAGCGCTTCGACACCTCGTTCGACTGGGCCCGCGGCATTCTGGGGAACCGCCACAATTCCCCCGATGACAAAGCGCAACTGGTGCTTCTGTTCGCTCATGTGCAGCGGGGGGCCTCATGACCGTTCAACAATATATCGACCTTGCGTGGAACTCGATTGCCGCCGTCGACGCCGCCGGCAATCCCATTTCGCTGGGCGACCGCGCTTTCTACGCGTCCGTTTTTCTCACCGCCATGCGCGACAACTGGGGGCTGTGGGACGAACTCTCCCGAACCGACGCCCGCTTCAAGGCGCTGCCCATCCCGATGCCGGACGCGAGCGATCCCGAAAACATCAATCTTGCCTACGCGCAGCATTACATGATCGGCCGGTACATGGCCGCCAACACGGGAGACCTCAACGGATCGAAGGAAATCATCGGCGCCTATGAAAACATGAAGCGCGTCGAATTTTTCCTCCACGCGGGAGACAACATGCGCACCGATCCGCGTCATCCTCCAAGCCCTCCTTCCGAAGACGCCGCCCAGTGGGGCGTCAAAGGAGTGGTGCAAGGCGTCAAAGATTGGGAATCGACGCATCCCGGCCAAAAGGGCGAAGAGGGCGACTCGCGAATGTTCATGTGGCCGTTCATCATGAATACGCTGAAGCTTCCCGACAACACACCGAACGTGCCCAAGCTGATCCGCCAGAACAGCATCAACATGCACAACTCGCTCCAGACGATCCTCAAGTACTTCAAGGACATGTTCAAAGGCATCAACGTGAATTTCTCGTCGCAGTCCGTGAACGCCGTGTCCGTGATGTGCATGAACTCGTCTGATGATTTGGGCGCGGACCTGAGCGTACAAGGGTCCATCATCTCGCCCGTTTCAGGCGGCGGAAATTCGGGCACGGCTGCATAATCGCTCCGCAATTCAGGCCACTCCTTGCCCGCCATCCGGATCTTCCGGCGTTTCCGACGGCGTCCCGCTGACTTGGGATTCCTCCATCGAATCGGCTGCGGCCGCAGGCGTCTCCGTGGCCTGAATCATGCTCTCCACCAACCCTTCCACCTGCCCGAGAATTCCTCCCTGCGCGATCCACGGATTCGCGCCGGTCGATCCGAACGTACCCAGGGCTGACGGATCGAAACTTCCCGTGAACGTTTCCGCTTCGGCATAAGGATTCGTGCCGCCGGACATTCCCGCGTCGGGCCCCACATCGAATCCCAGATCGCTCAGCGAATCGCCGATCCCTGCTCCGATATCGGCGCCGATCAGATCCGCACCGTCGCCGGTCGACGCATCCGCTTCGGGTGTCTCGACATCGGGCAGCGGAAAATCTCCGGCAGGCGACGTGAATCGCGGATCGTCGGGATTGTCGAAATCGTCGGGACCGTCGGGCGTGTCCGGATCGTCCGGATCCGCCTCCTCCGCGTCATCTCCGGATCCGCCGCAGTTCAGCATGATCTTCTTGCCTTGAATCGTGATGATCCCGTCGGCGATCTTGATGAATGCGTCGCCGGCCTTCACCGTCAGATCGCCGTCCGCTTCGATGACTAACTTCCCGCTCGCTTTGATGTGCAGGTCGCCGGCGGCCGTGAGCTTCCCGTCGCCGTCGACCTTGTGATCGTAATCGCCCCCGTTGTGAATCGACGTGTCGCCTTGGATATCTTCGGAAAAATCGCCGTCGACCGTCATGTTCTTATCGCCCTGCACTTCTTCCGTCTGGTCTCCGTCGATGGTGATGCTTTTGTCTCCGTCGATCTCCTCGGTCTGGTCGCCACCGACGCTCAAAGTCGCGTCGCCGCCGACCTTCACCTTCACGTCGCCGTCGACGCTCTCCTGAAAATCGCCGGCGACGCCGGTGTATTTCGTTCCGTCGATCCGCTCGTGCTTATCGCCGCCCACATCCAGGAACCGGTCGTGAAGGATATACTCGCTGCGATCGTTCTTGACGAAAATGTGCAGGTCTTTCTCCGCCTGCATGCGGAACAGCTCATTGCCGATCGAATCCACCAGGCGGATCTCGTTATAGTTGTCGACCGTGCCGCCCTTGGTGCTGCGCGTCTTGATGCCGTTCCATTCTTTATTCGCAGGCAGCGGATACGGAGGACGATTGTTCTGGTGATACACGCAGCCCGTGATCAGGGGACGATCCGGATCGCCGTCGAGAAACGTGATCACCACTTCCATGCCGACGCGCGGAATCCAGATTTGCCCGTAATACGGCCCCGCCCACGGCTGCATCACGCGAATCCAGCAGGAACTGTTTCCGTTTTCGTCGCCCGGGCGCCGGTCCCAATGAAATTTCACGCGGACGCGTCCCCACTCGTCGGTGTATATTTCCTCTCCCGGCGGACCCACCACGAACGCGGTCTGCGTTGACGCGATTTTCGGCTCGTCCGTCTTCATCGTCGGACGGAACTGCACCGACGACGGCATCGCGACGTACGAATTGCTGTACTCCGCAATCTGCGCATCCGCTCCCGCGACAAACGAGCCTTCCTGCCCCTTGTGCGTCACGCTGACCAGCAGATAGTCGATGTTCTGCTCGGTCCGGTCGTGCGCCTTGAGTTGGAAACGATACCCAGGCAGCATCGAGCGGCCCGAGCCGGTCCCCTCCGCCATCGTGTGGTCGTGCTCCTGCTCTTCCATGCGCAGGTCGCCCCAGTCGGTCACGTCACCGGGCAGTTCGTATTCGCCGGGATAATCATAAACTTCCAGTTCCCGGTCGACTCCGGTGTCGCGCTCGACGAACTTGGTGATTTCCAGCGGATTCTGCGGAATTTTGAAGTTGTAATCCTTGTGCGCGTACTTGTTCGGTTTCACCACCTTGCGCAGGTTCGACGAAAAAATCGTATCCTCCCTGCGCAGCGCGCCTTCGCCCACCTGATGCTCGTAGTAATAGGTCGATTGATCGGGACACGGCGTGTGCTTGGACATGTGGTCCACGATCATCAGCGTATGCTTGCCCTTTTCGTGCCTGAAGAAGTAGTACATGCCTTCGATTTCCAACAGTCGCGAAACGAAGGCGAATGCCGATTCCTGATACTGGCAGCAGTTCTCCCAAGGCTTGTGCCGGTCCGTGACGTTGAAGTTGTAATCCTGATAGCCGTAACGCTCGAATGTTTTCTGGATCACCTCCACCAGCGTCATTTCCTGATAGATGTGGCACCCCTGCGTAAGCGACAGGAACCATAGCCACGGCACCATCTCCGCGTGGTAGTACGCGAGCCTTCCATCGTGCTGCACCGGCGCGAACTTACTGACATGACCGTTGAAGTACCGGAAATTCTGCCCGTCCAGGTGGCGGATCCCGACCGTCACATTGCGGCCGAGCATCTGCTCGGTCTGGATCGTGAAGTCGGCCGAAACGAGTTCCAGCTCGAAGTGAAACAGCTCCGACATCTTCTCCGTGCCCGAGAATTTATTGACCAGAAGCGTGTCTTCGCCCAGCGGACTGTCGAAGTAAAACAGCCTGTTCTGCTGGCTGATGACGTTATCCATATCAGGAGTAAATGAATCCGCCGTTTTCCCCGACGCTCACGTGAATCGCCGAGGGCTTTGCCCCTTCCGCGATCCCGGTCAACAACCGGCGCGAAAGATCCGGCAGCAACGTGTTGGTGAGAATATTGTCGACGTTGCGCGCGCCGCTTTCGACTTCCGTACAGCGCGAGGCGACCTCATCCAGAAGCTTGTCGTCCCACGTCAACTTGATCTTGTGATTCTCCTCGATTCTCCGCTGAATCTTCGCAAGCTTCAACGTGATGATCCGCTTCAGCGCTTCATCGCGCACCGGATAATACGGCACGATCACCAGCCGCCCTAGAAACGCGGGTTTGAAAATCTTGTTCAGCTCCGGCTTGATCGCCTTGACCAGGCCCTCCGGCAGCGGACTGGTTTCCGCGTCCGCGGTGAGCTTCATCATCGTGTCCGTCGCGGCGTTGCTGGTCAGAATGATAATCGTATTCTTGAAATCGATCTCGCGGCCTTCGCCGTCTTCCATCGTGCCTTTGTCGAACACCTGATAGAACAGCTCCAGCACGTCGGGATGCGCTTTCTCGACTTCGTCGAGCAGCACGACAGAATACGGCCGCCGCCGCACCGCTTCGGTGAGCACGCCGCCTTCGCCATAGCCGACGTAGCCCGGAGGCGACCCCTTCAGCGTCGACACCGTATGCGATTCCTGAAACTCCGACATATTGATCGTGATCAGGTTCTTCTCGCCTCCATATAAGAGGTCCGACAGCGCCAGCGCGGTCTCCGTTTTTCCGACGCCGCTCGGCCCCACCAGCAGAAAGACGCCGACGGGCCGATTGGGATCGTCCAACGCCGCGCGCGATGTGCGGATGCGTTCGCTGATCGCCGCCATCGAATGATCCTGCCCGATGACGCGCCGCTTCAGGTGCTCTTCGAGTTCCAGCACCATCGCGACTTCGTCCTTCACCATTTTCCCGACCGGGATGCCGGTCCAGGCCGAAATGACTTCGCCGACGATCTGCGCATCGACGCACACGCGCATCAGCGGATCGTCGCCCTGCAAGGCTTCCAAATCCTTCGTCAACGCATCGACCTCGCTGCGAGCCGCCGCGCCCGAATCTTCCGTGACGCCGGTCGTGGATGCCGCAGCCGCGGTTTCATTTTCGAGATGCGTGCGCAACTCGCGAATCCGCGCGACCATCGTCCGTTCCTTTTCGAAATGCTGCTTCAGCATTTCCAGTCTCGCCTCGATGCGCGATTTTTCCTGCTCGATCTGCTCCAGCCGCTCACTGTGGTCGGCGCCCGCCGCAGCTTCCCGCCCCAGAATCCGCTGCTGAACCAGCAGATCGTCCAACTGCCGCATCGCGTCCTCGATCGGCGGCGGAGTCGCATGATGACCCAACGCGAGCCGCGCACAGGCCGTATCCAGAATGCTGACCGCCTTGTCCGGCAACTGCCGCCCGACCATATATCGATGCGACAACTTCACGGCAGCCTGCACAGCTTCTTCTAAAATTCGTACGCCGTGATGCTTCTCGAGCGCCGGCACAACCCCGCGCAGCATCACCATGCAGCGGAGTTCATCCGGTTCGTCGACCTTGACGACCTGGAATCGCCGCGCCAGCGCTGCGTCTTTTTCGAAATATTTCTTGTATTCCGACCACGTCGTGGCCGCGATCGTACGCAGTTCGCCGCGCGCCAGTGCCGGCTTCAGCAGATT
>JAIQFJ010000315.1 GCA_020073325.1 Terriglobia bacterium | reverse complement strand
CATAATAGAAATACCGAAGTCGTGAAGCGCATTCCCCGGGCTGTACAGCGCAATATGCCTAACGGCCCATACGTTCAATTACGGCGTGTGGGCGAGAGGCGTTCGCTGCGACGTTGTTGCTCTCAATCAATATTTCAAATGAGCGGATGGTTCCGTCGGGCGCTGTGGCGCGATCGAGTACCGGGTTCATCAGCGATGGGCTCAGGACAAACGATCCAGCCGCCTGGGTCCCCGCCATGTCGATGCCCGCGATGAGCAGGACATGACCGGTGCCGTCCAGATTCGGCAGCCAGGAGATTGTTCCGTAGGTCTTATGCCAGGGGCCATCGTAGTCATTCCTGTAGATCGGCTGTTCACCGGCGAGCGGGCGTTGATTGATGATGACCGGCGCGCCGCGTTTCTTGGGGTCGAAAGAAAAACGGAAGTTCAGCTGCTGCTCAAAGAGCGATGCCCAGGGATTGGAGTCCGCGGAGCCGAGCAGGATCGCGTTACCGGAGCGAAGATTATCCAGGTGGAGGTCGCGGGAGTAACGCAACAGCACGTGCTCCGGGTTGGCTTCTTTGAGCCGGGAAAGCCGAAATACAAGCTCGAGATCGACGATGCTGGTGTAGCGCCGCGTCCCCAGTTCTTCCAATTCGTCGTTTGAAAGCTTTGAGTTGAAACTGGCCGCGGAGCGATATCGACCGGAGGAGTACTCATCAAGGGAGATGCTCCGCCCGCTGAGACCTTCCATGATCACCAGACCGGCGTCTGCCGCCACGATGAAGGTATCGCGGTCCCTCTGAAATAGCTGACTCCACAGCGCACTGGACAGGTTCGCCTGGGCCGCGGACGCTAGGTCCGCCCGCCGCATCTTCGGCAGCTCGCAGGTGGCGAGTGCAGCGACCGCGAGGAGAGAGCAGGACGCAATTACCCAAAGATGAATCCTTTTGTGACGAACCGGTTCCTTCGAGGACGCGTGCTCGCAAGGGATTGCTTCCCTTGGCGAGGGTGAGGGGGAGCATCCCTGCACTTCGATGCTTTCGATGAAAGGCCCGGAGGAAACTTCAACCGGGCGAGTCTCCTCCCGCATCGTTTCCTTGGGGAGACGGGCATAAAAAACAGGAATATAGCTGCCGCGCGGGATATCCAGTCCCAGCTCTTCGTGTGTCCCTTCGGTGGCGAAGTATTCTTCGACCCGCTTGCGGAGCCTGCGGGCGTAGTTCCGAACGATATTGTCGTCGCTCGAATCGTAGCCCTCCAGACGACCGAAAACGTGGATACCGATCTGGCGCTCGGTCAATTCCGAGGTTCGACCCTCAGTGTGCCGGCTGCACAAATGGAACAGGAATTCACGAAGCAATTTCGAACGACCAAAACTTCGGCTTGCAGCGATACGTTCTGCCAAAAGCCACTGGTCGTTGCGACTGCTTGGATCCGAATCTCCTCTCGATGCTGCAACAATATCCGGCGAGACAGTCGTCATGTCTTGGGTCCACAGCTGAGTCGGCACCCAAAAACTTTACAGAATCTCGATGAATACCGAATGAAACCTTTCGTTCGGTTGTGTTTACCCGGGTGGACGATCGCGGTTTGCTGTAGTGCAATTCGCTGATTGCAGGTGGTTAAGCCAAGTGGTGGGAGGGGGACGGATTCCATACCCGCCCATAACCCCTTGTGGGGTTGGCGACCTGCTGCCAATCTTGATCCTTGATCAATTGCTCCCGCGGGCTCGCTTCGCGTCCGCGGGAGCGCGGTGAAAGGGAAGCTTTCTATGAATCGCTCGCTGTCAAGGTTTCTGACGAAGTCCATGCGTTTCGCCCAAGCGGGGCTGCTCGCGCTTGCCATCGTGCAGGGAGTTTTCGGCCAAGGGATTACCGGGTCGATCACCGGGACCGTGCTCGATGCCGAGGGAGCCGCCATCGGCGGTGCAGTCGTCACCATCCGTCAGGTGGAAACCGAGCTGACACGAACCGTGACGACTTCCGATCAGGGATCTTACGCGGTAACCCAGCTTGCTCCGGGCACCTACAGTGTCACGGTCGTCAAACCGGGCTTCAAGACGTATCAGCAAAGCGACATCGTGCTGGCGATCGACCAGGTAGCGGAGGTCAACGCAAGACTTGGGATCGGCTCAACCCAAGAGACCATCACCGTCACCGGCGATACTCCCCTACTCCAAACAGGGACGTCTTCGGTAGGCCTGGTGGTTGACAGCGCGACGATCCAGAACACGCCGCTCAACAGCCATGTAAGCATCATCGGCCTGATTGCACTGGCTCCGGGAATTCAGGCCATCTCCGCCAATGCGCAGGCGACGCTTCCCGTCAGGGGAGTGACCTTCGCGGTCGGCACCGGACAACGCAACTCCTACGGCGGCGTCGGCTTCACGCTGGACGGCGTGACGAACATGCAGGTTAGCTTGCAACGCGGCCAAGGTGAAGTCCCGCCGCTCGACGCCTTGAACGAGTTCAAGGTGATCACCTCCGGCGCTGCCGCCGAATTCAGCCTGCCGTCCGCGGTCGTGGTCGTCAGCAAAAGCGGTACGAATCAACTGCACGGAGAACTTCTGGAATTCAACCGGAGCACGGGCACTGCCGCAAAGAGCTTTTTCGCCGAGTCGCTTCCGCTCCCCAAGTACCAGAGAAACGAGTATGGCGGGAACCTCAGCGGCCCGATTTATATTCCCGGACTGTATAACGGAAAGAACCGGTCCTTCTTTTTCTACGCGTATGAAGGGTACAACCTAAATCAGTCCGCGACGGTCAGCAGCCAGCAGCCGACGGCGCTCGAGAGGCAGGGCATTTTCACTGAATTCAAGGCCCCGATTCTCGACACCTCGGGCGTTCCGTTCCCGAATAATACGATTCCCGTGAATCTGCTGAACTCGGTCTCGCTCAAACTGCAAAACCTTCTTCGCCCGATGCCGAACCTTCCCGGCACAGGAGTCAATACGGTCGAGCTGGTTCCTTTCGTCACTCGCGCGACGCGCAATTCACTGCGAATCGATCACAAACTGGGCGAAAATGACCAGATCCGTGGAACCTTTCTGAGCGCGCTCTACGGCCCCAATCCCGATGTCGGATCGTCGAGCCTGGCTGGCGGGATGGCTCAGGACGGCGAGCACAGCACCAACGTGATCGTCGGATGGACCCATACCTTTTCTCCAACGCTGCTCATCGACACGTACGCCTCCTACTTCCATCTGCCGATCTACCGCACGCCGCAAAACTATAAGACGGATTTTTCGACAATTGTCCCCGGGCTCACGCCTGAACTGATCAGCGGCGCTCCCTCGATATCGATTACCAACATCACCGGCGTATCCGAAGGGGGATCGAAAGATCTGGAACAGGTCGCGCAGCTCAACACGGCCGTAACCAAGGTTGCGTCGAGGCACATCATCAAAGCCGGCTTCTCCTATCTTTTCGACAACCACTGGAACGCCTCTTCGAATACCGGAAGCTTCGCGTTTAACGGCCGCTATTCCGGCAATGCCTATGCGGATTTCATGCTGGGATTTCCTTCCTCGACCGGCAACTCGATCCCGGCCAATAAAGTTACCAGGAATCTGTCGAGCACCTATGGTTTCTACGTTCAGGACGATTACCGGCCGCTTCCGAACCTGACACTCAATTTCGGCGTTCGTTATGACCTTCAATGGTTTCAAGACAACCCGTATGGACAGAACTCGCTGTATGTTCCGAGCCTGCAGAAAGTCGTCGTGTTTGCCAAGGCATATCCGGCTTCGACGATTCCCGCTTTCATCCCGAATACGGTTCTGGCGCCGTCGGTCGGCCTGCCGACCAATGTCTTCGACTATCTGGGCCAGGCGACGACGAATGTGGCTCCCCGTTTCGGCTTCGCCTGGCAGGTGCACCAGAACACGGTCGTGCGCGGCGCGGCCGGGATCTTCTACAATCTTCTCCCGCCGCAGTACATCGATGGCGCGTCGTTCGGCGGTTTTCCGTTCACTGCTTCGCAAACCTATTCGCAACCGGGCTCGTCTGTTCCCGCGTTCACGATGTACGCGCCTTTTTCAGCCGTCGGCGCCTTTGGAGCGAATCCCGCGGTGTCCGCCCAGCATTCCACCGTTGCTCCATATACGGAGCAATACAACCTGACGCTGGAACATCAGTTTGGCAAGGGGCTGAATGTCCACCTGGGCTATGTCGGCCAGCACAATATCCACCAGAACAATTCGGGTGGATCTCCCGCGCCGGACATCAATCTTCCTCCGCCAGGGCCGGGTGTTGTGCAAGCCCGCCGTCCGGTCCAGCCGTTTGCTGCGATCGCGCTTGCATTCGACCCGATCTACCACAGCACGATGAACTCGCTGCAATTCGGAGTTCACAAACGCTACAGCAGCGGATTCATGGTGAGCGCGGAATACCAATACGTCAGGATTCTCGGTCTTGAGACCTTCGAAAATCCCGCAAATATTGGCGACTCTTACGGCAACATTTCGGGGAACACTCCGCATACTTTGCGGGTGAGCTACTCCTATGGATTGCCGTTCGGGAAAGGTAAGAGCCTGTTTGGCAATGTCCAAGGATTCGCGGATAAACTCGTGAGCGGATGGCAACTCTCGGGAATCACTTCCATCCAGGGTGGCCTGCCGTTCTCGGTCAACTACACTGCCCCAGGCAATCCGGTTGGCCTTGTGAGCGGCCGCGCCAATGTAGTGGCCGGGGCTGCTCTGTATCCCGGCGACCAAAGCATTGCGCGATGGTTCAATCCGGCCGCGTTTACCGCGCCTCCGAATTTCACCTACGGAACATCCGGCTACAACATGCTTCGGGGACCTGGATTGTGGAATTTCGACGTGAACCTTACCAAGAATCTGCGCCTTTTCAAAGAATACAGCCTGCAGCTTCGCGCCGAGGCTTTCAATGTCTTCAACCACCCCAATTTCGGAACGCCCAGCGCTTCGATCACGAATCCCGCCACGTTGGGCGTGATTTCGACGCTGGCTGGCGCGAACCGGACGATGGAATTCGGAGCAAAGTTTACCTTCTAACTACTGCTGAGGCCTCCACTATGCGCTATGTCATCAAATCGAAACACGCTCGCCATTCGTGGTTGACGAAGCTCGGATACCTTGCAAGCATGCGTTCCGCGCTCACTCTGATTTCAGGTTTCGCGCTCTTTGCCACGACTGCATTCGCTCAACTGCCGCACGCGACCTCCAACGGATTCGATTTAGCCAACGGATGGAAGATCACGCCGCTGGGCAAAGCGGTGTGGACGGAGGATCTCGTTCTCAAGCTGGTCACCGCGCCTGACGGCAAGGCGGTGATCGCGTCCCATTCGGGATACAACCCGCACGGCGTGGTCGTGGTCGACACGAAGACGCAGGAAGTGACCCAGCGGATCGGGCTGAAGACGACGTGGCTCGGCATGGCTTGGTCGCGGGACGGCAAGACGCTGTACGTCTCGGGCGGCAATGCGAACAGTTCGAAAGAGAAGGGTGGTGCCGCAAAGCGCGCGCCGATTTACATGTTCAGCTACGCCAACGGCAAGCTGAGCGATCAGCCGACCGGGCAACTGGATGAGACGATCCCGCTCGACCGGATTTACTGGGCGGGGATTGCGATTCATCCGAAGAAGAATCTGGTGTACGCGGCCAATCGCGGCACGCGGGATGCGCCGAGCAACGTCGTCGCGTTCGATGAGAAGACCGGCCAGATCGTAGCGCGGATTCCAGTTGAGGTGAATCCCTACGAACTGGCGTTCACACAGGATGGCGACACGCTGTTCGTTTCCAACTGGGCCAGCCGGTCGGTGAGCGTGATCGATACGCGAACCAACCGGGTGACGGGAACGATTGCGGTGGGATCGAATCCCAATGACATGAAAATTTCGCCGGATGGCCGGCTGTTCGTCGCGTGTTCCAACGACAACACGATTTACGTGATCGATACGAAGAAGCGCACAGTGACCGAGAGGCTCTCGACCACGCTGACGCCGCAGGCGCCGGAAGGGTCTACGCCGGACGCGCTCGAGCTGGATTCTGCGCGCAAGCTGCTGTTCGTCGCCAACGCGGATAACAATACCATCGGCGTGATCAGCATCGCCGATCCGAAGCACAGCGAAGTGCTGGGCTTCATTCCTTCGGGCTGGTATCCCTCGGCGTTGACCCTGGGGAATGGCGGACAGATGCTCTACGTCGGCAACAGCAAGGGCCAGGCGTCGTATCCGGACCTCAAGGGTCCGGGGAGTCCGCTCGCTTCGCAATGGTATGGCGACGAAACCATCAAGACGATGCAAAAAGGCAGCGTGGAGATGATTCCGCTGAGCGATCTGCGCCAGAAACTGGCCGGCTACACGAAACAGGTGATGGCGAATACGCCCTACGAAGATTCGCAGTTGACGCTGGCGCGCGCGCCCAAGGCTCCGTCGGTGATTCCTCGCGAAGTGGGCGCCGGTTCGCCGATCGAGCACATCATTTACATCATCAAAGAGAACCGCACCTACGACCAGGTGTTCGGCGATATCGCCAAAGGCAACGGCGATTCGCGGCTGACGATCTTCGGCAAGAACGTGACGCCGAATCAGCACGCGCTGGTGGACCAATATGTGCTGCTCGACAACCTGTACGCCGATGGCGAAGTGAGCGTGGACGGGCATTCGTGGTCGAACTCGGCTTACGCAACGGACTACAACGAGAAGTACTGGCCGCCGGATTACGGCGGGCACAGCAAAGCGGAAGAGACGGCGGCCTATGTTCCCTCGGCGGGACATCTATGGGATCTGGCGCGTCGCAAAGGCCTGACGTATCGCAGCTACGGCGAATATGCGCGGCGCGCAAGCGACGGCAAGACGATGCAGGCGGCGAAGGGCGTGGATGGGCTGTGGGGCCATGTATCGCCGCAGTTCAAGCTGGGGAACATGCGCGATACCGAGAACGTGGACGTGTTCCTGAAAGAATTCGCCGATTATGAGAAGCATTTCGACGATACGGATCCGGCGCAGCGCCTGCCGAATTTCATGGTGATGAGCCTCGGCGAGGACCACACTCGAGGGACACAGCCCGGCGCGTTCACACCGGTGGCGATGGTGGCGAACAACGATCTGGCCATCGGCAGATTGGTGGATCGGGTCTCGCACAGCAAGTATTGGGCGAAGACCGCGATCTTTATCATCGAAGACGACGCGCAGGATGGGCCGGATCACGTGGATGCGCGGCGCACCGTCGGATTGGTGGTCAGCCCCTACGTGAAGCGCGGGATGGTGGATAGCACGCTCTACACGACCAGTTCCTTTGTGCGTTCGATGGAACTGCTTCTGGGGATGCCTCCAATGAGCCAGTACGATGCCGCTGCGATGCCGCTGTACGCTTCCTTCGATGTGACAGCGAATCCAACGCCGTTCAATGTGCTGCCGGCCGAAGTGGATCTGAACGCGAAGAACACGGCGAAATCGGTCGGCGCGAGGGCCAGCTCAAAGATGGATTTCGAGGACTACGATGAGGCTCCGATGAGGGAGCTCAATGAGATCATCTGGAAGAGCGTGCGCGGCGCGGATTCCACCATGCCCGCGCCCGTTCACCGCTATCGTGCTTTGTCTCAAGCGCGGTAGTTACGCGTGCCGTTTTCAATGCGGCGAGCACTCCGGCATCGATTCTGAAAAGGAGCTCGAGTGCCCAGTGCGGCCAGTGATCGCCGCTCGGCGCCGGGCACCCGATGACGCCCAATCTCATCACGGGTTCCGGTATCGGTTGTCTCTGAGACTCCTGGCGCGCCAGGACATTACGCGTTCGATCTACAGCCACGCCCTGCAGGCCTGTGGCTTCGAGCCGCTGAAGAAAAGCCCAGCATGTTTGGGCTCTTCATCGAAAACGGGGGCAGTGAGCCGACTCTTTAGCTGAAACATAAGCTAAGGAGGATGTTTCCATGGACTCAGAAGCCGTGATCGGGCTGGCGAACTATGAGATCGTCAGCATCGAACACCGCGGTGGAGCAGTGCGGATTTCTGCTCGCTACAGCGGAGCCATCGCGTG
>JAIQFJ010000314.1 GCA_020073325.1 Terriglobia bacterium | reverse complement strand
GCAGAGCCTGGAAGCCCGCCACGGCGGAGGTGCTTCGCGGCGTCCGCAAAACCGATCCGCATGTTGCCGATCCCCACATCGCCGACGTTTATCACACGGCGATCGAGCAGGCCCTTCGCTACTTCGCGCGCTGAGCCCCGGCGAGCCGCGCACGCACGCGCCAGACCTCCGCGACGCTCCACGCCTGCGCGGGACATCCGCCGGCGCGCTGCGGCTCGTCGCCGTCGTACACTTCGGCGATCGATCCAAGGCATCCGCCGCCCGCGGACTCGACGCGATCGGCCAGCGATGCGCAATATTCCAGATTTTCGTCCGTGCTACCCAGCGCGGCGAGATAAGCGTCGACAAACGGGCCGATCAGCCACGGCCACACCGTGCCCTGATGATAAGCGCCGTCGCGCTCGAGCGGCGAGCCTTGATAGCGTCCCTTATATTCCGGATCGCCTGGCGCGAGCGTGCGTAATCCTGCGGGCGTCAACAATTCACGCTCGACTGCGCGAACCACGGCTCGCTGCTGGTCCGGTTCGAGCAGATGCGCTCCTAAGATTTGATTCGGGCGAGACTTCGCTACCGGACCCTGCTCCGTCAGCACGTCATACAGGCATCCACGATCGGCATTCCAGAATCTTTCGCGAAAACTCTGCTTCACCACATCGGCTTCGCGCTGATAGCTCGCGTCGCCCCACTCGGCCATCAGCGATAGCGCGCCGTGCCACAGCGCGTTGATCTCCACCGGCTTGCCGTGGCGAGGCGTCACCACCCAATCGCCCACCTTCGCGTCCATCCAGGTAAGCTGCGTGCCTGGGGTACCCGCGCGCAGCAGGTGATCCTCGGGATCGACGCCGATGCCGTACCACGTGCCTCGAAAGTGCCAGTCGATGATTTCCTTCGCGGCTGGATAGAACGTTCTTTCGAAAAATGTTCGATCCCCCAGTTCGCGGACGGCTTGAAACATCCACAGCGTCGCGTCGGCGGTATTGTATTCCGCAGTCTCGCCCGCGTCCGGGAAGCGATTCGGAATGATCCCGCGATTCGCGTGCTCCAAAAATCCTTCGATGATTTCGCGAGCCGTTGCGTGGCGGCCTCGCGCGATCAGCAGGCCGCGGAGGCTGATCATCGTGTCGCGACCCCAGTCCGTGAACCAGGGATAACCCGCAATGATGGTTGGCCTGCCGTCCGCGCGGCGCACCGTGAACGGATCGTCGCGCGGCGAGGGCTCGGCGGCGAACGGTCCTTCGATCGACGCGCAAATCGTGCTCCACTCACCGGGAATCAAATCGAGCACGATGACGCCCGGAGTAAACAGATCCTCGCGAAAATCGAGGCCGCGATCGAGCTCCACCAGATATTCGTTGTTGTAATACCAGTTCGCGCTTTCCTCAAATCGTCCGCCATGATGAAATTCAATGCGCGGAAGTCCGCTCGAAACGTCGGCGCGCGCGTGCGCCAGCGAATGATAATCGCGATAAGCAAGAAACGGCCGCACCCGCAGAGTCGTTGCGCGATCGGCGCGATAGCGGATCACCACGGCTTGATGGCCGTCCACCAGATACACCTGTTTTTCAAGCCGCACGCCGCCCGCGGAATAGCGCCACGTCGCGCACGGATGTGAATCGAATTGCTCGAGAAATTCAAATCCGCGCGGCGCTACCGTCCCCGGATACTGCGACGCGCCCAGCGCGCAGCCGTTCACTTCTTCTTCGACACGCGCGAGCAGAACGTGGCGATCGACCGGCGGGCGAAGCGACGCGACCAGCAGCCCGTGATAGCGGCGCGTGTTCGCTCCGGCGACGGTCCCCATCGCGAATGCGCCGGTACCATTGGTCTCGAGCCACTCGATCTTCGAGGATCGGGTAAAATCCCGGCAGGCGTCGCGTGTGACGATCACCTGTCGATCTTATCCGATTCGAGTTCCTTTTCCTTTTCCTGAATCTCGACGCGCGTGCTCTTAATGTCGAGCCTGAGATGTCCGAACACGCTCATGTAGAGATTCGCGATCCAGACCAGCGCGAACAATGCGAGCAGGTAACCGCGCCAGTCGTCCAGCAGTAGCCTGAAACGCGTCAGCACGAGCAACAGCAACGTTACGGAGTGGCTGAAGCAGTACTCGCACGTGAACACGTAGAAAAATTTGCGACGATACCACTGCGGGCAGCTCTGGCTGCAGTCGCGGCAATATTCGCGCGGCTCGCGAAAGATCTCTTCGTGTGTCACCGTCCAGGCCACGCAAGCAATGGGAATTGCGAGGACAAACAGCCAGATCACCTGAGCGGCAAGGCTCTGCACAAAGGATCGATTCGCGCCCGGCGCGTCCGTTTCAGATTGGCCCTGCGTGTGCCTCGTTTCGGCGGATGCCGGACGAACAAAGTCCGCTGGACGAGTGGTGTCCCGACTGTAACCCGTGGTGGATCGCCGCCGCGGTGATTCTGCCGACCTTCATGGAAGTGCTCGACACGTCCATCGCGTCGGTGGCGCTGCCGCACATCGCCGGGAGCCTTGTCGCCAGCACCGACGAAGCCACCTGGGTCCTGACCAGTTACCTGGTGGCGAACGCGGTGATCCTTCCGGCTAGCGGCTGGTTCGCGCGCCGCTTCGGACGAAGAAATTTCCTGCTGTTCTGCATCAGCCTGTTCACGGTGTCGTCGTTTCTGTGCGGCGCGGCGTCGTCGCTTGGGTTGATCCTGCTGGCGCGGGCGCTGCAAGGCGCGGGCGGCGGAGCGCTCCAGCCGATTTCACAGGCGATTCTTCTGGAGAGTTTTCCGTCCTCGCAACGCGGTTCGGCGATGGCGGTGTTCGCACTCGGCGTGGTGGTGGCGCCGGTGCTCGGGCCGACCCTCGGCGGATATCTGACCGATCAATATTCGTGGCGATGGGCGTTTTACATCAACATTCCGGTCGGCATGCTGGCGATCCTGATGATCATGCGCTTCGTCCAGGATCCGCCGTACATCCGGCGCGCGCGCCCGGGAAGAATCGATGGAATCGGGCTGGGATTGCTGGCGGTATGGATCGGCGCGCTGCAGTATATGCTCGACAAAGGCCAGGAAGAAGATTGGTTCGGATCGCCGCGGATCAAGTTTGCGATGGTTGCCGTGATCGTCGGGCTGGCGGCATTCCTGATTCGTGAACTAACCGCCGGGCATCCTCTGGTGGATCTGTGTGTCTTCAAGAACCGCAACTTCGCGACCGGATGCCTGATGATGGCGATCTTCGGCGGCGTGATTTACGGCATCATCACGATTCTTCCCCTGTTTTATCAAACGCTGCTGGGATACACGGCGTGGGCGGCGGGCCTGGCGGTGAGTCCGCGCGGAATCGGCGCGGTGCTGATCATGCCGGTGGTCGCGGTATTGTCGAACCGCCTGGACAATCGCTGGCTGATGGCCACCGGGTTCAGCCTGTTCGGCGTCACGGCGATGTGGATGGCCGGCATGACGCTCGACATCTCGCAATGGTCGCTCACCTGGCCGATCGTTTTGAGCGGCATGGCCGCGGGCATGGTGTTTGTGCCTTTATCGACCACCGCCGTCGGCACTCTGGCGAACGAACAGATCGGCAATGCCACCGGCCTGTTCAATCTGCTGCGGAATCTCGGCGGCAGCATCGGAATTTCAGTGGTCGACACCCTGATCGCACGGCATCAGCAGGTGCATCGTGCCGACTTGAGCCGCTACATCACGCATCGCGAGCCGTTCCGCCAGGCCTATAACGCGCTGCACGGGCTGATGCTGCAGCATGGCGGTCCCCGGCAGGCGATGCTACGGGCCTACGCGATGATCGAGAATGTCCTGAATCAGCAGGCCACCATCTATTCCTACGTCGACGATCTGCGCTACATGGCCGTCGCATGTTTCGCGTGCCTCCCTCTTTTATTCCTGCTGAAAAAGGTCAAGGCAAAAGGCGGGATCGCCGCACATTGAAGCAATTGGCTGAAAACCACCGCGCGCGGTGGTCATCGGCCAGAGCGAGTCCCAATTCAGGTCTATTTTTCAATTGCTTACCTCTGGCGAGACGTTTGCATCCAGACCATGCAGGAGGACGAAAGTCATGAAAAAACTGATTGGAACACTGTTGCTGGCGGGAAGCTCCCTGTTTGCGGGACCGCGCGTTTTTGTCGGTGTGGGCGTCGGAATACCGGTCGCGCCGCCGCCTCCGCCGGTCTATTATGCGACGCCCGCGCCTGGACTGGGATATACGTGGGTCAACGGCTATTACTATTACGTCGGGCCGCGGCGCGTGTGGCGTGCCGGATACTGGGCGGCGCCGCGTCACTACTACGGGCGTCCCTACGTTCGCGGCTATCGGCGCTAACGTTCCCCGCCCGCCGGCTCGACGCGCACCTGGCCTCCCGCAGTTAACGAATCCGGAGGATTGTTGATCACCGCGTCCTGCTCCGTGATACCGCTGGTCACTTCGACCTCGGTACCGAAGTCGCGGCCGAGCGTCACGGGAATCAGTTCGGCTTTCCCGTCGCGCACCACCGCGACCTGCATCCCTTCGGAGCGGAAAATCAAAGCCGTCACGGGCAGGACCAGCGCGGTCGCGCCATGAGGCAGCCTGATGTGGACTTGAACGTAAGACCCCGGCAGCAGGACTCCTGACCTGTTATCGATGTCGACTTCGGTGAGCAGCGTTCGCGTGGTCGCGTCGATCGATTGAGCGGTCCGCGCGACCTTGCCCGCAAAACGGCGGCTAGGCATTTCCGCGAGCGTCAGGTCCGCTGTGACGCCCGGCCCGGCGGCTTGCGAATACATCTGCGGGACGCTGATGAAGACGCGCAACTTATCGGTGGCGGCCAGGTGAAAAAGCTCCTGCGCGGTGGCGCCGCTGCCGGCATTGATCAGTGCGCCGATGTCGGTATTGCGCGCCGTGATGACTCCGTCGAACGGCGCGGTGACTTTTTCGAAGCTGACGAGTTGTTCCAGGCGGCTGACGTTCGCCTTGCCGGAAGCCAAAATCGCCTTCTTCGCTTCGAAATCGCCCACGGCGGTGTCGGTTTCCTGCCGCGAGATGGCATCCAGCTTGAGAAGCTCCTGATAGCGGGTGGCAGTGATTTGGGAAAGTTTCAGGTTGGCTTCGGCGGTGGCGAGATCCGCGCGCGCCTGCGAAAGCTGCTGGTCGATTTCCGGCGACTCGATTTCCGCCAGAAGCTGGCCTGCCTTCACGTGCTGGCCGATATCGGCGCCCCACTTTTTCAAGTATCCGCTGGTACGCGCGTATATCGGCGCGTCGATAAACGCCATCATGTTGCCCGGCAGTACGATTTCGTCCTTCGACGCTCCGTGTTTGGGGCTGATCGTGGAAACGCTGGGAATCGCCAGGTCGAGCGTTTCCTGCTTGACGATGGCCGACGCTTTAATGCGCGCGTTGATTCCGCGCACCACCACGAATCCAGCCAGCACGCCGATCGCGACGAAAATCAG
This sequence comes from Terriglobia bacterium, assembly GCA_020073325.1. Classification (GTDB taxonomy): domain Bacteria; phylum Acidobacteriota; class Terriglobia; order Bryobacterales; family Bryobacteraceae; genus Palsa-187. The sequence goes on along the minus strand of JAIQFJ010000314.1, from coordinate 2,614 downwards.
GAGAACTTTAACAGTGCGATTCATTTGACTCAGGAAGCCCGCCGCCGGTGGAGCAGACTGAAAACGGTGGGTACAAAGAATAGGGTAGCAACCGTGGCGAACATCAGTCCGCCGATGACCGCGCGGCCCAGCGGAGCGTTCTGCTCGCCGCCTTCGCCCAGGCCCATCGCCATCGGCACCATGCCGATGATCATCGCGATGGCGGTCATCAGAACGGGCCGGAAGCGCGTATAGCCGGCCTCTGCGGCGGCGCGCACCGGGTCGTTATTTTCCGCGAACCGCTCTTTGGCGAAGCTGACCACCAGAATGCTGTTCGCCGTCGCGACGCCCACGCTCATGATGGCGCCCATCAGCGCCGGGACGCTCAGCGTCGTTTTCGAAACGAACAGGAAAATCACGATTCCGGCCAGCGCGGCCGGCAGCGCGGTAATGATGATGAACGGATCCAGCCACGACTGGAAGTTCACCACGATCAGCAGGTAGACCAGCATGATCGCCAGCACCAGTCCGCCGAGCAGGCCCTGGAACGAGCTCTGCATCGTCTCAATCTGTCCGCGTACCTTGATCTGCGATCCGCGCGGGAGCTTTCCGCGATTCGCGTCGACGATCCGGCGTACTTCGGCGGCCACTCCGCCCAGGTCGCGATCCTGCACCGCGCCGTAAATATCGATGACGCGCTGGATGTCGTAGTGCGAAACCACGGCCATGCCGGCCCCGCGCGCGGTGGTCGCGATGTCGCCCAGGATTTCGGGGCGCGACGCTTTCGCTCCCGTCAGCGGAATATTTTCCAGGTCGCGCAGCGACGTCAGCGTGAACTGCGGAGCCTGCGTGACCACGTTGTACGTCACGCCGTTTTTCGGATCCAGCCAGAACTCGGGCTGCGTCTGAAAGCTGCCGCTCAGCGAGATCAGCATATTGCTGGCGACATCGAGCTGCGAGAATCCGCTTTGCTGTGCCTTGGTCCGATCGACGTTGATGTGCAGCTTCGGCTGATCGAACACCTGGTGGACGCGCAGGTCGGTGGCGCCCGGAACCGTGCGCAGTTGCTCCAGCAGATTCGTGGCGAAGCGGTGATTCTCCTCAAACGCCGGGCCGCTGACCTGCACGTCGATCGGCGCCGGCAAACCGAAGTTGAGAATCTGGCTGACGATATCCGCCGCGATGAAATAGAACGAAACGCCTGGAAATTCCCGCGGAAGCCGCGTGCGCAGCTCGCGCACATAATCTTCTGTCGGCCGGTGATTCTCGGCCAGCGTCACCATCACGTCGGCGTCCATCGTTCCGATCGGCGACGACGTGCTGTACGTCATGTTGACGGAGCTATAAGGCAGTCCGACGTTGTCGATGATGCTGACCAGCTCGCGCGCCGGGATGACGCGGCGGATGGCGGCTTCGACATTGTCGCCGATGCGCGCGGTTTCTTCGATGCGGGTCGCGGTCTTGGCGCGGAAATGCAGGTTGAAGCGGCCCGCGTCGGTGGCGGGAAAGAAATCCTGGCCGAGCCAGGGCAGCAGCAGGAACGCCGCCGCGCACAGGCCCAGGAAGATGGGCGCGAACCAGCCGCGATGCCGGATGCACGCTTCCAGCATGTCGTGATATCCGTCGCGGAATTTTTCGAATGCGCGCTCAAAGCCGCGCTGGAAACGGGCCGGAAGATTCCACGCCGCGGGCTCGTGCACTTCGTGGCCGCCGCCCTTGAGCATGTACATCGCAAGCGTCGGCACCAGCGTTCGCGACAGCACATACGAGGCGAGCATCGCGAACACCACCGCTTCCGCCAGCGGCACGAACAAGTATCTTGCGACGCCGGTCAGGAAGAACATCGGCAAAAACACGATACAGATGCACAGCGTGGAAACCAGCGCCGGAACCGCGATCTGCGCGGCGCCGTCCAGGATTCCTTCGTGCAATCCCTTGCCGTGCTCGAAGTTGCGCTCGATGTTTTCGATGGTGACGGTCGCGTCGTCGACCAGAATTCCGACCGCCAGCGCCAGCCCGCCGAGCGTCATGATATTGATGGTTTCGCCCAGCGCGCTCATGATGCAGATCGAAGTGAGGATCGACAGCGGAATCGACACCGCGATAATCAGCGTGCTGCGCCAGCTTCCCAGGAACAACAGGATCATGATGGCCGTAAGACACGCCGCGATGATGGCTTCCCGGACGACGCCGTTCACCGACGCGCGCACGAACAGGGACTGATCGCCGATCGGATCGATCTTCAATTCGGGCGGCAGCGTGGACGCGATCCGCGGCAGCGCCTCGCGCACGCCGGACACGATATCGAGCGTCGAGGCCTGGCCGACTTTCATGATGGTCAGCAGCACGCCCCGCTGGCCGTCGCGGCGCACGATGTTGGTCTGCGGCGAAAATCCGTCGCGCACGTTGGCCACATCGCGAATATAAATCGTGGTGCCCTTCACGGATTTGATGGGCATGTCGTTCAGCTCGGCCACGCGCGTCGGGCTGCCGTTCAGATCCACGTCGTATTCGAACTGCCCGATCTTCGAAGTGCCCGCCGGCAGAATGAGGTTCTGTTGCGTCACCGCGGTGACAACGTCCCCCGGGGCGAGTCCTTTGGCCTGCAGCAGATCGGGCCGGATGTCGACCATCA
>JAIQFJ010000313.1 GCA_020073325.1 Terriglobia bacterium | reverse complement strand
ATTGGTGTCCTCGGAGAGCCAGGATCCGGTCGAGAAGCGAGGTTGCGTCGGCCGGCGGCATGCGCACCGGTGAGTAGCTGGAATTGCACGAGATCCGGACGAAGCCCGCTTGCGTCATGGGACAGGTACGAAAGTTTTCCTTCGCATTTTGCGCAAACCATCGCAGGACCGTCGGATGATGGACATGCACGGGCCACGCAAGAGCCAGCAGAACGTTGACATCCAGAAGATAAGGTCTCAATCGTCTTCGTCTTCAGCGGCAAGCGTCTGCTCGAGCGTGATCGGCGGCGTACCGGGGGGAAGAATGAACATCGGGAACACACCGCTCGTATCGATTCCGATCGGTGGCCGCAGCCCTCGACGGACTAATTCGGCGATCGCGTCACCGAGTGAAATGTCCTCCAACTGTGCGACCGACCGGGCCGCTTCGTAGACATCATCCGGCAGATTCACCGTGGTCCGCATCACGATGATTATAACATCATGATGCGCGGCGCGCGTTTACGACCGCTCCGATCAGCGCGATTTCGTCGCTTTTCTCCACAATTTCAAATACATAGCCTTGCAGCGGGCTCATCTTGACCATATCCTGCACGCAGCGGTTCAGGAAGGCCACGTTGACGAACCTCGCGTTCGGCCCGGTGATGTAGAACTTGCCGGGACCGCTCATGTGGATGCTGGATGCGGTCGCCGCCGCCAGGGCGCGATGCCACAGGATCGCGAATTCGGCGCAGCGCGGGTTGCCGCCGGCCTTGGCGGCGGCAAACACCTCTTCCGGTTCCATGTCGAGGAAGCGCAGGCGCATGGCGCGGTGGCCCATGATGCTTTCCAGATGCCCGATTCCGCCGCAGCCGCAAAAGCGCTCGTTCGGGTCGAGCGACACCACGATGTGGCCGCCCTCCCAAATCCCTTCCGTCACCGGGTAGCGGCCGAAGCCGATTCCGTTGCCGAGGGTCCAGACGCGGACCAGCTGGTCGAGCTTGCCATGCGCGGCGGCGATTCCCGAAGCCACCACATCGGCGTCGTTGAAGGCTGCAATGCGCGCATGGATGCCGCGGACGGCGAGGGCTTCGCGCATCGCGTCGACCACGGAGAATCCTTTGAGCTGATGGAGATTGGGGGAGTCCTGAATCACCCCGCCATGGACGATGCCGGGATAGGCGAGCCCGATGGCGTCGACCGGTTCGCCTTCGGCCAGCGCCTTGATTTCGTCGGCCTGGACGCGGACCAGGTCTTCGGTGGGCATGCCGCGGATCTGGTCGGCGCCGCTGCCTTCGGCGGGATAGCGGCTTGTGGTTCCGGCGACGTGGTTTTCGTCGACCACGCCGAAGCTGATGTGTTCGCTGATGACGACTCCGATGCTTCGTGGCATTTCTGCTCCGTACCCCCGCCATCACTGGCGGGGCTTTAAAATCGTGCGAGTTTGTTCAGGCCGTTGAAGGCCGCCGCTTTGTAGCACTCGGCCAAAGTCGGATAGTTGAACACGGTGTCGACGAAATACTCGACCGTTCCTTTGAGAATCAGCACAGCCTGGCCGATGTGCAGCAGCTCGCTGGCGCCTTCGCCGATGATGTGGATGCCCAACAATTCCTTTGTCTCGCGATGGAAGATGATTTTCAAGCGTCCCGTGGTATCGCCGCGGATCTGGCCGCGCGCGATTTCGCGGTAATACGCGACGCCGACTTCGTAGGGCACGTCTTCATCGGTAAGCTGCTCCTCGGTTTTTCCGATAAAGGAAATTTCGGGGATGGTGTAAATGCCGTAGGGATACGTCGCCGGGTTCGAATGCACCGGCTTGTTGAACGCGTGCGCGGCGGCGATGCGGCCCTGTTCCATCGAAACCGACGCGAGGCTCGGAAAACCGATCACATCGCCAACCGCGAAAATGTGCGGAGCTTTGGTGCGATAATCCGCGTCGACCGGAATGCGGCCGCGATTGTCGGCCTCGATTCCGGCCGCGCCAAGATTCAGTTCGGCGATGTTGCCCTGGCGGCCGACGGCATAGAGCAGCGCGTCGCCGGCGATTTTCTTCTTGCTTTCGAGATTCGCCACCACGCCGCCTTCGGGAGTCTCTTCGACGCTCGAAACTTCTTCGTTCAGCCGCAGGGTGACGCGGTTGTCGCGCAAATGGTAAGACAGCGCCTCGACGATTTCCTGATCGGCGAACTCGAGCAGCCGCGGCCGCTTTTCGATCAGGATGACGCGCACGCCGAGCGTGGCGAACATGCAGGTGTACTCGACACCGATCACGCCGCCGCCGACGACAATCAGGGTTTTCGGAATGTCGCACATCGAGAGGACCTGATCGCTGTTCAGAATATTGCGGCCGTTGATGGGCACTTTGGTGGAGGCGGCGGGCGTGGTTCCGGTGGCGATGACAATGTTTTCGCCCTGGATTTCGACGAAGCCCTGCGGCTGATTGACGCGGACGGTGTGCGGGTCGACGAAAGTCGCCGCGCCGAACAGCACCTCGACATTGTTGCGCGAAAGCTGCGCGACGGTGACGTCGATTTCGGTCTTGATGACGTGCTGGACGCGGAAGGCGAGATCGGCCATGGAGATCTTTTCCTTCACGCGGTAATTGACGCCGTAGATGTTCTGGTAGCTGTAACCGGAAAAGTGCATCACCGCTTCACGCATGGTCTTGCTGGGGATGGTCCCGGTGTTGATGCAGACGCCGCCGACGCATTGCGCCTTTTCGACCACGGCGACGTGTTTTCCCGATTTCGCGGCTTGAATGGCCGCGCGCTGTCCGGCAGGGCCAGACCCGAGGACGATCATGTCGAAGGATTGCATTGCTACCTCAAAAGCATAGCGAAGGTGGATGAACCACGTGTTACGGCCCGCCTTCCTCGCTGGAAATGAGCATGGAAAGCAGACAACCTGCATTACAGTTAGACGATATGTGGGGCGGGTCGTTGACCCGCAAGCCGGTTGTCAAACCGGCTGGGGTTTGGTTATGCGGTCGCTTGACCGAAAAAGCCGCAGCCGGTCTGGCGACCGGCTCGCGGGTCTTGCCGACCCGCCCCACATGGGTTCACATGCGATCATCCAAGGGGATGCGGATCGCGGTCGTCGGGCTCGGATTCATGGGCGGCGTGCATTTGCGGGCGTGGCGAAAAATGCCTGGGGTTGAAGTGGCGATCGTCAGCAGGCGGGAACACGCCGGGACCGGCAATCTGCCCGGCGAGCCTCTCGATTTATCCGGCATCGAGCGATACCCCGACATCGATTCGGCACTCGCCGATCCGCGCGTCGAGGCGGTCGATTTGTGCCTGCCCACTCCGCTGCACGAAGAGGCGGCGATCCGCGCGTTGCGGGCGGGCAAGCATGTGCTGGTCGAAAAGCCGATGGCTCCGACGGTCGCGGCATGCGAGCGGATGATCGAAGAGGCGAAGCGCGCAGGCCGCGTGCTGATGGTCGGTCATGTGTTGCGATTTTTCCCGGCATACCGCGCGCTGATGGATCGCGATTTCGGCGAACCGTGCCTGGCCACGTTTCGCCGCCGCTGCGAGCGTCCGGAGTGGATGAAGTGGGAGACCGGCGGCGCGGTGCTCGATCTGCTGATTCACGACTTCGATATGGTGCTCGCGCTGTTCGGATGGCCGTGCGAGATCGAGGCGTCGGGGAGCGGGGATCTCATCAAGGCGCGCCTCGGCTACGACGGATTCGCGGTCGAGGTGGTCGGTGGCTGGCATCCCGGAAAATTCCCGATCACGATGAAGTATCGCGTCGTGGGATCGCGCGCGACGATGGAGTACAGCTTCAACGATGAGCCGCCTCCGTCGCGCGATCCATTCGCGGAGGAGATCGCGTATTTCGCCGAATGCGTGCGGACCGGGCGCGAGCCGGAGCGATGCCGGCCCGAAGCATCCGCCGAAGCTGTGCGGCTGGCGCTGGCGGTGATCGAGGCGAGGAAGCGAGGCGCATGGAAATCGGCGTGATGTTCTGGGCAGGACGCCATGAGATGGCCGGGATCCGGTCGCTGGGTGTCGAGTGCGGACAGTTGGGGATCCGTGGCGGGATCGCACTGACGCCGGCGTTTGTCGAGCAATGGAGATCGGCACTGGACGGATTTCGACTGGCGACCGTTGTGTGTGCTTTCGAAGGCGAGAGTTATGCGGACATCCCGACAGTGAAGCAGACGGTCGGGTTCATTCCGCAGTCCACGCGGGCCGCGCGCGAAGCCCGGACGCGCGAGGTGAGCGATTTTGCCGCGCAGTTGGGCGTCGGCGGAATTGCGTGTCATATCGGGTTTGTGCCGGACGACCGGTCCGACGGAGATTACATCGCGGTGCGCGACACGGTGCGGCGCATCTGCGATCATGCGGCGGCGAACGGCCAGACGTTCGCGCTCGAAACAGGGCAGGAACCGGCGGATGTGCTGCTGCGCTTTCTCGACGATACGGGTCGCGGGAATCTGAAGATCAATTTCGATCCGGCGAATATGATTCTTTACGGCACCGGCGATCCGATCGAGGCGCTGGAGATGCTCGCGCCGCATGTGGTGTCGGTGCATGCGAAGGATGGAGACTGGCCGCCGCGCTCGTCGACCGGGGCGTTGGGGCGCGAGCGAAGGCTGGGCGAAGGAGCCGTGGGGATCGGGCGGTTTGTCGAAACGTTGAAACGAATCGGGTATGCGGGGACGGTGAACATCGAACGCGAGGGGGCGGATCGCGATCAATGGACGCAGGATGTTCGCGCAGCCGCGGCGCTGCTGCGACGGCTGGCCGGGTGAGGTCATCTAACATGGAGATATGAAAGTCGCCATCGAAGGAATGCATTGTCAGGGTTGCGTGCAGCGGGTGCGGAAGGCGCTCGAAAAGGTCGAGGGCGTCAGCGTCAACGATGTGCAGGTTGGGTCGGCTGAAGTCACCACCGACGCGTCGCATGAGGGCGCGGTGATCGAGGCAGTGACGAAGATCGGCTTCGAGGCGCGCAAATCAGAATGACGGAAACGGTCCGGATTCACGTCGGCGGAATGAGCTGCGCGGCTTGCCAGGCGCATGTGCAGAAGGCGCTGGAGCAATCGCCGGGAGTGAAGCAGGCGGCGGTGAATCTGATGACCGCCGAGGCGACCATCGCGTTCGATCCGGCGGCGACCAAGCCGGCGGCGCTGGTCGAGGCGATTCTCGACACGGGTTACGACGCGGAGCTTCCCGCGGCCGGCAAATCGGCATTCGAAGAACAGGAAGAGCGTGAACGTGCGCAGGTCGCCGAGGCGCGCGAACTGGCGGTGAAGGCGATCGTCAGCCTCGTGCTGGGCGCGGGCGCGATGTATTTTTCGATGCATGCGATGCACGATCCGTACGTGCGCTGGACGCTGCTGGCCGTGACACTCTTCGTCATGATGTGGTCGGGGCGGCGAATCTTCGTCGGCGCGTGGAGCGCGGCGCGGCACGGATCGAGCGACATGAATACGCTGGTGGCGCTCGGTACGGGGGCGGCATTTTCGTACTCGGTCTTGGTGACGATCGCGCCCGGATTTTTCGAAGCGCGCGGGTTGTCGACGGATGTGTACTACGAAGCGGCGATCCTGATTCTGGCGTTCGTGGTGAGCGGGCGGGCGCTGGAGGCCCGGGCGAAGCGGCAGACGACCAGCGCGTTACGGAAGCTGGTTGCTTTGCAGCCGCCGACGGCTCGCGTTTCGCGCGAAGGCGTTGAGAGCGACATTGCAGTGGCGCAGGTGCGGCGCGGCGACGTGATCGTCGCGCGGCCGGGCGAAAAATTGCCGGTGGACGGCGAGGTTGTCGACGGGTTGAGCTACGTCGATGAATCGATGCTGACGGGCGAGCCGGCGCCGGTGGCGAAGAAGCCGGGCGACACGGTCATCGGCGGGACGGTGAACGCGAGCGGGAGTTTCCGTTATCGCGCGACGACGCTCGGCGAAGCGAGCATGCTGGCGCGGATCGTCAATCTGATGCGGCAGGCGCAGGCGTCGCGTGCGCCCATCGAAAGGCTGGCAGATAAGATCAGCGGAATTTTCGTGCCGACCGTCGTTGTGCTGGCGCTGCTCACGTTCGGCGCATGGATGCTGGCGGGCGCGGGCGCGACCAAAGCGGCGGTGACGGCAGTCGCGGTGCTGATCATCGCGTGTCCGTGCGCGATGGGGCTGGCGGTGCCGACGGCGGTGATGGTCGCGACCGGGCGCGGGGCGTCGATGGGGTTGCTGATCAAAGGCGGCGAGACGCTCGAAAAATTGCGGCGCGTCGATACGGTGGTGCTGGATAAGACCGGCACGGTGACCGAAGGACATCCGCGGGTGACGCGCGCGGAGATCGACGATGACGCGCTGCGGCTGGCGGCGTCGGCCGAGAGCAGGTCGGAACATCCTTTAGCGCGGAGTATCGTCGCGTATGCGGAATCGCGCGGTCTGGTGGCGCCGGGAGTTTCGGATTTTCAGGCGACACCGGGGCGCGGCGTCGAGGCGACCGTGGAGAATCGACGCGTGCGCGTCGGCAACGCGGCGTTTGCCGGAGGCGAGGGCGACGGAATCGCGGTGTCGATCGACGGCGCGATGCGCGGGCAGATCGAAGTGAGCGACCCGGTGCGCAAGGGCGCCCGTGAAGCAATCGACCGGCTGCGGCGGATCGGTGTCGAGATTGTCCTGCTGACGGGCGATCAGCCGAGGCCGGCTCGACGGATCGCGGACGAGGTTGGGATCGAGCGCGTCGTGGCGGGGGTGCTGCCGGAGGGAAAGGTCGAGGAGATTCGGCGATTGCAGGGAGAGGGTCGCGTGGTTGCAATGGTCGGCGACGGGATCAACGATGCTCCGGCGCTGGCGCAGGCGGAGATCGGCTTCGCGATGGGGTCGGGGACGGATATCGCGATCGAAGCGGGCGACGTGACGCTGCTGCGGGCGGACCTCGACGGGATCGGGCAGGCGATTTCGTTGTCGCGCGCGGCCTGGCGCGTCATGCGGCAGAATCTTTTTTGGGCGCTGGCGTATAACGTCGTCGCGATTCCGGCGGCGGCTGCGGGATTTTTGAATCCCGTGATCGCGAGCGCGGCGATGGCGATGAGTTCGGTGACCGTCGTGTTCAATAGTCTGCGGTTGAAGAGATGGCCGCGGATGAACGCCCGATAAGAGTTGTTTGGATCGGGCTTGGTGGCCGATAGAAAACCTCAGCCGGCAAGGCTGCCGGCCCCACATAGGCTCGCGTTATAGTAACGACTGGGCCAAATCATGAAGACATTCTTGCTGCTGATCGGTGCCTCGTTGGCGTTTGGGCAGGAAGCCGCTCGCTGGGAACAGCATGCGCGGGCGACGACCATTACTCGAGACGATTGGGGAATCGCGCACGTGCACGGCAAGACCGACGCCGACGCGGTCTTCGGCATGATTTACGCGCAGGCCGAGGACGACTTCAATCGGGTCGAGACGAACTATCTCACCTCACTCGGGCGCACGGCTGAGGCCGAGGGCGAATCCAAAATCTGGCAGGATCTGCGACAGAAGCTTTTCGTCGATCCGGTGATCCTGAAAAAACAGTTTGGCGAGAGTCCGGCGTGGCTACAGACGCTGATGGTCGCATGGGCGGACGGGTTGAATTTTTATCTGTCGAAGCATCCCGACGTGCAGCCGCGCGTGATCCGGCACTTCGAGCCGTGGATGGCGCTGAGTTTCAGCGAAGGGTCGATCGGCGGCGATATCGAGAAGGTCAATCTGAATCAGCTCGAGGCGTTTTACGGCGGTAAAGCGGTGACGAGCGGCGCGGCGCACGATGACGGTCCGCTCGATGAAGAACCGCGCGGGTCGAATGGAGCGGCGATCGCTCCGTCGAATACGAAGGATCATCATGCGCTGCTGCTGATCAATCCGCACACGTCGTTCTTCTTCCGCAGCGAACTGCAGATGTCGAGGAGCCCGCTCGCGACCGAGGCCCGGAATCGGGCGCGGTCGGCGCGCGACCTCCAGCACATCTTCTCGACCGCGGCGGGCTAGGCTCATGGCGATCGAGGGACCGCTCAAGGAGCTCAACATCCACGATGTCTTCCAGTTGCTGGACCTGGGCCGGAAGACGGGGGAGCTGCGCGTCAC
>JAIQFJ010000312.1 GCA_020073325.1 Terriglobia bacterium | reverse complement strand
ATTTCATCGATAAAGATGATGCAAGGAGCATTCTTCTTGCCCTGCTCGAAAAGGTCGCGAACGCGCGACGCGCCTACGCCGACGAACATCTCGACGAAGTCCGAACCCGAGATCGAGAAGAACGGCACATTCGCCTCGCCCGCGATCGCGCGAGCCAGCAGCGTCTTGCCCGTTCCCGGCGACCCGATCAGCAGCACGCCCTTCGGAATACGTCCGCCCAGCTTCTGGAACTTCTGCGGCTCCCGCAGAAATTCGATGATTTCCTGCAGCTCTTCCTTCGCTTCCTCGACGCCGGCGACGTCTTTAAACGTCACTTTCTTCTGCTGCGACGAATGCAGCCGCGCCCGCGACTTGCCGAAGCTCAGCGCCTTGTTCCCGCCCGACTGCATCTGGCGCATCATGAAAATCCAGAAGCCCAGCAGCAGCACGAACGGAATCGCATTCACCAGAATCGAGACCCAGTTTCCGCCGTTGTCCTTCTCGTATTTGAGCGACACGCCCTTATCGAGCAGCATCGTCGTGAAATCGTTGTATTGGGGCGGCGCGACCGAGTGGAACTCTTCGCCGTTTTTGAATTTGCCCTGGATGTCGCCGGTGGAGCTGTTGAAGGTGACGCTCTCCACCTTGCCGGACTTCACGTCCTGCACCAGTTCCGAGAACTGGGGATGCGCCCCCTGGGGCTTGCTGCCTTTAAACACGGCCCAGACAAGCACCACCAGGCACAGGATGATCAGCCACAAGACGGCGTTACGAACACTTGAATTCATGAAACATCTCCCAAACCACTACTTCATCAGACGCGCCTACCGCTTCGAAAGATCCCAAATACGAAGCACCGGTCCCGAGCCGTCCTCTACCGAGCACTCTTCGGACACACCGAAGTCCCGAGCCCACAGGATCTTACCCTTACTTTCAAGAATCGGCCATCGCGGCCTTTGCCATGAGGGGACGCGGCTGGATTGAAACATTTCCTTAAGCTTATGATCGCGTGATTTTCCCACTGGACGGTAGTGGTCACCAAGTCTCCATCCGCGTAAAACAATGGTTGCGGCTCGGTCCACCTTCAGGTTAGCACAGGCGGACCCGGGCGTTTCATCGAATTCTAATCGAATCGCCGCCTGTTCGTAAGTACCTGGAACAACAACTTCAACCGGCTCCAGCGGCGCCAGTTCGTCCATCGCCAGCCGGACCCGGCCGAACGATTTTGTCACGCTGAGGCCGGGCAGCCGCAACCGGCTTTGTCTCATCTCAAGAACCTGCTCGATGTGCAGGAACTCGATCCGCCTCAGATCGCCCCTGATCTCCCGAATCGACCGCCGGATCACCCGGCGCGCCATTGCCCGAGGCATCGCCTGCATTGCTTCAAGATCGAACTCAACCGACCCGCGCGCGCCAGCTAGAGGTTCGCTCAAGGGGCCACTCTTTTCCCACCACCGCTCCTCCTCGAACGCCAGGTCCCCCAACTGCGCCAGCGCCTGCTCGATCCGCGGATTCCATTCCCGCCGTAATTGCGGCAACAAATCATTTCTGAGCCGGTTCCTTGCAAACCGAGGATCCACGTTGGACGAATCCTCTCGCCACTCGATCGAACGCGACCGCAAAAACTCCCGCGTCTGACCGCGCCCCACGTCGATCAGCGGCCGTACGAATCCGTCTTCCGTGACCGGATGAATCCCCGCGAGCCCGGTCAATCCAGACCCGCGAAGAATGCGAAAGAGCACCGTCTCCGCCTGATCATCTCGCGTGTGCCCCGTCGCCACGCGATCGCACACGCCGTCGCGCATCAGTCCCACGAAAAATTCCCGTCGCGCGCGCCGGGCTTCCTGTTCCAGATTCCCTCTCTTCGCCTGCCCCTCGGCGCGAAAGAACGGCAACCCGAAACGCGCGGACATCGCGGCCACAAAACGCTCGTCTTGTTCCGACTCCTCCCCGCGCAGCTTGTGATTGAAATGCGCGACCCCAGTCAGATTCGCGCCGATCTCACGCAGCACCTGCAGCAGGCACACCGAATCCGGCCCTCCCGAAACCGCCGCGACCACGCGAGCGTCCGGAGGCAACATGCTATAACGAGAAATAGTTTTGGCGACCTTTTCCAGCACTTCAGATCAATTCATTGTAAGTCTCGACGCCGGCAGTTCCTCGGTGCGAGCCCTGCTGTTCGACTCCACCGCGCGCCCCGTGGAAGGCTACGGCGCGCGACTCCCGTATCGTTTGGAAACCACCGCCGACGGCGGCGTCGAGATCAATCCCGAAACCCTGGCCGACCTCGCCATCGACTGCCTCGACGAACTGCATCGCCAGGTTCACGCCGACGGGATGAAGATCGCCGCGATCGGCGGCAGCGCCTTCTGGCATAGTTTTCTCGGTGTTGGCGAAAACGGGAAACCGACGCTGCCGATCCTTCATCTGCTCGATACACGCAGCGCCGCCGAAGTGTCCCAACTCCCCGACGCGCACGTGCGCACCGGCTGCGTCCGCCATACCAGTTACTGGCCGTCGAAGCTGCTATGGCTCGCGAAGAACAGGCCCGACCAGTTCGCCGCGACCAGGCGATGGCTTTCGTTTTCCGAGTTCCTGTACGAAAAACTCTTCGGCAAGGCGCGGCTCTCCACATCCATGGCCTCGGCCACCGGCCTTTGGGATCAGAACGCGAACGATTACGATGCCGAAATGCTGGCCGCGGTTCAGGTCGATCGCGCGATGCTCGCCGATCCCGCTGGGATGGACCAGCCCGCTTGCGGCCTGCTGCCCGAGTTTCGCCAGATGTGGCCGGCGTTCGAAAATATCCCGTGGTATCCGCTGCTCGGCGATGGCGCGTGCGACAACGTCGGCTGCGGCGCGATCGGGAAAGAGAAGTTTTCGCTGATGGTCGGCACCACCGGCGCGATGCGTGCGATTCTCGAACAGCCGCGCATCGACGTCGCGCCCGGTTTGTGGTGCTACCGTCTCGACAAAAAGCGCTTCGTCACCGGGGGCGCGCTGTCGAACGGCGGCGAAGTCTACGCCTGGATGAAGCGAACTCTTCAACTTCCCAAGGATTTGGAAGCGCGCCTGGAATCCGCTAAGCCCGGCACGCACGGCTTGACGCTGCTTCCGTTTTTTTCGGGCGAACGCTCGCCGTACTGGCGCGCCGACCTCCGCGCCGCAATCACCGGCATGAGCCTCGCCACCGAGCCGTTCGACATCCTGCGCGCCGCGCTCGAATCCGTGTCGCTTCGTTTTCGCGAAATCTACGGCATTCTGTCGAAGCACCTGGGCGATCCGTCGGAAATCATCGCGTCCGGCGGCGCGCTCTTGCATTCGCCTGCATGGACACAGATGATGGCCGATGCGGTCGGCCGTCCGATCACGGCGTGCACCGAACCGGAATCGTCCAGCCGCGGCGCCGCGTTGTGGGTCCTGGAACAGACCGGCGCGATTGAAAATATTTCGTCGATCCCCGCGTCGACCGGCGCGACCTTCGAACCTCGGGCCGAATTCGCGCCGATCTACGACCGCCTGCTCGCCGCACAGCGCGACGCGCTGAAGAAACTCTATGACATCTGAACTCCGCGACCGCGCCGCCCGTATCAAACTTCTCCTGATGGACGTCGACGGCGTCCTCACCGACGGTCACCTGATCAACGTTCCCGGCCCAGACGGCAAGATGGTCGAGACCAAGATGTTCGACTCGCAGGACGGCATCGCGCTCCAGTGGCTCAGTTGGAACGGGATCCAGACCGGCGTCATCAGCGGACGCGTCTCGCCCGCCACCGAAGAACGCGCGCGCCAGGTCAAGATGACGTACGTTTATCAGGGCCACATCGAAAAAATCCCGATTCTCGAAGAAATCGCGCAGAAAAGCGGCGTACCGATGGACCAGATCGCCTACGCCGGCGACGACCTCACCGATGTCGTCATCATGCGGCGCGTGGCGCTGGGAATCGCCGTCGCCAACGCGCGCCCCGAGGTGAAGCGCGCGGCGCACTATGTAACTCAGGCTTCCGGCGGCAGCGGCGCGATCCGCGAAGTCTGCGAATTGATCCTTGAAGCGCAGGGCCGCTGGCAGGACATCCTGAAAAAGTACGAAGCCCGATGACCGGGATCTGACGAGCGACGGTGGACTATTTCAGGAGTTCGAAGCGGCCGTCGGCCAGCAAACGATATTTGCGATCCCGCCAGACGATCGTATTTCCGAAAAATCCGGCGACCCAGAAGACGAATGCCATTAGATCCTCGATCGGGACAACGGCCCAGTTGAGATTCGCCTTCAGCACGCGACGCGACATAATCCACGCCGCGCCCATGCGAATCGCGATCGCGCCCACGCACAGCGGCCACCATGCCGGAGCCGCCATCCACAGGATCAACGCCAGCGGCAGCGGCATGGTGAACAACTGACCGACGTATCCCGCCGGCCTCGACCGGCGCGTGCTGCGGACCCAGCGCAGCCGGTGCGCGGCATTGTGACGCAGATCCGTCGAGCCGATATGATGCTCGATCACGTAGGACGAAAGAATGACTCCGTAGCCGGCGTCGGCCGCGAATTTCCCCATCACGAAATCCTCGGCCAGAAAATCCTTCAGCCGGTCGAATCCCCCGATTTCCTGGATCACGCTGCGCCGCGCGACGATGGTCGGACCCACGGCGAAGCGCATGCCTTCGATCATCCGCGCGACGAGAATTCCGCTGATGAAATCGGTATTCATGCCGGTGGTCTCCAGGCTCGACCAGAAAGTGGGACCCGGCATCGCGCGATAGGGGCAGGTCGCGACGGCGAGCTTCGGATCCTGAAATTCGGCCGCCACCGAGCGCAGAAGATGCGGCTCGACGCGGATGTCGCTGTCGCTCATGACGAGAAGGTCATTGGCGGCCGCGCGCATCATGAGGTCGAGCTTGAAGACTTTCGAATTGGGATAGGGCGGCTCGCCCGCGATCACAACGCGCGAGGGCACTTGTGGATACTCGGCGCGCAGTTTTTCGACCACGGCCAGCGCGGGATCTTCTGCATCGCGGACGGCAAAGAGAATTTCGAAGGACGGATAATCCTGCTCGAAAAAAGTGCGAAGGTTGGATTCCAGTTCGCGATCGAGCCCCGCCAGCGGCTTCAGAATGCTGACCGGAACCGCGGCTTTCAGCGCCGGAGCGGTCGCGCCAAGATAGTGCACCGCTGCGAAGATCGCAAGAATCGAATAGATCGCCGCGCCGCAGACCAGCGCAGCCAGAATGATCGTTAACAGGAAGGCGGGCCCCCATGGCTCGCTTGGGACGACATAAATCCTAGCTTATCGCTTTCGGTTTTCATTCCACTCAGCTATCGCGCTACCCTAATCTACTATGCCGCTTCTTCATGCGATCGTCCTCGGCATCATTCAGGGGATTACGGAATTCCTGCCCATCAGCAGCACCGCGCACCTGATCATTATTCCCTGGATTCTCGGTTGGGACGACGGCGGACTCACCTTCGACATCGCGCTGCACGTCGGCACGCTCGCCGCGGTTTTCATTTATTTTTTCCGCGAGTGGATCCAGATTATCGGCCAGGGCCTCGGCCTCAACATCGGCCGCGATCCGGTGCTGAGCAAGAATCGGAACCTTCTTTGGCTGCTGGCGCTGGGCAGCGTCCCCGCCGCGATCATCGGGTATCTATTTGAAAAACAAGCTGAAACCTCCCTGCGGAGCCCCTGGGTTATCGGCACGACGGCGATTCTGGTGGGCGTGCTGATCTGGGTGGCGGATCGGTCGGGCCGCAGCCAGAAGGACTTGGGACACGTCACCACCGGCGACGCAATTGCGATCGGCGCAGGGCAGGCGCTGGCGGTCATCCCCGGCGTTTCGCGAAGCGGCATCACCATCGCCACCGCTCTGTTCTGCAATCTGGACCGGCAGACTGCGGCTCGATTTTCGTTTCTGCTGCTGACGCCCATCACCGGCGGCGCCGCCGCGAAGAAACTGTGGGAACTGATGCGCCACGGCGGCGGGATTCCGGCGGAAATGCACACGCCGTTTCTGGTGGGGACCATCGTCAGCGCGATCACAGGCGTGGTCGTCATCGGCTTCTTTATGAATTACCTGCGCCGCCGCACGCTGTCCTTCTTTGTGTGGTACCGCATCGTTTTTGGCATAATAGTATTCGCTCTGGCCCTCTTCCGCTTCAGCGGGAGATGAAATACCTAGGACCCACGTCACACCCTCGCCTGAACGAGGCTCTAGCCGTCGTGTTTTTAATCGCCGGTCTGTTTGTTTTTATCAGTCTGGCTTCGTATCACCCGCTCGACCCTTCCTGGGACACGGTGAGTGGCGCGACCAAAGCCGCCAATCTTACGGGACGCATCGGGGCGTTTTTCGCCGACCTGTTCCTGCAATCGTTCGGACTCGCCGCCTACGCCATTCCCATGCTGATTCTGCTGCTGGGATGGAAGTGGATCCGCTCGTCTCCAATTTCGACGCCGTCGGCTAAGACCTTCGGCGCGATTCTGCTGGTCAGTTCGACGTGCGCCGCGCTCGGCATGGCGACCACCTGGCGTCCGATCGCCGGCGTGATACCGGCGGGCGGGCTGGCCGGATCGATCCTGGCGGACTATCTTCTTGCTTCGATGAATCTGACGGGAGCCGCGCTCTTCACGGGCGCCTGCTGGATCGTGTCAATTTATCTGGTCTCGACTTTTGAGATGTCGCGACTGCCGGTCTGGTTCCGCGGACCGATCGCGTGGATTCGCGCGATCGCGTCGAAATTCTCCAGAAGCTGGATCGCGTGGCGCGAAAATCGCGCGCGCGCCGCGAAAGAACGCGCTCAGAAGCGGGAGCTTCGCAAAGCGCTGGCGGAGAAGAACGCCGCCGAGCCGAAAGTGGTCGAGCAGAAAGTCTCGAAGCCGCGCGTGGAAGCTCCGCCGATCGTAGACGCGCTCGATGAGCGTCCGCCCTTCGATCCGACCCCAGAGATCGAAGACATCCCCATCCATACTTTGGAAATGCTGCCGCAGCCGCCTGCGCCGATCGAGATTCCTACGGCTGCCGTCCCCGTGCTGCATGAGCGGCACACCCATGCGCCGTCGAAACCGCGCGCCGATTTTCACCTGCCGTCGACCGAACTGCTGCAGGAGCCGCCGGCTCGCAGCGCTTACGACAGCCAGGAACTGAAGGAAATCGCGGGACGCATCAAATCGAAGTTCGAAGAATTCAACGTCCACGGCGCGGTGACGCAAATCAATCCGGGACCCGTCGTGACGACGTTCGAGTTCAAGCCGGAAGCCGGCGTGAAATATTCGCGCATCACGACCCTGAGCGAAGACCTGTGCCTCGGCCTGCAGGCCGAATCGATCCTCATCGAACGCATTCCGGGGAAACCGACCGTCGGCATCGAGGTTCCCAACTCGAAGCGCGAAGTGATCAGCCTGCGCCAGATTCTCGAGTCCGACGAATTTCGCGATTCGACCTCGCCGCTGAGCATTGCGCTCGGGAAAGACATCAACGGCCGCATCAAAGTGACCGCGCTCGAATCGATGCCGCACCTGCTGATCGCAGGTTCCACCGGCGCCGGCAAAAGCGTGATGCTCAATTCGCTGATCATGTCGATCCTGTACAAAGCGACGCCGCGCCAGGTCCGCATGATCATGGTGGATCCCAAGCGCCTGGAGTTCGGACCGTACGAGGGCGTGCCGCACCTGCTGACTCCGGTGATCACCGATCCTAAGAAAGCGACCTACGCGTTGCGCAACGCCGTGCTCGAAATGGAGCGGCGCTTGAAACTGCTCGCGTCGCAGGGCGTGCGCAATATCGATCAGTACAACAAGAAGGTCCGGCAGCTCGAAGCGCAGCCGCGCTCGCTGTTCGAAGAAGAAACGGGCGAGGAGCCGCTGGAGCAGATTCCTTACGTGCTGATCGTCATCGACGAATTGGCCGACCTGATGATGCTGGAGCGCGCAGGCGTGGAAGAATCAGTCACGCGGCTGGCGCAGATGGCGCGCGCCGTCGGCATGCACCTGGTGCTGGCGACACAGCGTCCCAGCGTCGATGTGATCACCGGATTGATCAAGGCGAATTTCCCGTCGCGCATCAGTTTCCGCGTCGCCACGCGCGTCGATTCGCGCAC
>JAIQFJ010000311.1 GCA_020073325.1 Terriglobia bacterium | reverse complement strand
CGGCGAGTTCGCCGATCGATCCACCGGGAAAACACAGGGGACGAACGACGAAGCTGTCGGTGGTGATCGCGATGCGCGCGCCGTCGATCGAGACATGCGCGGCATCGCCGAGGGGCGCGGTCGAGGCGGGGAAGAGCAGCGGAGCGAAGAGTCCATCGATCAGGCGGCGGCTCGCTTTGCCGCCGGCCCCGTGAGCCATTTCGACATGGGCGTCGCGGAAACGGATTTTCGCGGGTGCGGTCACGTTGGGTTCCTTTTCGAACTACGAACGGCGCGAACGGCGCGGTCAGGGGATCGCGCGCGGACCCGCCCCCCAGGGTGATGCTCTCATGGGACTCCGGCTGCGACTTTGCGATGTTCGTAGTTGAAATACGCGGCGCAGGAGCCTTCGGCCGACACCATCAGCGCGCCGACCGGATGTTCAGGAGTACATTCCTTGCCGAACAGCTTGCATTGGGCGGGCTGCAGGACGCCCTTCAGCACCTCGCCGCATTGCGCGGCCTTGGGATCGGTGACGCGGATGCCGGGGACAGCGAAGCGGCGCTCAGCGTCCCATTCGGAAAATTCCTCGCGGATGCGCAAGGCCGACTGCGAGATGAATCCCAGGCCGCGCCATTCGAAATAAGGACGCAGCTCGAAGACGTCGCTCATCGCCTTCAGCGCCGCACGATTTCCTTCCCACGGAACGACGCGCGCATATTGATTCTCGACGCCGGCCCTGCCGTCGCTGAGCTGCCGCAGCAGCATCAGGATTCCCTGCAACAGATCGAGCGGCTCGAATCCGGAGACGGCGATCGGCTTGTGCTCGTTTTTCGCGATCCACTCATAGGGGCGGCAGCCGATCACGGTCGAGACGTGTCCAGGGCCGATGAACGCGTCGATTCGCATGCCGGGCGAATCGAGAATTGCGCGGATCGCCGGAATGATCGTCACGTGATTGCAGAAAACCGAAAAATTCCGTACGCCCTGCTGCCGCGCGCGGATCAGTGTCAAAGCCGTGGAGGGTGCGGTGGTCTCGAAGCCGATCGCGAAGAACATCACGTGCCGGTCGGGATTCGCGACGGCCATCTTCAACGCGTCGGCGGGCGAATAGACGATGCGGACATCCATGCCGCGCGACTGATGTTCCAGCGGGCTGCCGCGCGTTCCCGGGACGCGCATCATATCGCCAAAGGCGGTGAAGATGACGCCGGGATTTTCGGCAATCGCGAGCCCGTCGTCGATGCGTCCCATCGGCAGGACGCAAACCGGGCAACCGGGACCGTGCACCAGTTCGATGTTCGACGGAAGCAGTTGATGCAGGCCGAAGCGATAGATCGCGTGGGTGTGGCCGCCGCACACTTCCATGAATCGATAGTGCCGCGCGGGATCCGCCAGATGCCGGATCTCCTCGGACGTTTTCCTGATCAGTTCGGGGCGGCGAAATTCATCGACGTAGCGCATGTCACGTTTCAAGGTTGGAGTAGCCGCGGACTTCGAGAGCTGCGGCTTCGGCCTCGCCGAGAGCCTCGAGCAGCTCGAGCTGCTCCCTGGCGCGATCCTCGCTGATCTTGCTCATCGCGAAGCCGACGTGGATCAGCACCCAGTCGCCGGCGCGGCCGGGGTCGGCCGGTTCGAGCAATCCGAGATCGACTTTGCGGCGCACGCCGAGCACTTCAACCGTGGCGAGCGGATTATCGCCCTCGATCAGTTCGACGATTTTTCCAGGAATGGCGAGGCACACATAGATAGACTCTGGCCCCGCGCAAACTGAGACAGAAGATTTTCGATCACCGCGATCGCTTCGTCCACCGCCGCCTCCACCGCGGGCGTCAAACCGAGTCGGCCCTCTTCGCCGCCGAGATCGCCGGGCTCGCAGCCGACGATGAGTATCGGATTTTGTGCGCCACCCATGGCGTGCACTGTGCTGAGCATCGCGAGAGGATTCATGTCGTGCGGATCCTCGTGCGGGTACGGGGCGGGGCCGGGCTGCGGTATTTCGGGTTCGATCACGTAGATGGTCCCCGGATCGCCGCCGCGTGGACAGGCGTCGACCAGAAGGACTAGGTCCCACGGATTGAGCAGCGCGTAGGCGAGATCGAGGCCGCGGATCCCGAAGTCGCGCACCACCGCGCCGCCGGGCAGATTGCGCGCGGCAAGGCGCTGCGCGACCGCGGTGCCGAATCCGTCGTCGCCCAGAAAGATGTTTCCGACGCAGGCGACCAGGACTTTCATAAAGGCTCGATTTCGTCGACTCCGAAGAAGAAGCGATGGCCGGGCTGGCGCAGCATGCCGAGGTCTTTGCCGGGATCGTCCTCGACGACCACGGCGAATTGAATCCTGCCTTCGTAATCCTGCTCGATTTTTTCGATGACGGCGATTTTCCCGGCCAGGACCAGATCCAGGATGTCGGCGCCCTTACGCGGGCAGAGCCGCACGCGGTCGCCGGTGCGGACTTCGGCGGAGCCGATCGCGACCCGCTCGATCGGCGCGGAATCTTCGAGCAGGTGCCACTCCCACTCGTTCATCCCGGAACCTTGGCGCTCTGGCGCAAAGCTCCGTGCAACTTCTGGAAATGCTCCGCCGGGAGCTGTTCGGTGCGCTCCAGAATTTGCCGCGCGCGTTCGTCACCGGCGCGCACTTCTTCTTTTTCTTCATCGGTCATGGTGAGGATCCGCAGCGCGAGGATTTCGTCGATTTCGGTTCCGTCGAACAGATCGCCGGGACTTTCCGGAGCGATCTGCGGATAGTCGTACAGAATGATCGGCGAGACCAGCATCGTATCCCGCTGCTTGGGATCGCCGGCCATCACCGGCCAGGCGCCCACGTTGCGGCACTCCGCGGCCGCCTCGCGATGGCGGTCGGAGGGCTCCAGCAGCGAAATGAACTGGCCGCCTTCCACCTGCAGAATGCTGTGAAGCGAGACCATCGAATGAAGCAGCGCCTGGTCGCGCTGGGAGCCGTCGAAGGCCGAGCTGTTGGAAACACGCAGCGTCATCCGGAACAGATCTTCGCCGACCTTCGCGGCGGTCAATTCCAAGGCGCCGGCCACAGGCCCGAACCCGAACCATCGCCGCAGCGGGGCGCACGCCATCGCGGTGATCGATGCCGTAAAATCGACCTCCCGCTCCATGCCTTCCTGGCGCTGCTCTCGCTCGGCCAGTTGCAGAAAACGAGTCTTCACGCGGAGCCGCGCGGAACGTGGACCCTCGACCAGGCACTCCGTCAGCATTTGCGGCGTGTCCGAGCCGTCACAGAATCGCGGCGGATACAGGACCCCGAAATTGAAGCGCTGCTGATTTTTCACCGCGGACGGCCGGTAGGGATACAGAAGATAGCCCTCATAGAGCACGGCATTCGCAATTCTCTCGACCGCTGTCACATCCATTGCGTTACACAACTCCTGGCGGAAGATCGTGCGGTTAATGAGACCGCAACATAGGTACGCCTGTTTCAATAATTTCTTGTAATTCCTCTTTCAGGGGATTGTATGAGGGCGTAGGTAAGCCTATAATCCTCCCAAGAGGAACACAATGAGTCCCACGCGCAGGCGATTTTTCCAGCTTGGCGCCGGCGGAGCTGTTGCGTCGGTACTCGGCTTTAACGTTCAGAAGGCGTATGCGGCATCGCGGGAATTGAAAATCGCGCGGACGACGGAAACCCGTTCGCTATGCCCGTACTGTTCGGTGGCGTGCGGTGTGATTATCCACACGCTGGGCGATAACGCGAAAAACGTGACGCCGCAGGTAGTGCATGTCGAAGGCGATCCGGATCATCCGACCAATCGCGGGACGCTGTGTCCGAAAGGATCGTCGCTGTTTCAGGACATTCTGAACGAACGGCGCGTGTTGAAGCCGCAGGTGCGGCGGCCGGGGTCGGATCATTGGGAAGACATCACCTGGGACCAGGCTTATGAGGAAGTCGCGCGGCACATCAAGAAGACGCGCGATGAAACGTTTGTCGAAAAAGACGCGGCGGGCCATACGGTGAACCGCTGCGAGTCGATCGCCTGGAACGGGGGCTGCACGGACACGAACGAGTTCAACTATCTCGCTGTGAAAACGATGCGCAGCCTGGGCGTGACGTATTTAGAAAATCAGGCCAGGGTTTGACACGGCCCCACGGTCTCCAGTTTGGGGCCCACGTTTGGCAGGGGAGCGATGACCAATGGCTGGATCGACATCAAGAACACCGACATGATGTTGATCATGGGCGGGAACCCGGCGGAGAATCATCCGTGCGGATTTAAGTGGCCGATCGAGGCGAAGCGGCAGCGCAACGCCAAGATGATCGTGGTGGACCCGCGCTTCACGCGCACGGCGGCCACGGCCGACATGTTCGTGCAGATCCGCGCCGGATCGGACATTGCATTTCTGGGCGGGATGATCAACTACGCGCTCGCGAACGGCCGGATCAATAAGGAGTACGTCGCGAATTTCACGAATGCTCCTTTTGTGGTGAAGGACGATTTCAAGCTGCCGGAAGAAGACGGCGTTTTTTCGGGGTTCGACGCGGCCACGCAGGTTTACGATAAGTCGACCTGGAATTATCAGGGCTCGGGCGGAACGGGGAAAGGGCTGCCGGAGAAGGTGACCTCCGATCCGTCGCTCGAAAATCCGCGCTGCGTCTATCAGCTGCTCAAAAAACATTACTCGCGCTACACGCCGGAGATGGTCGAAAAGATCACCGGCATCCCCAAGGAGAAATTTCTAGCCGCCGCCGATCTGTTTACGTCGATCCGCAAGGACGGCGACACGAAGAAGGTGGCGACGGTCATTTACGCGGTCGGCTGGACGCAGCACACGTTCGGTTCGCAGATCATCCGGACCGCGGCGATGCTGCAACTGCTGATGGGCAATGTCGGACGCGCGGGCGGCGGCGTCAACGCGCTGCGCGGACACTCGAACATCCAGGGCGCCACCGATATCGCCGGGATTTTCGACAATCTTCCGGGCTATTTGAAGGTTCCCACGCCGGCCGATACCGATTTCAAGGCATGGATGACGCGCATCACGCCGACGTCGTCGAAGCCGGGCGACTGGGAATCGTGGAATTACTGGAGCAATACTCCGAAGTTCGCCGTGTCGCTGCTGAAGGCGATGTACGGCGACGCGGCGAAGAAGGAAAACGACTGGGCGTTCCACTATCTGCCCAAGGTCGACCGGAATTATTCCTGGACCTATCTGTGGGACGGGATGTACAACGGCCACGTCAAAGGACTGCTCGCGTTCGGCATGAACGGCGTCATGGTGGGGCCGAATTCCGGAAAGAATATCGACGCGCTGAAAAAGGCCGACTGGCTGGTGGTCTGCGACATCTATCCCGACGAAACCAGCGAGTTCTGGAAATCTCCCGGCATCAAGCCGGAGGAGATGAAGAACATCAAGACCGAGGTGTATCGTCTGCCCGGCGCGGGTTTCGCGGAAAAAGACGGGACGTTCGTCAACTCGGCGCGCTGGCTGCAGTGGAAGTGGGTTGCGGTGCCGCCTCCGGGCAATGCGAAGCTCGATCACGAGATTCTCGCGCGGATTTTCCTGAAGGTTCGCGAGCTGTACCAGAAAGAGGGAGGCAAGTTCCCCGATCCGATTGTGAATCTGTCGTGGGGATATACGAATCCGCAAAGCCCGTCGCTGGCAGAGGTCGCGCGCGAGTTGAACGGGAAGGCGCTTGCGGATATCAAGGACGCGACCGGCGCCGAGTTAAAGTCCGGGCAGCAGCTTCCGGGATTCGCATGGCTGAAAGACGACGGAAGCACGTCGTGCGGTATCTGGATCTGGTGCGGCTCGTGGACCGAAGCCGGCGCGCTGATCCAGCGGCGCGGCACGGACGATCCGTCGGGGCTCGGCGCGTATCCGAACTGGGGATGGTCGTGGCCGATGAACCGGCGCGTGCTGTACAACCGCGCGTCGTGCGACGTGTCGGGCAAGCCTTGGGATGGGTCGCGCAAGCAGGTCTGGTGGAATGAGGCTCAGAAGAAATGGGTCGGCGTCGATGTGCCGGATTTCAAGGCGGATTCGGCGCCGAAGGATCATATGGGTCCGTTCATCATGAATCCGGAAGGCGTCGGGCGGTTGTTCGCGCCGCTGGCGGCGATGGCGGAAGGTCCGTTCCCGGAACACTACGAACCCTTTGAAAGCCCGACGGTGAATTTGCTGCATCCCAAGCAGCAGAACAACCCGGTGGTGAAGAAATTCACGAGCGCGGCGGACAAGTGGGGCACGAAAGAATCGGGCTTCAACGTGATCTGCACGACCTACCGATTGACGGAGCACTATCACTACTGGACGAAGAACAATCCGGTGAACGTGCAACTGGTACCGGAGCCGTTTGTCGAATTGCCGGTGGAGTTGGCATCGGATCTCGGTATTAAGGGCGGCGATAAGGTCAAGGTGTCGAGCGCGCGCGGGATTTATATCGCCAAAGCGATGGTGACGCATCGCATCAAGCCGATGCAGATCAATGGCGAAAAGGTGTATCAGATCGGCATGCCGATTCATTTCGGATATCGCGGCATTCAGGAAGATGAAGGCCGCACGGAGAGAATGCTGGTGAACGAGCTGACTCCGGCGGTAGTGGATCCGAATGCGTACACGCCGGAGTTCAAGGGATTCCTAGTGAAGGTGGAGAAAGCATGACCCGGACTTTGGGCCGCTCCCTCTGGTCGCGGTTCGGGACCGGCTTGAACCGCGACCACAGGGAGCGGCGGATTCCGCAAACGGAGACGATAGCGCGATGAGCAACGGGACTCTCGAAATCAAAGCCATCTCCGGCCACACCGGGACCGTTCCCGGACGCGATACGTCGCGCGATTATGCGGTCGCCAAGCTGATCGACGTGACCACCTGCATCGGCTGCAAAGCGTGCGAGGTGGCGTGTCTCGAATGGAACGGTTATCCCTTCCGCGAAACGACGTTCGACAACACGTATCAGACCATGCCGGATACGGCGTGGAATTACTACAACCTGATCCGCTTCGACGAGCACACCGCGGAGGACGGCACCTTCAGTTGGCTGATGCGCAAGGACGGCTGCATGCACTGCGCCGATCCGGGCTGTCTGCGCGCGTGTCCGTCGGACGGCGCCATTGTTCAATACGCCAACGGCATCGTTGATTTTCAGCAGGAAAATTGTATTGGCTGCCAGTATTGCGTCACCGGTTGTCCCTTCAACATTCCGAAGTTCAACGCGGAAACGAAGAAAGTCCACAAGTGCACGCTGTGTTCGGATCGCGTGGGCGTGGGGCTCGAACCGGCTTGCATCAAAGCTTGTCCCACCGGCTGCCTTCACTTCGGCAGCAAGGACGACATGAAGGACCTGGCCGAAAAGCGCGTTGCTCAGTTGAAGGAGCACACGTCGCACAAAAATGCCGGCGTGTACGATCCCGCGGGCGTCGGCGGGACGCATGTGATGTACGTCCTGCACGACATCGAACATCCGGAGCGCTACGGCGGCCTGCCCAAAGATCCGCAGGTCCCGCTGCTGGTGCGGATGTGGAAAGGTCCGGTGAAGTGGCTGGGCAATCTGGCGATGGTCGCCGGAATTGTTGGTGTCGCGGCGCACTATGTGCGGTTTGGCCCGAAGGAAAAACATGAAGACTGAAGTCGAGCGCTACAGCTTCCGCGAACGCGTTTGCCACTGGGTTTCGGCGGCCACCTATGTCTATTGCCTGGGCACCGGGCTTGCGTTCTATACGCCGTATCTTTTCTGGATGGCGGTCGCGCTCGGCGGCGGCGCGACGTCGCGATTCTGGCATCCGTGGATCGGGCTGGTGTTTTTCGCGGTCCAGATGTGGATGCATCGCATCTGGAGCTCCGACATGCACATCACCGCCGGGGATCGCGTGTGGATGAAGGGGATCCGAAACTATATCGAGAATCGCGACGATCAGGTTCCGGCGGCCGGGCGATTCAACGCGGGCCAAAAACAGTTCTACTGGATGATGTTTTACGGTGCATTCGGGCTCCTGGTGTCGGGACTGTTCATGTGGTTCCCGGAATCGATCCCATTTTCGACGGCGTGGATCCGGCCGGTGATGGTCGTGATACATGAGGTCTCCGCGCTGGTTACGATCGGCGCGTTCATCATTCACATCTACATGGGCGTTTTCATGGTTCCGGGCGGGCTG
>JAIQFJ010000310.1 GCA_020073325.1 Terriglobia bacterium | reverse complement strand
TCCATACCGTACTTGTCGGCCTCGCTCAGGACGGATTCGGATTGCTTCAATGCGGCGCCGAGATCGTCGATCCACCTGGCCATCTGCGCGGCAGTTTTCGCACCCTCCGTACCGGGGTCGTGGCAAGTGGAGCAGACTGCTTTCGGACCCGTGAGCATGGCGGTGGATGGTTGTTGAATCCCGTGATTGCTGTGGCACACGACGCATCCGCCGCCGCCAGACGCTCCGGAGAAGATCGGCTCATGCACGCTTTTCGCGTAGAGCTGCGCGAACAAAACGTGGCAACTGCCGCAAACCGCGGCGACCGATTCCACCTCCGGCGGTTTCGCGCCGTGATTGCCGTGGCACGACGCACAGTTCGGCGCCGAGAGATCGCCCTTTTTGAGGGCAACTCCGTGAACGCTGGTGCGGTAATGCTCCAACTGATCGGTCGGGATTCCGTATTTCGCCATCTTTTGAGCGTCACCGTGGCAGCGGCCGCAGGTTTCGGGAAGACGCGATTTGTACACCGGCGCCATCGCATCTTTGACGGCGCGGATGTCGTGAACACTGTGGCAGTCGATGCAGGTCGCGACATTTTCATCGCCAGTAGCGAGCCGCTTGCCGTGCACGCTGGTCTTGTAGAGTTCGAACTGATCGACACGCTGCTGCGGGCGATATCGGCCCATGAAATCGGGCTTGCCGTGGCAATTCGCGCAGAACTGCGGAATGGCGGTTCGCTGGGGCGCGCCGGTGAATCCTTTGGCTTTGGACATCGCGACGGAAGGATCGTCGCTGGTCCGGTCACCGCCGTGGCAATCGGCACAGCTTAATCCGCTGGCCGTGTGGATGTCGTTCTTGATCAGCAGCGCTGGCTTCTGAAGGTCGCCCTCCATCGCGGCGTGGCATTCGACGCAGGTGTCTACCTTGGGCTGAGCGGATAGAAACGCGCCAAGGGCCAGTAATGTAATCGCAGCGAGTCTCATTTGACGTACCCCAGAACGGTAAATACCGCCAGATAGGCGACCAGAACGATTCCCGCGCCCGTGACCAGGCGCGTTCGAGCCTGGCCCGCGCGATTCACTCCCCAGGCCGGAAGCAACGCCCAGGCGAGGGCTACGGCACCGAATCCGGCGATTCCCAAGAGTTCACCTTCGAAGATCCAGACGTGACTCGGAATGAGTTTGAGCGTGTAGAACTGCGCCAGGAAATACCACTCTGGCCGGATGCCTTTCGGCGCCGACGCGAACGGGTCGGCCTTCTCGCCGAGTTCCCACGGGAAGATCGCGGCCAGGGCGCCCAGAATCGCCAGCACTCCGTACCATACCATCACCTCGCGCAGGAAGAAATTCGGGAAGAATTTCATGTGCCGCACGCGCGATGCTGCGATCCACGGCGGCGTGCTCATGCCGTTTTTCTGGACCAGCAGGACGTGCAGCGCAATGAGCGCCGCAGTGATCATGGGCAACACCATGACGTGCAGCGCGAAGAAGCGCGTCAGTGTGGCGGCGCCCACATCTTCGCCGCCCCGCAGGATGCGCGCGATCGCCACGCCGACTACCGGAACGCTTCCCGCCACATCCGTCCCGACCTTCGTCGCGAAATAGGAAATCTGATTCCAGGGCAGGAGATACCCGCTGAAACCGAATCCGAGCATCAGGCCGGCCAATGCGATGCCGCTTCCCCATGTGAGTTCCCGTGGAGACCGGTAGGCGTGTGTGAACACCACGCTGAACATGTGCACGAACGCGACGAAAATCAGAAGATTTGCCGACCAGCTATGGATGGATCGGATCAGCCATCCGAAGTCGGCGCGCGTCATAATGAAGCGCACGCTGTCGAAACCCTCGGCCACGGTCGGGCGGTAGTAGAACAGCAGCAGAGTGCCGGTCACTACCTGGATTCCGAACAAGAAAAGAGTGATGCCGCCGAAGTAATACCAGCGTGTGGCGGAGTGGACCGGGACCGTCTTGTGGTCCATCACTTCACGAATCGCGTCCACGCCGAGCCTCTCTTTGAACCAATCGATCGCTTGAGCCTTCATGGTTCCGCCTATGCCCGTTTGGAAATCACGACTTCGTCGCCGCGCAAGTTGACTGCGTATTCCTCGAGCGGGTTCGGGGGCGGTCCGGAGACCACGCGGCCGCTCATGTCATATGTACCGTTATGACAAGCGCACCAGATCTGCTGTGTAGAATCCCGGTATTGCACGGTGCAGTTCAAATGCGTGCAAACGGCGGAGAACGCCTTCCACTCCGTATCGTTGACACGTACCAGCAGCGCGGGTTTGTTGCCGAACTTTACGATCTTTCCGGAATTCGGTTTGAGATCTTGCACCTTGCCCGCGGCGACTTCGTTGACCGCAGCCTCGGTGACCGGCGGTGGAATCAAGAAGCGGGCGACAGGATAAAAGAATGATGCCATCGACGCAAGCGCCCCGCCCCCCAACAGCCACGAGAGCATGGAACGGCGGCTCTCACCTCGGTTCTTACAATCGGGACATCCTCCAGAGCATCCATTTGAAGTCATCGAGCACCTTTCCGTCTGTACTTCCGCGTAACCTTCGGCAAGTGACACGCCAGATTCAGGAAGTGCCGTAACGACACTGTTTTCAAGGACTCGGACGTTGCGCGGCTGTCTGTGCCGGAGCCGGCGTATGTCTTAGAAGCGGTCGCTGTCAGAGGATCGGACAGCACAAAGTGTTTGGCTGCACGTTTCCAGGAACCATTCATTTTCGTGTGACTCCGGCCGCGCGGCAGCGGGGCGGCGGGCGGCGAAGCACTTAGCGCCGGGCCAAGGCCGCGCGCAAGGTTCGGGCTTCCGTCAGGACGAGCTGTGCTGCTGCCAGGCTTCCCTCACTGAATGCTGAAGGGCGGGAGTGATCTTTTTCTCCAAGTCCTGAATCGCGGTATTGGCGGAGGCGGACCAGGATGAAGTCGCGAATTTCCGGGGCGTTGTCGACACCTTCGAACCGCGCAGCGTGACTGTCGGACGAACCCTTTCCGGCACCGCCTCCGGCCGAGTGCACCTCGACATCGGCAAGCCCGAGAAGCTTCTGTAACGGACCTGCGGAAAGGCGGACTTCCTGGATGTTGGCGAAGGTGGTGGTGATCTCATGCACGTTCAGAATGCCGCTGCGGACGCGCAGGCAACGGTCGGTGACCACGTACCAGCGAA
This sequence comes from Terriglobia bacterium, assembly GCA_020073325.1. Taxonomy (GTDB): domain Bacteria; phylum Acidobacteriota; class Terriglobia; order Bryobacterales; family Bryobacteraceae; genus Palsa-187. Next base: position 4,951 of record JAIQFJ010000310.1, on the reverse strand, counting down.
GCTCGTAGTTCATGCGCTGCTGTAAGAAGGTGAAGAACACGGACACCGGGAAAGCGGTTGCCAGCGACGCCATCAACGCTTCGGCGATGTACCGGCTCCAGGGCGGGCCGGCCTTGATCGGCCTGGCCAGTGCAAATGACACCGCAGCGAGCAGGATGAGTACACCGAGGTTCGCCGAGAACCACAATGCCAAGCGCCAACGATAGTAGTTGCGTCCCGAGCGAAACACGCGGGCTGAGCCGGCGGATCCGTCGGGAGGCTGCGGTTCGGCAGGCACCTTCATCAGGTGGAGAATCTTCTTCTGCAGCCAGCGGATCATAAGGGGCTAAACGGGAAGAAACGCTTAGGCTTTGCGGGCCTCCAGGATTTCGCGGATGGAGCGCAGTTCGGAGGCAACTTCGAGGAGTACGGCCTGGAGCGGCTCGGGCGCGGCGTTTGCAGCAGCGGGGGCAGCGGTGTGGGCGCCGCGCATGCGGGAATAGAGGAAGTCACGCATCGCCTCGGGGTTGGGCAGGCCTTCCAGGGTCATCTCCGAATCGGATGCACCGGCGGCAGTCTGCACTTCGATCCGCATTAAGCCCAGCCAGCGCTCGATGACATTGGAATGCAGTTGAATGTCCTGAATGCGGGAGTAATTGAGCATGATCTCGTGGCGCATGAGGATGCCCCAGCTCATGTGGATGCCTTCTTCGTCGAACTTGTAGCGCATGGTGTGGTAGCGGAAATAGAACACAAGCATGGTCACCGGGAACGCCAACAGGGTTGCCAGCGCTTTGAAGAAATACCAGGTCAGAAGCTCTTCGCGAGGCCGTTCGAGCCGGGCGATTTCAGGCGGGATGGGAGCGCCGGGCATGACGCCGAAAGTTTATCAGGGGTGGCATCGCAACGACAACCTCTCGCCAGTGCTGTGCCGCGCCCTCTCCGGCGATCTGAATGGATCGATGGGCTCACTGGAATCCCCTCTGATATCGGACGGGAGCTCAGCGACGTACAGCCTGCAACAGTACACTGAAATGAGAGAGTCACGGTGAAGCTGTAGGCTTTTTGCAGCCGAGGTGCGCGGATCGCTCCGATCGCGCACCCGCATCCGGTCGCTTGACGTAAGGAGAACTGATGATGAAATTCGCGAAAGGGGCGTTGCTGCTCACCTTGGCGCAGGTGGCCGGTTTGGCCCAGATTAATATCGGTGAACAGAAGTCCGAAACCACGCTGCCTTTCACCATGACGACCGTCGCCACTTTCGAGCTGCCGTGGCGGCTGGCGTTCCTGCCCGACGGCAGGATGCTGATCACCGAAAAGGTCGGGCCGATCTGGCTGGTGTCTCAGCAAGGCGACAAGATCCCGGTGAGCAATACGCCTTCGGTCTATTGGCAGGGGCAGAACGGGATGCACGGCGTTTTCCTCTCGCCGCATTATGCAACGGACCACCGTGTTTATATCACCTATGTCGAGCCCGGTGACTACGGCGGCGGCTTGGCGGTCGCGCGCGCGAAGCTGAACGCCACAGCGAAATCCGCGAGGTTCGAAAACTTTGAAGTGTTGTGGCGCCAGATGCCGAAGGGCAAGGGAGGACAGGAAGGCGCGCAGATCGCTTTCTCGCCCGATGGCGAATATATGTTCCTTGCCGTCGGCGATCGGCAGCGCATGACCCCTGCTCAGGATTCGAATCAACCGGTCGGCAAGATCCTGCGCCTCACGCTCGATGGGAAACCGGCTCCGGGCAATCCGAATTTCGGTAAGACCGGCGACAGCACGATTTCTCTGATCGATCCGCCCCGCGACACCGAAGCTGCCAAGTCGGCGAAAGTGGTCAGCACCTACACGTTTCCCGGCCCGAACCTGACACCGGCGGAAACCTGGGCGAGCGGCGTCCGCACGCCGTACGGACTCGCATTTTCGCCCGCGGGTGAACTCTGGGAAGTCGAGCACGGCCCGCGCGGCGGCGACGAGCTGAACCTGATCGAGAAAGGTAAGAACTACGGATGGCCGCTTGTTTCTTATGGCGAGAACTACAATGGCGTGCCGATTCCCAAGCCCGACACACGGCCCGACCTGGCAAAGCCGGCGCTGTACTGGTTACCAGTGATCGCGCCGGGCAATCTGATGTTCTACCGCGGCACGCAGACCTTTCCGCAATGGGACGGCAGCGGTTTCGTAAGCGGCCTGTCTACCATGTCTCTCAACCGCATCATCTTCGACGGCCACGGCCGCGCCAAAGCCGCCGAGCGATGGGAGGTCGGGCATCGGGTTCGAGACGTTGAAGAAGGTCCCGACGGCTCACTGTGGATGCTCGAAGACGCGAATCCCGGTGCGCTGATTCACGTGACGCCTAAAAACAACACGTCAAATTAGCGACACCACGCTGCGCAACGCGGGTTTGGCAGCGGAATGCGTCCGTCGGGCGACCTATTGGTGGATCGAAAGGACCACGCCGCTGGGCGATTGAACCCCGCCAACCGCGACCTGGATAGGGTAATCTCCGTCGGCGAGCGTGTTCGGAATTTGGATGGACACTTGAAAGAGAGCGGCTGAACCGGGCGTCAAGGCCGCGCCGAAAACGATGATCGAGGCTCCATTGATTGTTACGGTGGCTTGACCCGAGGCGTATACCGCATCGCTGGGAGTGGCGACTCCGGCGGGCACGGCGGGCGTCGTGGGTCCGAACCCGGTTCCGAACAGGATGACGATTTCACCCGGCTTGGCTGAGATCGTGGTCGTCCCCGCAAAGGTGCCATTTTTCACCGCGAGAGTTCCGTCGGCGTGGACCGCGACCGGTTGATTGCCGGGCCAGAGAAAAAAGGCCGGACCAATCTGCGTGACTGTGGTCGAGAAAGAATCGCTGGAGCCATTGGGTGTCTTCACGATTACGGTGACCGGTCCGCTGGGAAGGTCGGGAGCGATCACGTTCACCAGACCGCGCGAAATGTAATAGATGTACGCGGGTTTGCCGCCCATCGTGACGCTCACCCCATCGAGCGAAGGCGGCAGTTGCCCATTGATTACCGAGCGGCTCCAGTCATCGGTCAGCGGCGCGAGATTCGTTCCCTGAATCGCCACCCAGGAATTTGAGACGACCCCAGGCACGAAACTCGCGGCGCTGGTCACGCCGTTCGGTGTAATGACGGGCGGGGCTGGGACGGCCGCCTCGACAGCCGCCATGGCGTAGATCACATCGTTGGGTCCTGGGTCCACGGGGCTAAGCGTCCAATTCGCTCCGGCATCCGTACTGACATAGACTCCGCCGCCAGGGCCGACATCGGGCACTCCAGGAAGATTCGCCTGAGACGCGTAGAGCGTTGCCGGACTCTCCGGATCGAGGTGCACCTGGACGCCGTATCGGCCCATTCCTTTTACGATTTGCGTAAAGGTATTTCCTCCGTCGGTGCTCTTGAACAGTTCCGACGTGGTCGCGCGTCCGCCCGACGGGTTGCCTCCTCCGGCATAGATCGCGCCGTTTCGAGGGTCAATGACGACGTTCTTGAACCAATATGCGCCTGCGGCCATCATCCAATGCCACGTCGTGCCTGCATCGGTGCTTTGAAACAGTCCGCAGTTTTCCACTCTGTTGCCTGGAAGAAGACAGTCTCCTCCATCGCTGGTGGCGTATAGGATATTGCTGTTCTTAGGATCGACCTCCACGTCCAAAATCGCGCCGCCCTGATTCAGTCCCGGATTGTTGGTGAGCACCTTCCAGGTCACGCCGAAATCGGCGCTCTTGTAAATCTTCTGGACGCTGGAGCCGAGATAGACGACGCCTGGCTGGTGAGGATCGGTGCTGATACTGGTGATCGACTCGATCAGTGTGGCGGCCCCCCACGTCGCTCCGGAATCCGTGCTACGGAAGAGGCCGTTCCCGGCGCCGGCATAGAGGATATTGCTCGAGGTGGGATCCACCGCAATCAGGCCGATACTCTTGGCCGCCGGCAGCGTGCCTTGCGACCACGTTGCGCCGCCGTCTGCCGAGCGCAGAAGATAACTCACTGCATCGCCCTTTTTGCTTGCCCCCGCCACGACGGCCAGATACAGGACTGACGAGTTTTGCGGATCGACCGCCAGGATGCGGCCGTTCGCCGCCAATTGCGAGCCAATCGGCAGGTTTTCCCAGGTTTTCGCGGCGTCTGTGCTGCGATACAGCGAGCCACTGTTGGTGACGGCATAGAGGACGCTTGCGGCGCTGGCCGACGGCATTAAGCTGGACAACACTCCGATTAAAAAAACAATCGTTCTCATGATGACCTCTGCGCGAACTCGATACGCGAATCAGGCAACCGCATGGGTCGCGGTTAACCTTTAATGGATCGATGCGCCGTTTTCTTTCAGAACTTGAAAGAAAAAGCGCGGCAGGCCCAGTAATACTCATGAAACGAACTTTTACTGGGGCGATCGCCGGGCTGCTCTTGATCTTTCCGCTCGTGCTCCGAGCCGACATCAGCCAGACGGTGACCCTCTCGTCGAATACGACGTTGAATCTTGACACGGGCAACACCGCCGCGTCGGGCGGAGACGTCCAGTGGAACGGCAGCACCATCACGCCGCAAGGCGCCGCGAGGGTTTATAGTTTTCCTTCCACATTTACATTTTCGGGCCTGACCGAGGCGCAGTTGAGCGTTTTCAAAATCCTGGCTTCATCGACGCCGATCGCGCCCAGTTCTCTGGCGGTCAACGATGTATTTGCGGTGTACACCAATGGCGGCCATAACGCGAAGGTTGTAGTGACCGCCAACAGCGGCGGATCGATCACGCTTCAATTCCTCACCTACATCGCGGCGGTTTCGACGAACCCCACGATTTCGGCCATCCAAAACAATTCCAGCCGGATTCCGGTTGGACTGCCCAGCTACGGGATCGCGCCGAGCAGTCTTTTCGTGATCGTGGGGACCGGGCTTGCTGACTCCGGCACCCCGGTCCTGCAAGACACGGTGCTTGGGCTTCCATTAACGCTGAACGGCGC
>JAIQFJ010000309.1 GCA_020073325.1 Terriglobia bacterium | reverse complement strand
TTCGATGCCCAGAATACCGAGTTTGGGAACCAGGTTCTCGTCGGGGTTGACGAAATCCATGAAGCGATTCTGGTCGTCTTCACGCTCCGTCACCGCGACGGTGTAGTCGAATTTCTGGCCATCGCGCACGATGCCGAGCTGCACTTTATCGTCGAGCCGCATTTGATAAATCGCCGTTTCGAGCTGCGGCGCGTCGCGCATCGGCGTGCCGTTGGCGCTGGTGATGATATCGCGGACCTTCAGACCGGCTTTATCGGCGGGACCATCGGGAGTCACGTCGGCGGCGATCACGCCCCAGTCCTGCGGAAGGCTCAGTCCTTTGGCCATCGCCGGAGTGATGGTCTGCAGGACCAGGCCGATCTGTCCGCGATGCACGTGGCCGTCCTTGCGGATCTGTTCGTATGTCGAGCGGACGGTATTGGACGGAATCGCGAAGCCCAGTCCCTCACTGCCGCCGGACTGCGTCAGGATGAACGTGTTGATGCCGACGACGTGGCCGTCGACGTCGATGAGCGGGCCGCCGCTGTTGCCGGGATTGATGGCGGCGTCGGTCTGGATGTACATCATGGGGTCTTCGGAATGCAGGCGGCGCGAGGTGGAACTGACGATCCCCGTCGTGACGGATCCTTCGAGTCCCAGGGGATTGCCGAACGCCATCACGAGCTGGCCCTGTTTCAATTTTTCGGAATCGCCGAGATCGAGATGCGGCAGCGCGGTGCGGTCGATTTTGATGACCGCGAGATCGATTTCGCGATCGGCTCCGATCAGCTTGGCCGGTAGCAGCGCCGGGCGCGCTTCGTCGCGATTGGCGCTGGCGAGGCGCACCTCGATCTTCCGCGCGCCTTGCACGACGTGGTTGTTGGTGACGATATAGCCGTCCTCGGAAAGGATCACGCCGGAGCCGGTGGAGCGTTGCGTCGAGAGCAGGCTGCTGGCGCTGGTGCTTTCAGTTTCGCTGGGCTGGACGTAGCCGGTGGAGAAAATCTGGACGACGGCGGGCCGGACTCCCGCGGCGAGATTTTCATAGGAGGCGCTGAGATCGCGAAGGGATTGGGGGAAGGCGGCCGGGGTCGACAGGGCCAGGATGAGCAAAACAGGTTTGGCGCGCATCTTCTTTCATGATGCGCGCCGCGGGATAGAAGTTGCTACTGGTTGTCGTCCTTGGTGACCATGCGGCGGACCTGGGGCAGGTCGGAGACCGAATAATCCTGGGGAACTTCGAACAGCGTACGCGCGGGCTCGGTACGGTTGATGTTGGTCAGCGTATAGGTGGTTTCGCCCATCCGCGGGTCGCTGTGTTTCGACCGGACCGTTACCTGAAGCTCGGGCGAAAACCAGCGTTCGTCGACGATATTGATGTCGCGTTCATTGCCGATCTGGCCGGCGGGTATCGTCACGGTGGTGCGGGTGCCTTCGGCGACGACGCCTTCGATGGTCTGGCTCCCGAGCTTTTCCACTTTGGCCGACTTATTTTCGGCGGCATGGCCGATGGTCACGCGCGCTTCGTATCCGAAGACCGCGCCGCCACCCGCGGGACCCGCACCGGTAACGGGACCGGCGCTGCGGGAAAACGCGAACGTCTGCATGCCCTTGCCGGTCGCGGTCGCGGTCGCGGTGACCATGGGCGCGGGCATTTTCGTCGCGGTATGCGATTTTTCGTCGAGCGAATACGCGGCCTTGGCGACCGGATCGGAGATGAAGATGATCTTGGCGGGGGCTCCGTCGGCCGCGCTCCACGCGCCCAGCTTGCCGATGGATTCCTCGCGCCGCTCGCGGCCTTCGCTATCGCGGTAGAGCATCGACGAGTTGCGATTCACGATGCGGTTGCCGTCCGGCAGCGTCTGCGTACTCTCGTTCACGGCCTCGGCGGAGTACGGCTGGCCCTTGACCGGATTGCTGTCGAGCAGTTGTCCGCCGACGAACTGAAAAGTCTCTCCCGCGCCGTGCGAGATGACGAACTTCGCTTCGTCGACGCGTTTAGCGGAGTTGTCCTGAGCCTGAAGCGCCAGGGCCGCGCCGAGAATGATTGCACCTGTTTTGATCATCGCTGTCTCCTTCTTTTATTGAAATTTCACGAAGCGAATCGCAGTCGCCATGCCTTCTTCGCTCATCAAAACGTCGGCCTGAACGGGCTCGCCCAGGCGGTCTTCGCGGACCGGCAACCCGACGCTGCGCATGGCGGCGGCGGGCAGAGTCACACGAAGCATCGCACCGCGGTCGAGCGGCGGTGGGGCTTCCATGAGGGGGAAAAAGTCGGTGACGATTTCGCGGGGAACGCGTCGCGGCATCGGGCGGACGACGGGCCGCGGCGCGACCGGAGCAACATCTACGAAGTCTGCATACACCTTTGCCGGCTGCGTCGCGACCTTCGCAACGGGCGTAACCGGACGCGGACGGAAATACCAGCCGGCGATCATGGCCACGACCGCTGCCGCAATCGCCCACGCGAGCTTTGGCGGGCGGATCCCCTGATCGGCGCGGACCCGGGGGGCCGCCGTCCGAAACGCTTCGAGTAGACGGGCTTCGACTTCCGGAGGCGCTTCGGCCGATGCGTCCGCTTCCGCCAGCGCTTTCAATGCCGACAAAATTTCTTTATCCCTGCTCATAAACCCTCGCCGCGCCGCTCAATTTCTGAGCGAGCATCGCCCTTCCCCGATTCAATCTCGATCGCACGGTCCCCACCGGGCACTCGAGCACATCCGCCGCATCCTGATAACTGACGTCCTGCAAATCGCACAACACCACCACCTCACGATAGGCCGCGGGCAGACTCAAGACGGCTCGGCGGACCTGATCGATGGTCTCGCGGCGCGTCAGGTTTGCCAGCAGATCCTCGTCGGTGGCGAAGTCGTCCTCCACCGGCTCGGCGCCGCGGTCCTTTTCGATCCGGCGCAGAACATGGTTGCGCGCGATTCCGTAGAGGAACGACGCGAGCGCTCCTTTCGACGGGTCGAAGCGGCGTCCATGTTCGATCAGCGCCAGAAAAACCTCCTGAGTCACGTCCTCGGCAATGGCGACGCTTCCGGTCATCTGCAAGGCAAATCGATAGACTCCACCCTGACGGCGGCGATACAGCGCGGTAAAAGCGCCCTCGTCGCCGCGAAGCATGCGGTGCAGCAGATCCTGGTCTGTCGGTTCGATCACCATCGGGTGTGACGGGCCATTGTAACTTCTGTTAGGAGTTCGCGGTGGGGGTGGGGAGAGTTCCAGAATTATTGAGCCTGAGTTGTGCTTGGGGCTAGAGGCAAAAGCCGTCTTGGAAGGTCGGTTGGATGTTTGGAGGAGGATTAGGGGAGTTTCGAGGTGCTCCAGCCGCCGCCGAGGGCCTCGATCAGCAGGACGCTGGCGTTCATCCGCCGGGTGAGGATCGAAATGGCGGTGGATTGCGTCCCCAGGACCGAGGTTTGCGCGGTCAGGACTTGCAGGTAGGTGGCGACGCCCGTCCGATACTGCTCGCTCGTGATGCGCAGTGATTCGCGGGCGGCCTGGACGGCCTGGTCCTCGACGCCCGATTCCTGTTCGAGGATCCGCAGCGCGGCGAGGTTGTCTTCTACTTGCTGAAACGCGGTGAGGACGGTCTGGCGATACGTCGCGACGGTCGCGTCGTAGGCGGCTTGCGATTCCTCCACGAGACCGCGGCGGCGGCCGAAATCGAGCAGCGTCTCCGACGCGCCGGGGCCGAGCGACCAGAAATGGCTCGGCCAGGTGAACCAGTTTTTTATCGCCGAGCTTTCGAGGCCTCCCGCCGCGGTGAGCGTGACGGTGGGGTAGTAGGCCGCTTTCGAAATACCGATCTGTTCGTTCGACGCCGCCATCTGGCGTTCGGCAGCCGCGACGTCGGGACGCCGTTCGAGCAGTTCGGAAGGCAGCGCGAGCGGGATCGGAGGAGGAGTCGCGGTGAGCGGGGCCTGCGGCGCGGAATATTCGGCAGGCGGTTTTCCGGCGAGCACGGCGACCGCGTGTTCCAGTTGGGCCCGCTGGACACCGAGGTCGATCAACTGCGCGCGCGTGGTTTCGAGCTGCGTGCGGGCTTGCGCGACGTCGGCCTCCGAAGCGACTCCGTTCTCATAGCGGAACTGCGTGAGATTGAGGAATTCCTGAAAGTCGGCGACACTCTCGGTGAGGAATTTCTGTTCGGCATCCAGGCCGCGGAGGGAAAAGTAGTCCTGCGCGAGCAGCGCCTGAAACGAGAGTCGCGCGTTTTCGAGCTGCGCGGCGCTGGCCTGCGCGGTGGCTCGCGCGGCGGTGACGCTGCGGCGGATGCTGCCCCACAGATCGGGCGTCCAGGAGACGTCGAGCGGGAGAAAATAATCGGTGCGGATGCCGCTGGCTCCTCCCGAAACGGTCGAAACGCCGCTGACTTGGCCGGCACTGAGATTGCGCGAGCCTTGCCCGGCGCTAATGGAGGGCCCGGCGGTGAGTGTCGGGAAGAGCGAGGACCTGGAAACTTTGATGGCGGCCTGTGCCTCGCGGTATTGCGCCTCGGCGAGCAGCACGTTTTGATTCGAGATGTTGACCTGTTCTTCGAGCGCGTTGAGGTCCGGATCGTTGTAAATTTCCCACCATTTGCCGTGGATGATGTCGTCGCTGGGATGCGCCTGTTTCCATTCTTTGTAATTTTCGGGAGGCGGTTCCTTGAAGGCAGGCGGCGTAGGAGCGGTCGGGCGCACGTAGTTCGGACCGACCTTGCACGAGGAGAGAAGAAGTGCAGCCACGAATAAACACGAATGAACGCGAATGACTTTCATCGCCGTTTCCGCAGCTTGTCCATGTAGAGATAGACGACCGGCGTCGTGTAGAGCGTCAGCAATTGGCTCACGATCAGGCCGCCGATGATCGTGATTCCGAGCGGCCGCCGCAATTCGCTTCCGACCCCGCGGCCGAGCGCCAGCGGCAGAGCCCCGAGCATCGCGGCGAGGGTCGTCATCAGAATGGGGCGGAAACGAAGCATACAGGCTTCATAGATCGCGTCGCGCGAGCTCTTGCCTTCCTCACGTTCGGCGGCGAGCGCGAAATCGACCATCAGGATGCCGTTCTTCTTGACGATGCCGATCAGCAGAATGATGCCGATCATCGCGATGATGCTGAGGTCGGTATGAAAAAGAATCAGCGCCAGCAGCGCGCCGACGCCGGCTGAGGGGAGCGTCGAGAGAATGGTGATGGGATGGACGAAGCTTTCGTAAAGAACGCCGAGGACGATGTAGACGGTGGCGAGCGCGGCGGCGATCAGCAGCGGCTCATTACTGAGCGATTCCTGAAAAGCTTCGGCGGTGCCGGAGAACATCGTGTGAATCGTCGACGGAAGGTGAAGCTGCGTCGCGGCCTGATCGACGGCGGCGACGGCATCGCTCAAGGCAACGCCGGGCGCGAGGTTGAACGAAATGGTGATGGCGGGAAAAAGTCCTTGATGGGTGACGGAAAGCGGCGCAGTCGAAACGCCGTAATGCGCGAAGGCGGAGAGCGGCACCGACTGGCCGTTCGGCGCGCGAACATACACGTCGCCGAGCGCAAGTGGAGTCTGATCGAACTGCGGCGCGGCCTCCATGATCACGTGATATTGATTCAGCGACGTGTACATAGTCGAAACCTGGCGCTGGCCGAAGAGGTCGTAAAGCGTGTTGTCGATCAACTGCGGCGAAATGTTGAAGCGCGCCGCGGTATCGCGATCGTACTGAACCATGGTTTCGAGGCCCCGATTCTGCTGGTCGCTGTTGACGTCGGTCAGGATGTGCAGAGTCTGGAGCTTCCGATACGCAAGCGGCGCGAATTGGGTCAGATCTTCGAGATTGTCGCCACGCAGAGTGAACTGATATTCGCCGCCGCTCTGGCGGCCTCCGACGCGGACGTCCTGCGCGGCCTGCAGATAAAGATTCGCGCCGGGAACCGCGGCGAGCCTGGGACGGAGTCGCGCGATGATCTGCTGCGCCGTCGCTCTACGTTGATCGAGCGGTTTGAGAGAAATGAACATCCGCGCGGTGTTGGTGGTGGCTCCGCCGCCTCCGCCGCTGCCGGTGAATCCGATGACGTTGTCGACGCCTGGATCGGACTTGACGATCTGAATAATCCGTAGAAGCCGTTGCTGCATCGCTTCGAACGACGTGTCCTGATCGGCCTGCACGTTGCCGATCATGCGTCCGTTGTCCTGTTCGGGAAAGAATCCCTTAGGGACCCGCACGAAGAGATAAAAATTCAGCGCGAGCGTCCCCAGAAGGACCAGCAGAGTGATCGGCGCGAATCTCAGGGCGGTGTTGAGGGTGCTGCCATAGGTGTTCGAGATCCACTCAAAGGCCCGTTCACTGGCGCGATAAATTCGGCCGTGCGATTCGGCGCGGCCGAGCATATAAGCGCACATCATCGGCGTCGTGGTGAGCGAGACGAGCAGCGAAACCGCGATGGCGATCGAGAGCGTCACGGCGAATTCGTGCAGCAGGCGTCCCACGATTCCGCCCATCAGCAGCAGCGGGATGAACACGGCGATCAGCGAGATGCTTATCGAAAGCACCGTAAACCCGATCTCGCGCGCGCCTTTCAGAGCCGCCTCGAACGGAGCCATGCCCTGCTCCAGATAGCGCGTGATGTTCTCGATCACCACGATCGCGTCGTCGACAACGAAGCCGGTCGAAATTGTCAGCGCCATCAGCGACAGATTGTCCAGGCTGTAATCGAGCAGGTACATCACGCCGAACGTTCCGATGAGCGACACGGGCACCGCCACGCTGGGGATGATCGTCGTGCGGACGTTGCGGAGGAAGACAAAGACAACCAGGATCACGAGGGCGACTGAGATCATTAAAGTGACTTCGACATCCTGAACAGAAGCGCGGATCGTGGTGGTCTGATCCATGGCGACGGTGAGGTCGATGCTCTGGGAAATCGCCGCCTTGAGCTGCGGCAGCACGGCGCGGACGCCGTCGACGGTATCGATGATGTTCGCTCCAGGCTGGCGGAAAATGATCACCAGCACGGACGGCCTGCCGTTCGAGTATCCGGCGTTGCGGATGTCTTCGACCGAGTCGACCGTCTGGCCCAGATCGGAAATGCGCACGGGCGCTCCGTTGCGATACGCGACAATCAGCGGGCGGTAATCGGCGGCATGAAAGAGCTGATCGCTCGCGCCGAGCTCCCAGGTCCCGTGGCCGTCGGAAAGATGTCCCTTGGGAACATTCGCGTTCGATGCGGCCAGCGCGCCGCGCACGTCTTCGAAGCCGACACCGTATTTGTTCAGCGCCATCGGCAGCAGTTCGACGCGAACCGCGGGCAGTGTGCTGCCGCCGACCACGACTTGTCCGACGCCATCGACCTGCGAGAGTTTCTGCGCCATGATGGTCGACGCGGCGTCGTACATCGCTCCTTTATCGAGCACGTCGGAGGTGAGCGCCAGAATGAAAATCGGCGCATCGGCCGGGTTGACCTTGCGATAGTTCGGGTTGTTGGGAAGATTCGCGGGAAGATAGCCGCGGGCGGCGTTGATGGCGGCCTGCACGTCGCGGGCGGCGGCGTTGATGTCGCGGCTGAGATCGAATTGCAGGGTCACGCTGGTCGATCCGAGGTTGCTGACCGACGTCATCTCGGTCACAGCGGCGATGCGTCCGAACTGGCGCTCGAGCGGCGTCGCGACGGCGGACGCCATCGTCTCCGGAGCCGCGCCGGGAAGGCTCGCGGAAACGGAGATGGTCGGAAAATCGACTTGCGGCAGCGGAGAAACGGGCAGCAATCGAAACGCGGCGGCTCCGGCAAGCGCGATGGCGACGGTGAGCAGCGCGGTGGCGACGGGGCGTCGAATGAAGGGCTCAGAGATGTTCACGGGCAGGCCTTCTTCCGAAACGCGTCGCGAGGCGGTCGAACCAGAGATAAATCACCGGCGTGGAGTAGAGCGTCAGCATCTGGCTGACGATTAATCCGCCGATGATGGTGATCCCGAGCGGATGGCGCAGCTCCGATCCCATGCCGGTGCCGAGCGCAAGCGGCACACCGCCGAGCAGCGCGGCCATGGTGGTCATCATGATCGGCCGGAAGCGCAGCAGCGAGGCCTGATAAATCGCGTCGCGCGGAGCCATGTGGCCTTCGCGTTCGGCTTCCAGCGCGAAATCGATCATCATGATGGCGTTTTTCTTGACGATGCCGATCAGCAGGATGA
>JAIQFJ010000308.1 GCA_020073325.1 Terriglobia bacterium | reverse complement strand
GTTTCACAACCGGCTTGCCGGTCTGGCGACCCGCCCCACATTTCCCTCCATGAAGGTTCAAGGTATTTTCATTCCGATCGCCATTCCGTTCGACCACAACGGCGATCTGTATCCCGTCAAAGTTCAGCACAATATCGAAAAGTGGAATCGCACGGGCGTCTCGGGCTACGTCGTATGCGGAGCCGAATCCGTATATCTCAGCTCGGCTGAGAAGACGCGCATCTGGGAACTGGTGGCGCAATCTGCGGCGCCCGAAAAATTACGCATCGCCGCCACAGGCGCGCCTTCGGTGCACGAATCCATCGAGCTGACCTGCCGGGCGGCGCAGCTTGGATATCAGGCGATCTGGCTGCAGCATCCGGAGCCGATTTATATATGCTCCATCGCGGACCGGTCGCCGGTTCCGGTGATTACTGACGCTGCGGTCGCGCATCCCAACGTGGTCAGCGGGATCACGGCGTCTCAAACGAAGCTGGCCGAAGCGTTCGCGGCAGGCGCTTCTGCCGCGATCGCCGACATCGCCAATGCCGCGCCCTACGCCGCGATCAGCATCTGGGAAGCGCACCGCACGCGCGAGTATGACGCAGCCATCGACTGGCAGAATCGCATTGCGCGAGCGGTGGAATTGACAAGCTCGAATCCGGCTGCCTTGAAGCACGCCATGGATCTGAACGGATACTACGGCGGTCCGCCGCGGTTGCCGCTGATTGGGCTCACACCGGACGCCAGGCGCGAAATCGAAGCGGCGTTCGACGGTCTTAAAGGCTAAGCGCTACATCATCTGTCAATATTTGATCCGGATCGAGCACACGCCGGGTCCGTCCCGTGATGCGCAGAGTCGGGCTGGATCGATCCACATTGCGCAGCGTCAGCACTTCTGAAACTCGATCCGCGATGAAGCCGATCAGTCGCGGGCCGGTCACTTCCACCGCCACGACGCAGGGCGACCTCCCGCCCGACCCGCGCGGGATGCCGAGTTTTCCGCGCAGGTCCACGACAGGAAAATCATGGCCCCGGATGGCGGCGATCCCGATGATCCACTGCTGCGGCTGGTCGAGCGCGATCATGTCTTCGACCGGCAGAAGCCCTCGAATCCGCGTCGCATCCATCACGAAGTCCTGCCGCGCGACACGGAAAGTGATGTATTGGCCCACACGGGGCTTATCGGCTCGCCGTTAATGAACGTGAGCGTTCCCGTTTATTGCGGCGATCACCGCGTCAGTGACCTCGCGGGTTGAGCTGATTCCGCCCAGGTCCGGTGTGCGGATCTTCCCATCGGCCAGCAGCGTGGCGACGGCGCGCTCGATCGATTTGGCCGCTTCGGCGAGCCCCAGATGATCGAGCATCATCGATCCCGAAAGAATCATCGCCAGAGGATTGACGACGCCGCGCCCGGCGATATCGGGAGCCGAGCCGTGCACGGGCTCGAACATCGATGGATTCTTTCGTGTCGGGTCCAGATTCGCGCTTGCCGCCAAGCCGATGCTGCCGGTGATGACCGCCGATAGATCGCTCAAAATATCGCCGAAGAGATTAGACCCGACCACGACGTCGAAGCTCGCCGGGCGACGCACGAAGTTCATCGCGGCGGCGTCGACCAGGAGCGACTCGGTGTCGATCTCCGGAAACTCCGCCGCGACTTTGGCGAACGCGCGATCCCACAAAACCATTCCGAATCCCTGCGCGTTGGACTTCGTGATGGACGTCACCTTGCGCTTCTTGTTGCGGCGGACGGCGAGTTCGAAGGCGTGGCGCACCACTCGCTCCACGCCGCGGCGCGTGAAGACGGCGGTCTGAATCGCGACCTCCTCAGGCTGATGCTGATAGAGAAATCCGCCGACCTGCGCGTATTCGCCCTCGGTGTTCTCCCGCACGACGATCATGTCGATCGGCCCGGCGTTGGCGAGCGGCGACGCGACACCGGGATAGAGAAACGCGGGCCGCACGTTCGCGTATTGATCGAAGGCGCGGCGGATCGGCAGCAGCAGGCCGTTGAGCGTAATGTGATCCGGAATATCGGGATGTCCGATTGCCCCGAGCAGGATCGCGTCGAACTTGCGCAGCGTATCCAGCGCGTCGGCGGGCATCATGCGGCGGTGGTGCAGAAAGTATTCACTGCCCCAGTCGAAATAGGTGTAGTCGAGCTTCGTCACGCGATCCAGCACGCGAATCGCTTCAGGGACCACTTCGCCTCCCACGCCGTCGCCGGCGATCACCGCGATCGAGAATTGAGCCATTAACGAGAGCATAATAGAAGTGATGTTGAAAATTCTGTTCGCCGCCCTTCTGTTTTTTCAGCAGGCAGCTCGTCAGGCAACGACGAATCCGCCGCTGTCGCCCGCGGCGAGTCAGCCGGCCGCGAATCCGCTGGGGACCGCGACCGATGACGACGCTGTCGAATACCGCTGTCCCATGGACAAGGACTATCGCGCGAAGGAACCCGGCAAGTGTCCCATCTGCGGCATGACGCTGGTGCTGGGGATTCCGGATGCGCACGAATACCCGGTGCACATCACGTCGAAGCCGGCGCCCATCAAGGCCGGCCAGGACTCGCTGCTGAGTTTTCGCATCGAGGATCCGACCTCGGGAAAAACCGTGCAGGACTTCACCGTCATGCATGAGAAGCTGTATCACTTCTTCGTGGTCAGCCAGGACATGCAGTTTTTCCAGCACACTCATCCCGTGAAGAAAGTCGACGGCACGTTCGACCTCGGCGTGAAATTTCCGCACCCGGGCATGTATCGAGTGCTCAGCGATTTTTATCCGACCACCGGCACGCCGCAGCTCATCGCGAACACAATCATGGTTCCGGGCGAGGGATTCAAGCTGACTCCGGCTGTCCTGAAAGCGGATTTGAAGCCGAAGAAGACCGAGAACATGGATATCGAGCTGGTGCTCGATCCGCCGGAGCCGCTCGCCGGTTTTAAGCAGATCATGTTTTTCCGGCTCAAACCGAATGACGGGATCGAGCAGTATCTGGGCACGATGGGCCATATGCTCGCCGCGAGTTCGGACCTGATCGATCTGATCCACAACCATCCTCTGTATGTCACCGATTCGCAGGAAGACGGCTACAAGCAGATCCAGTTCAACCTGATCTTCCCGCGCGCCGGCGTGTATCGTGTGTGGACGCAGTTCCAGCGCAAGGGCGTCGTGAATACGGTGGTGTTCAATGTTCCGGTGAAGAATCTCGATTAATGGGCCGTCTTGTACTGGCGGTGATCGCCGGATATGTGCTGATGATCGGGCTGGTGATCGGCGGCGACATCGTTCTTGAGGGCACGGCCGATTTTTCCTTCGCGAACCTCCTGCTGGCGTTTCCTTACGGATTCGCGGGCGGATGGCTTGCGGCGAAGATCGCGGTGGATCGCGAGATCAACGCGGGGCTGATCACGGGAATCGTCGCCGCGGCGATGGGCGTGGTGTCGTACGAACTGAATCCCGGGCGTCAGCCGCTGTGGTATTGGACCGCGCTGACCGCGTCGCTCACCGCGGGCGCCGTCTACGGATCGTTCCGAAAATTTCTCAGCGTGCGCAAAAGCGCTCCGCGAAAAAAGAAGAAGGCGAAATGAATTATTCCATCCAGAATGTCGAGACGCTGCTGACGCCCGCGCTGGCGATCTATCCCGAGATCGTCGACAGCAATATCGAAGCGACGCTGCGGCTGCTGGGCGGCGACGTGAACCGATGGAGGCCGCACGTCAAGACGGCGAAGCTCGGGTTCATCATGCGCCGGCTCGCCGAGCGCGGTGTCGTGCAGGCGAAATGTTCGACCAGTGTCGAGCTTGCGGCCGCATGCGAGGCCGGGATCAAGGATGTGGTGCTCGCGTATCCAGTGGTCGGGGCGAATGCGGCGCGCGTGCGCGAACTGGCTGAAAAATATTCGGACGCGCGAATCTCGGTGCTGGTGGAAAACGCCGCGCAGGTGGAGGCATGGAAGGGAAGCCGGCTCGGAATCTTTATCGACGTGAATCCGGGAATGGATCGCACCGGAATCGAGCAGGAGCGAATCGCCGCGATTCTCGATGTCGCGCGCGCGGCGGGAAATGCGTTTCGCGGGCTGCATTATTACGACGGGCATCTTGCCGGGCTTGAATTAGCGGAGCGCGAAAAAGCGGCGCATCGCGGCTATGACCGTTTGATGGAGATCGTCGCGGCGTTCGATCGGCCGATCGAAGAAATCATTACGTCGGGGACGCCGGCGTTTCCATGTTCGGCTACGTACGCGCCGTTCCGGTCGGGGAAATTTGTGCATCGGACCTCTCCGGGAACGGTCGTCTACAGCGATGCCACCAGCATCACGCAGTTGCCGGCGGAATGGGGCTATCAGCCGGCGGCGGTGGTCGTCGCGACGGTGGTGAGCCATCCTCGGGCGAATTATCTGACATGCGATGCGGGTCATAAAAGCGTGTCGGCGGACGCGGGGATCCCGACCTGCATGGTGGCGGGGCGGCCGGATCTGAAGCCGCTGAAACCGAGCGAGGAGCATCTTCCGATCGAGGTGCTCGGCGGTGAGAGGCCGGAGATCGGGTCGGATCTTTATCTGATCCCGCGGCATGTGTGTCCGACGGTGAACAATTTCGACGACGCGTTGATCGTTGTGGGCAATCGCGTAATTGGGGTCGAGAGAGTCACGGCCCGCGGCCATGAGTCGCCTGTTCTCCAGGCAGCCGTGTGGGGCCGGTAGGCTTACCGGCGAGCCGGTCGTCAAACCGGCCGATGTTCTCTCGGGCAAATTTCCACTGGGCCGAAAACGAGGACCAGCCGGTTTCACAACCGGCTTGCAGGTCTGGCGACCTGCCCTACATCACATTGCACGGAGCGCGAGATTCACCGCGATCATCACGACAGAAGCGGCAGGCAAGACCATCAGTGCGGTCTTCAGCCGCTTCGGATCTCCACCGGCGATCGAGCCGATGACGCGCGAACTGATCGCGAGGCCGATCCAACCCGATGCGATCGCGATTCCCTGAGCGGTCGCGGTCATGGTGTGGAACCGGTCCGCGACCATGGCAAGAACGGTGGGAAACACCGGCGCCATCGCGACTCCGGCAAGGAAAACCGCGATCCACGCCATGCTGGTGGTACGTAGCATCCAGAAAGTCGTGATCGCCATCAGGACCGCGGCGGCCAATGTAACCGTTTCGGGCGAGACGCTCCGCAGGACTTGCGAGACCACCACGCGCCCGATCAGCAATCCGAGCGCGAATCCCAGCGACAGAATGTTCAGCGCGCGCGATTCCGGCACGCCTTGCGCGATCAGGTGCTGCGCCAGCCAGTTCCACACACCGACTTCGCAGGCGACATAGAGAAACAGCATCAGCGACAGCAGAAACAACGCGGGCTTGCCGAGCACCGGACCGATGTCGGAAAACACGAAGCTTGCGCCGCCCGTTGGAGCGGGCATCGGCGTCGCGACGTGAATGGCGAGCGTTACGGCCGAAAGCGTCGCGACCACATAGCAGAGACGCACGGAGTTCCGGCTCAATAAATTGGCCGAGATGAACGGCGTCGCCAGGCCGCCGAGTCCGAAGAAAAGATTGAGCAGATTGAGCGTTGCGGCGCGGCTCGATTCGTTGACGTCGCTGCCGAGCGCGTTGGCGCCGGTCACGATAATTCCGCCTCCCAGGCCCAAAAGAAACAGGTAGAACAGGATGCTGCCGAATCCGCCGGACTTGGGAAGAAGAAACAGCGCCACGGTGACCAGCGCGAGCCCCAGGACCAGGCCGATCTTCTTGCCTTCGTAATCGATCAGCGGACCGACACCCAGCGACGCGATGATCAGGCCGAGCGCCTGCATCGACGCGATGGTTCCGTTCTCCTGCGGCGTCAGGTGGAAGCGCGCCGACAGGTCGGGAAGAATCGTGCCCAACATGGCGGCGATCATGCCGTACACAAAGATCGCGAGGATCGCGGCGAGGATCAGCATACGGCGTCGATCTTAACATGAGCGGCTGCGATTTCAGGCGTGGTGTATACTAAGGGCAGGTGTCGAGCTTAGGAAGTGGGCGAAAGCCCACTTTTTTATTGCTCGCAAAGGTAAGTAGATGGCGGACCGGACGAGCATTGCCGATAAAGTACGGGAAATCGCGGAACGCGTCGCGTCCAGCGAAGGCCTCGAAATCGTCGACGTCCAGATGCTGGGCGGCGGCGGAACGCGCGTGCTGCGTATTTTTATCGACAAGCCGCAGGGTGTCACGCACGCCGATTGTGAATTTATTTCTCAACAAGTTGGCACGATTCTGGATGTCGAAGACGTGATTCCGGGGGCGCACTACACGCTCGAAGTCAGCTCGCCCGGGGTCGAGCGGAAGCTCACCAAGCCGCGGGATTTTGAGCGCTTTGTGGGACAGAAGGTGAAAATCGCGCTGCGCCAGCCGGTGGAAAATCAACGCCATTGGGTAGGAGCCCTCAAGAGCTTCGCGGAAGGTATCATCACACTCGAGCCGTCGCCTGGACACAGCGTGCAATTTCCGCTGGACCAGGTCGAAAGGGCGAACCTGAAGTTCGAGTGGTAATCCCCGAAAAACGGAAAAAGTATTCATATGAGCCTGGGAACGATTTATCAGTCCATCGAGATCCTCAGCAAGGAAAAAGGCATCGATCCGAAAATTGTTTTGGATGCGGTGAAGGATGCCATGCTCGTTGCGGCGCGGAAACATTTCCGCACCAATGAGGATCTGATCGCCGATTTCGATCCGGCGAGCGGCGCGATCCAGATTTACGGCGTGCGCCGGGTGGTGCCCGAAGTGACGGATCCCGACAAAGAAATTTCGCTCGAAGACGCGCACCGCACGCATCCCGAGGCGGAGCTGGAATCCGAAGTGCGCTTCGCGAAACCGACGGAAGCTTTGGGCCGCATCTCCGCGCAGACCGCCAAGCAGGTGATTCTGCAAAAGGTTCGTGAAGCCGAGCGGGAGAACATCTACTCGGAATATTCGGGCCGCGTGGGCGAGCTGGTGACGTGTATTGTCAAGCGCGTCGAGGGTCAGGATCTGGTCGCGGATCTCGGAAAGACCGAAGCGCGGCTGCCGAAGAAGGAACAGTCGAAACTGGAAAGTTTCAGCGTGGGCGACCGCATCCGCTGCGTGATCAAGAGCGTCGAAAAGACGGGGAAGAACGCGGGCGTAATCGTGTCGCGTGCCGCGCCGGAGCTGGTGATGCGTCTGTTCGAGCAGGAAGTTCCGGAAATTTACGACAACACGGTGATCATCAAGGGATGCGCGCGCGAAGCGGGCGAGCGCACCAAAATCGCCGTATCGAGCCGCGACCGCGACGTCGACAGCGTCGGCGCGTGCGTCGGCATGAAGGGCATGCGTGTGCAGTCGATCATCCGCGAGTTGCGCGGAGAAAAGATCGACATCATCGAGTTCAACGACGATCCGGTGGTGTTTGCGACACATGCGCTGAGCCCCGCGAAAATCTCGCGCGTCACGATTCTCGATCCGATGGAAAAGCACATGGAAGTGATCGTGGACGATACGCAGCTTTCGCTCGCGATCGGCAAGAAAGGGCAGAACGTGCGGCTTGCCGCGAAGCTGCTCGGATGGCGGATCGATATCAAGAGCGAAGAAGAAAAGCGCCAGGAAGTGGAATCGCAGATGGCCGCGCTGGTGGTTCCGGGCGCGCCGGTTTCGGTGCTGCTCGATCACGGGCTGGCCGAAGCCATCGTGGACAAGCTGATGGCGGGCGGCATTCCGACCGTCGAGCGGCTGGGGTCGATGACGCCGGAAGACCTGGAAGCGATCGGGATCGACGCCGAAGCGATCGACGCAATCGGCGCGGCGGTGAACGGGTATTACGGGCAGTTCGAAGGCTCCGTCGCACAGGAGACCGCGCCTGAAACTGCGCCGGAGACTGTTCCTGACACGGCGCCGGAGACCGCGCCTGAGAACGGGCTGGAAACTGCGCCGGAAACAAAGGCGGAGTCCGAAAACGAAAGTGTTACGATAGAAAACACGGAGCACGCGAAGCCGAGCGAGGCTTCGTGAGGAGAGGTTTGCCAATCGAAACCTGGTGTTCATGCTGAATGCCGTGGTTCGTCACTGTATGAGTAAAATCCGCATCAACGAGTTGGCTCGCGAGCTAGAGGTTAAACCGAACGTGATCCTGGATCTGTTGCCTGAGCTGGGTGTCACGGACAAGAAGACGCACTCGAGTTCGCTT
>JAIQFJ010000307.1 GCA_020073325.1 Terriglobia bacterium | reverse complement strand
ATCTGGGACGTGTTCGCGGTGTCGACGTACTTCACGGTTTCTCTGTTGTTCTGGTTCACGGGACTGGTGCCGGATCTGGCGACCCTGCGTGATCGCGCCGTGTCGAAAATCAAGCAGTTCGTGTTCGGCTTCCTGAGCCTCGGCTGGAGAGGATCGGCGCGGCACTGGCGCAATTATGAAGCGGCCTATCTCATTTTGGCCGGCTTATCCACGCCGCTGGTGCTTTCGGTGCATACCATCGTTTCGTTCGACTTCGCGACGTCGGTCATTCCCGGCTGGCACACCACGATTTTCCCGCCGTACTTCGTTGCCGGCGCGATCTTTTCCGGATTCGCCTGTGTGATGACGCTGCTGCTGATCGCGCGCTGGACGCTGAATCTTCAGAATCTGATCACCATCAAGCACCTGGAGAACATGAATAAGATCATCCTGGTGACGGGATCGATCGTCGGGTACGCGTATGCCTGCGAATTCTTCATCGCCTGGTACAGCGGCAGTATGTACGAACGCTTCACGTTCCTGAATCGCGCCTTTGGACCGTACTGGTGGGCTGCCTGGTCGATGTATTCCTGCAATGTCTTTATCCCCCAGCTTTTCTGGTTCAAGAAGATGAGGACGAATCTTTGGGTGATGTTCATCATCAGCATCACCACCAACATCGGGATGTGGTTCGAGCGCTTCGTGATTATCGCGACCAGCCTGACGCGCGACTTCCTGCCCAGCTCCTGGGGCTTCTTCCACCCCACCTGGGTGGACATCTGCACCTTCGCCGGGACCATCGGATTGTTTCTCACCTTGTTCCTGGTGTTTGCGCGCTTCCTTCCGATGATCGCGATCAGTGAAGTGAAGGGCGTGCTAGCGTATGAAAAAGAACATTTCAAGGGCCAGGCGGCTCCGGTGGAGGTGAAGTAGAATGCCTCTCGACCCCAGTCAGATTCGCGACAAACTCGGGATCGGCGACGACAAGGTTTACGCCGCGATCGGCGAGTTCAGCGATCCGCATGACCTGGTCCACGCGGGGCGGAAGATCCGCGAGATGGGCTATACCAAGCTCGACGCGATGACGCCTTTTCCGGTGCACGGCATCGACGATGCGATCGGGATTCCTTACTCGAAGCTCGGCTGGATCGTGATTCCGATCGGATTGTGCGGGACGGCGACGGCGCTGCTGCTGATCTGGTATTGCGGCGCGATCAGCGACAAGTTCGTGATCGGCGGCAAGCCCTTTTTCGATTTCACGTTCTCGATTCCGATCACGTTCGAACTGACGGTGCTGTTTTCGGCGTTCGCTTCGGTGATCGGGATGTTCGCGTTGAACGGATTGCCGCGGCTGTATCATCCGTCGATGAATTATCAGGCGGCCCATCGCGCCAGCGACGACCGGTTCCTGCTGGTGATCGAAGCCGACGATCCGAAATTTCATCCGCAGACGGCGGTCGAGCATTTGAAGAGCGTGGGAGCGTCCACGGTGGAGGTGGTCGAGGGATGAAGCAGAATCCTCTTCTCTGGTTGAGCGGATACTGCGCTTTGCCGCTGGCGGCGATCGTGGTGGCGCTTGCGTTTCTGTCGGGATGTTCCGGCGTCCAGCGCGATCCTCCGGTCGAAGTCTGGGACGACATGAAGCGCCAGGGCAAATTCAAGCCGCAGTGGGAGAACGACCTGTTCGCCGACCATCGCGACAGCCGCGTCCCGCCGGCGGGAACCGTCGCCCGTGGCCACCTGGGCGAAGACACGGCTTACAGCACCGGTTTTGTCGGCGACATGTACGTCGGCAAGAGCCCGGTTCCGGTGACGATAGACCTGCTGAAAAAAGGACAGGCGAAGTTCGGAACCTACTGCACGCCGTGCCACGATCGCGAAGGGACGGGGCAGGGAATCGTTCCGACGCGCGTTCCGAGCTGGCAGCCGTCGAATCTGATGGAAGATCGCGTGGTGCAGTTCGCCGACGGGGACATTTTCAACGTGATCACCGAAGGCCGCCGTACGATGCCGCCGTATAAATACCAGATTTCGGTCGAGGACCGCTGGGCGATCGTCGCTTACCTGCGCGTGCTGCAGCGCGCCGCGCACGGCTCGATGGGCGACGTTCCGCAAGATCAAAAAGCCGCGCTGGAAAAGATGAACTAATGAGCGAACATACTCATCAACATTCCGACGTCCACATGGATAACTACCAGATGGAAGCGTCGCGCTGGGCGACCGGCCGCAACGTGCTCATGTTCGCGGCGCTCGCTTCGATTCTCCTGTGCGTGGTCGGTTACATCAACACGCCGGAACGCTTCTTCCAGTCGTATCTAGTCGCGTTCGCGTTCGTCGCGGCGACCGGGCTGGGCGCCTTCTTTTTCGTCATGGTGCAGTTCCTGACCGGCTCGGCGTGGAGCGTCACGGTGCGGCGCATCATGGAAAACATCATGTTCACGCTGCCGTTCGGCGCGCTGCTGTTCATTCCCATCGCCTTCGGCCTCAAGCACATTTATCCCTGGATGGACCCCGCGGTCATCGCCGAAAATCCGGCCATCAAAGCCAAGACGGGTTTCCTCTCGCACGACGCGTTCATCCTGCGCGCCTACATCTACTTCGCGGTCTGGTCGCTGTGGATCTTTTCGATCTATCGCCAATCGACCAAGCAGGACACCGAAAAGTCGAAGCAGCAGATGTACGTCGCTTCGCGCTGGAGCGCCCCGGGATTGTTCCTGGCCGTGGTCGTCGGCACGCTGGCCGCTTACGACTGGCTGATGTCGCTCGAGCCCACCTGGTATTCGACGATTTTCGGTCTCTACATTCTTTCCGGCGGCGCCCTGACGTTTTTCTCCATCGTGACCCTGGTCGCCCTGGGATTCCGCCGCGCGGGCGTTCTGAAGCATGCCATCACCAAGGAGCACTACCACGACCTGGGCAAGTGGCTCTTCGCGATGACCGCGTTTTACACCTACATCGCGTTTTCGCAATACCTGCTGATCTGGTACGCGAACATCCCGGAGGAAACGCAGTGGTACCGGCATCGCGTGGTCGGGTCCTGGTTCCCGATCGCGATTGCGATGCCGTTCATCCGCTTCATCATTCCGTTCTTTACGCTGCTGTGCCGCCCGGCCAAGCGCAGCCTGAATGTGATCGGGCTGATCGCCGTGTGGAGCATCGTGGTGGAAATTGTCGATCTTTACTGGATCGTGATGCCGGTCTACTACAAGAACGGTCCGCAGCTCCACTGGCTGGACTTCGCGACGCTCGCGGCGACGGTCAGCATTTGCGGGCTGATTTTCTGGAGCCGGTTCAAGAAACACAAGATGGTGCCGGTGGGCGACCTCCGGTTCGAACAGTCACTTTATTTCGAGAATGCGTAAAAGGAGCGCGCAGCGCAGCGTTGTGCGCGATGAAAGCAAATGAGCGAAACAGAGATTCGTCACGCAAATCCGGAAGAAGGGTTCGATCATTCCGAACCCAAGGCGGGCGCCATTGCCGCTTTTGCCATCGGCAGCGTGCTGCTGCTGGTGCTCACCATCGTCGCTCTCCAGGTGTACTTCAACAAGATCTGGGACGAAGCGGTGTTCGACAAGATCCTGGCGCCGCCCAGCGAGCAGTTGAAGGAACTGCACTGGCGCGAGGACTGGTTCCTGACGCACTATTCGTTCACGGATAAAAGGACGGGCGTGGTGCGGATCCCGCTCGATCAGGCGATGCAGAAGTTTGCCGACGAGGCAGCCGCTGGAAAGCTGTTCTACCCGGCCAAGAGTTACGTTCCGAAGAAGGAGGAACCGGTTGCCGGCGCTGCCGCGGCCGCTCCTGCTGCGAAGTAAATCGTGGACTGAAGTAAGGAATTTGTTGTGAAGAAGTCGATACAATTCGGGATTCTGTGCGCCGCGCTGGCCTTGCCCGCGTTCGCGCAAAAGGACCGCGTGCCGACCGGCGAGCCTGCGCAGCTTCCGGCCAACGTGCGTCCGCCGCAACTGGAAGGCGTCGGCGTCGACGAGCACCTGGGCCGCAACGTCGATCTCGATCTGGAATTCATCGCCGAAAACGGCTACCCGGTGAAGCTCCGCCAGTTCTTCGGCAAGGGTAAACCGGTTCTTCTCGACCTGATCTATTACCAATGCCCGATGCTGTGCAACCTGATCCTGAACGGTCAGACCCAGGTGATGCGCGAGATTCCCTGGACCCCCGGCGACCAGTACGAAGTGGTCACCATCAGCATCGATCCGCAGGAATCGTTCGACCTGTCGCGCAAGAAAAAGCAGATTTACCTGGGCAGCTTCGACCGCGCCGCGCCGGGCTGGCATTTCCTGTGCGACAAGGACGACAACGCCAAGAAGCTGGCCGAGCAGATCGGCTATCACTATCGCTACGATCCGACGCAGGGCCAGTTCGCGCATCCGGCGTCGATTTTCATCCTGACGCCCGAGGGAAAAATTTCGCGCTATCTCTACGGCACGCGGTTCCGCCAGATGGACGTTCGTTTCGCGCTGGCCGAGGCTTCGGAAAACCGCACGTCCATGACGGTCGAAAAAATTCTGCTGTTCTGCTATCAGTACGACCCCGGCAAGCACGCCTACGTCGCTTTCGCCACCAATATTATGAAGCTCGGCGGCGCGCTCACGATTCTGATTATCGGGCTGTTTTTGTGGAAAATGATCCGCGTCGAAAGGGCTCGTTCGCACCGGTTAAAAGAGGGATTGATCTAAATGGAGTGGATCCGATCATTAATGTTGCCCCCGCAGGGCTCGGCGTACGCCGGCGAGGTGGACACGGTCTATATGGCCCTGTTCTGGCTGAGCGTGTTCCTGTTCCTCGGCATTGCGGTGCCGGCGATTTACTTCGCCTGGCGCTACCGCTACAAGCCCGGCCGCGTCACGCCGCACCAGACGCATAACACGCTGCTCGAAATTATCTGGAGCGTGATCCCGCTGCTGCTGTGCATCGGCATCTTTTTCTGGGGTCTCGACGGCTGGATGAAGTACGCCGTCGCGCCCGGCGAGGCGATGGAGATCCAGGTTGTCGCGAAAAAGTGGCTCTGGCAGTTCGAATATCCGGACGGCTCCCGCACCGTCGGCGAGGTTCACGTTCCGGTGAACAAGCCGGTGCGCTTCGTGATGACGTCCGAAGACGTGCTGCACGATTTCTTCGTCCCCGATATGCGCGTCAAGCACGACATCATCCCGGGACGCTATACGCAGGTGTGGTTTACGCCCACCGTGCTCGGCACGCATCACGTCACCTGCGCCGAATACTGCGGCAAAGGCCACTCCGATATGCAGGCGAAACTCGTCGTCGAAAACGAAGCGGACTATCAGAAGTTCGTCGAAACCGGCGGCACCGAGTGGGAAGATTACAAGATGAAGCCGGCCGAGTGGGGCAAGCTGCAATGGGAGCGCAAAGGCTGCTCCACCTGCCACACCATCGACGGCACGCGCATCGCGAGCGGCGGCCCCTCCTGGAAGGGAATCTGGGGCAAGATGGAAAAGCTGAACAATGGACAGGAAGTTCTGGTCAACGCGGATTACGTCCGCGAATCGATGATGCAGCCCTCGGCGAAAGTCGTCGCCGGATTCGAGCCCATCATGCCGACCTTCCAGGGACTTTTGCGCGAACATGAAATTCAGGGCTTGATGGCATTCATCAAGTCGCTTGGAAATGATCCGAACGGCGGACCGCCGGCTCCGACAGTGCTGTCGCTGCCGCCCAAGCCTGTGGATCAGAAGAAATAAGGGATCGAAAATGGAACACACACTGAAATCCCAAGCTCACGTCGCGGACCGCCCGCGGCCCGTGAAGAATTACATCAACAATGACCCGGGCATCTGGAGCTGGATGACGACGGTCGACCACAAGCGCATCGGCGTGATGTATCTCGTCGGAGTGCTGTCAGCCTTCCTGATCGGCGGCATTTTCGCGCTGCTGGTCCGGTTGACGCTGATGACGCCGAACCACATGCTGTTCGGCAAGGTCCTGATGACCGCCGAGACCTACAATCGCGTCTTCACGCTGCACGGCGCCATCATGGTGTTCCTGTTCATCATTCCTTCGGTGCCCGCGGCTCTCGGTAACTTCGTCTTGCCGCTGATGCTGGGCGCGAAGGACGTCGCATTCCCGCGACTGAACCTCGCCAGCTTCTACCTGTGGGTGATCGGCGCGATCATGGCGGTGATGTCGATGATCTTCGGCGCGGTCGACACGGGCTGGACTTTCTATACGCCCTACTCGACCTCCACCAGCGGCACGGTCACGCTGATGACGATGGCCGTCTTCGTCCTCGGCTTCTCCTCCATCTTCACCGGCATTAACTTCGTCGCGACGGTTCATAAACTGCGCGCCCCCGGAATGGGCTGGTTCGAGATGCCGCTGTTCGTCTGGGGGATCTACTCCACCGCGATCATTCAGGTGCTGGCGACCCCGTTGCTCGGCATCACGCTGGTCCTGCTGGCGCTCGAGCGCGTCTTCAACATCGGCATCTTCGACCCGAAGATCGGCGGCGACCCGGTGCTGTTCCAGCATTTCTTCTGGTTCTATTCGCACCCCGCCGTGTACATCATGATTCTGCCCGGCATGGCGATCATCTCCGAGCTGATCCCGACCTTCTCGCGCAAGACGATGTTCGGCTACCGCGCCGTCGCCTACTCCTCGGTTTCGCTCGCGCTGCTGAGCTTCATCGTGTGGGGACACCACATGTTCGTCGCTGGCCAGTCGCAGCTTGCCACGGTGATCTTCTCGGCGCTGACGTTCCTGGTCGCGATTCCCTCCGGCGTCAAGATGTTCAACTGGCTCGGCACGATGTACAAAGGAAACATTTCGCTCGAAACGCCGATGCTCTACGCCATCAGCTTCCTGCTGCTGTTCGCCATCGGCGGCCTGACCGGAATCTTCCTCGGGACGCTTTCCACCGACGTGCACCTCACCGACACCTACTTCGTCGTCGCCCACTTCCACTACGTGATGATGGGCGGAACGGTGATCGCCTTCATCGGCGGCCTGCACTACTGGTGGCCCAAGATGACCGGCCGCATGTACACCGAAAAATGGGCGGCCATCGGCTGCGCCCTGGTATTCTGGGGCTTCAATCAGACCTTCCTCACGCAGTTCTTCCTCGGCTCGAAAGGTATGCCGCGGCGCTATTACAACTACCTGGATCAGTTCCAGCCGCTGCACGCGTTTTCCACTTACGGATCGTGGATTCTGGGCGCCGGGCTGTTCCTGACTGCGATCAACCTGCTGGCGTCGCTGCGCAAACCCTACGACGCCCCGGACAATCCGTGGGGCGGAACGACGCTCGAGTGGCAGACTTCCTCGCCTCCGATCACGCACAATTTCGAAGACCAGCCGGTGCTCGAACGGGCGCCCTACGATTATCGTCCTGAGGTGGTGTCACACTGATGAGCACTTCCACTACAGATCTGCATTCGCACGGCGGCGATTCCCATGGACATGGGGGGCACGATCATGCCGACCCGCATTTTCAGCATCATTTCACCGACATGGAGCAGCAGTTCGACACCTCCAAGATCGGGATGTGGCTGTTCCTGGCAACGGAAGTCCTGCTGTTCGGCGGCCTCTTCGTCGGCTTCGGCCTGATGCAGGCGCGCTATCCGCAGGAATTTCTGGAAGCGCACGAACACCTGCAAAAACCCCTCGGCGCGCTGAACACGATCGTCCTGCTCATCTCGAGCTACACGATGGTGATGGGCGTCCTCTCCGCGCAGCGGAGCCAGACCAAAAAACTGGTCGGCTACCTGTCGGCGACCATCGTCTGCGCCTGCATCTTCCTCATGGTCAAGTATTTCGAATACGCCCACAAGTTCGAGGACGGCCTGCTCCCCGGCCACTGGTATTCGCACAAAGGCGACCTGATCCCCAACAGCCACGGTTACGCGACGTTCTTCAGCTTTTACTTCATGATGACCGGCCTGCACGGAATCCACATCCTGGCCGGAATCGTCGTGTTGTTGTGGATCCTGATCCGCGCCAAACGCGGGGAATTTTCGAAAGCGTACTTCACTCCGGTCGATCTGGTCGGTCTCTACTGGCACCTTGTCGATCTGATCTGGATTTACCTGTTCCCGCTGTACTACCTGATCAAGTAAACAACATGAGCACGCATACTGAACATACACACGAAGAGCACGGCGGCCCGGCCGTCATGTTGAGGACTCTGCTCGCCCTCCTGTTCCTGACGCTTCTCACGGTCGGCGCGTCC
>JAIQFJ010000306.1 GCA_020073325.1 Terriglobia bacterium | reverse complement strand
CGCTTCGTCCGACAGGAGCCACAGCACGGCGTGCGCTACTTCGTCGACGGTCCCCGGACGCTTCATCGGAATCGACGGAGCGAGCCGATCGAGACGCCCGGGTTCGCCGTTCGCGGCGTGCAGGCCGGTGTCGATCAGCCCCGGCGCGACGGCGTTGACGCGAATCCCTTCGCCGGCCACTTCGCGCGCCATGCCGATGGTGAACGTATTGACGGCTCCCTTGGACGCCGCGTAGTGGACCCACTCGCCTGTGCCGCCGGTGCGCGCGGCAAGCGACGAAATATTCACGATGGCGCCGCCCGATCCGCCCTGACGGGTCGACATGCGCCGCACCGCTTCGCGCGAGCACAACATCGTGCCCAGAACATTGATCCGCAGCATCTCTTCGACGCGCGCCGAATCGATCTGGTCGACACGGGCAAAACCTCCGGTAATTCCGGCGTTATTGACCAGCGCGCGAACCGGGCCAAGTTTGCGTTCCGTTGTTTCAAACAGACGGAGCACATCGTGTTCCAACCCGACATTGCCTTGAATCGCGATCGCCGCCGCTCCGATCTCCGCCACCACACAATCCGCCACGGCGCGGTCGCTTGAGAAATTCACCGCGACCGCATATCCGCGAGCCGCGGCGAGCTTCGCAATCGCGGCTCCGATGCCCCGGCTGGCTCCGGTGACGATCAATACACGCTGCATCGTATGATGTTCCCATGATCGCAAGACACTGGCGTGGCTGGACCACGCCCTCGCATGCGGATGCGTACGAAACTCTTCTGCGCGACGTGGTGATTCCGGGGCTCAAGGCGATCGACGGCTATCGCGGAGGCTACGTGCTCCGCCGGCCCGCCGGAGGCGAAATCGAATTCGTCGTGATCAACCTGTTCGACTCGCTCGACGCAGTGCGCGCCTTCGCCGGACCCGAATACGAGATCGCCGTCTTCGAGCCTGAAGCCAAACGGCTTCTGTCGCGCGTGGAACCGAAGGCCGTCCACTACGAGGTCGCGCACGGGCTCCCGCCTGCCGGCCCGCTGAAAACGAACGCTTAACGCTGCTGGCTCTCGACGCTCAAGAGCTCGGGGGCGTCCGCCGTAATCGAACCGCGTGGAAGCACCGTAATCCGACGAGCCAGCCGCAGTGCGCGCTCGAAAAGATCCGGATCCCCGATCACCTCAGAGCCCTCTCGCCACGCGAAGAGCAGGTAATCTCCTGGAACCACGTTTGTGATGGAGTAGCTGGCATCCCGCATGATGCCGTGAACATGCTGATACGTGTCGTTCGCGAGCTTCTCCCGATCGATGCTCTGCAATACGACCACCGCGCTTGAGCTGCCTTCCGGGACAAGCGCTCTGCCGGACACCGCGCCCGCGGAAAAGTCGAGGCCGACATGGATCCCGGTGATCGGCGTGGCCGGGCCATCCACATGCAGGATCTGCTCGCGAACGAAAAAATGTTCAGGCTCGCCGGAATGCACGCGGACCCGGTACTCGCCGGCGGGGACGTTCGCGATCTTAAAACTGCCATCGGAGGCGACGACGGAATCCCCACCATTTCCTCCGACATGAGCGCGTATCGCCGCCTCCGTCGGTTCCAGGAAAACAGTCAAGCAGCAGGGCAACGGATGTCCGCCGGTTTCGAGACGACCGGAAATTGTTGTGTGCGCCGCGCGGAGCACTACACCGTGTTGGTCCTCCTTACCGATCGCGACGGGAATCACTGCCGACCGAGTGACGTTGTTTGTTGGTCCCACCCATTCGAATTGGAGAAAACAGCGCCCGGATTTCAGTCCATCGAGTTGAAAACCGCCGTCTCGCATGGTCCCGTCGACGAACGTCCCGCCGATCATGTCCGCGGGATAGGCTCGGAGAAATTCGCTTGGGCCGTCCCGCCACTGTCGGAGTCCACCAGCCGACCGTCGAGCGAGAATCGTCTTCCGGCGCGCAAGCCGAAGTCGATTTCCCTCCATTTCTCCGCCTTCGCGTAATTCCAGCTTGCGCGCCCCTGCCAGACCGGGCGCATTCGGATAGATCACCGTATCGTATCCGCGGCAGGAGGTGCGCAGGTAGTAGCGCCCGGGCGCGAGACCGGTGATTCGATAGTTGCCGCGGTCGTCCGTGTAGGCGAAGCCCCTCGGTTGCAAAGAGATCTCGCCGTACGCGTAACTCGCCACCGCGACTTCGACCACCGCTTTTGCGATGCCGTTTCCATCTGCTCCCGAGACTCGTCCGCGAATCGTCGCCGATCGCCCCAGCCGGACGGTAACGTCCTGCCCCGGCTCGAACTGCCTCACATACTCAGGGAGAAAACCTGGCTGCTCCACGGAGAGCGTGTAAACGCCCTTCGCCAACTTGTCGAAGCGGAAGGCCCCGTTCTCATCCGTATCGATCTGCCCGACCCTACGACGCATGCCAAACGACGTCTCCTGCAGCGACACCCTCACCCCTCCAGCCGGGTTCCCGCTTTCGCGAATCGAGACGTGGCCCTGAATCGAGGCTCCCTCGGGCTGCTGACCCGCGGCAATGGCGGCGAGCGCGGCTTGCATCAAGAAGATCTTAAGCGTAAGTCTCATCGGCGTGCTCCAGGTTTTCTCAAAGACTACCATTGCCGGATCGAACCGGCTCGCTTGCGGATTTTCTCATCGACCGCTTTCACGCGCTCTGCTACATTGAGAACGATGATCGTCGAGATCGAAGGCATTTCGCTGCACCTGGCGCACCCGGACGAACTGCCGGTGAATTGGGTGGGCCAGGAGGACGTCATGCGGCAATTGCTGGCCGCCTGGCTGGTGGTCGATCCGCAGGACGTGCCGATGAATCCGCGCCTTCTCGGCAAACCGGGCGTTGGCAAAACAACGCTCGCCTATGCCGCCGCGAAGCGACTCGGCCGCGAAGTTTACATCCTGCAGGCGACCGTCGATACGCGGCCGGAGGATCTGCTGATCACGCCGGTGATCGAGGGCGAAGCGCGCCTTCGCTACGTCGCGTCGCCGCTGGTGACCGCCATGCTGCGCGGCGGAATCGCGATTCTCGACGAAGGCAATCGCATGAGCGAAAAAAGCTGGGCCAGCTTAGCCCCGCTGCTCGACAATCGCCGCTACGTCGAATCGATCGTCGCGGGCGTGAAGATCAAGGCGCATCCGTTGTTCCGCATGGTCGCCACGATGAACGACGACGCCAGCACGTTCGATCTGCCCGAATACATTCATTCGCGTCTACAGCCGCAGATCCTGATCGATTTCCCGGAGCGCCACGAAGAGATGGCGATCCTGCAGGAAAATCTCCCCTTCGCCGATGACCGCATTTTGAATTACGTCACCGATTTTCTGCAGCAGGCGCACGCCGCGGATGAGCGCTATACGGTCCGCGATGGAATCAATATCGCGCGCTTCGCTCTGAAGCTCGGTTCGGAAACCGGCGGCGCCAGTGAAAGCACGATTCGCAAATCCATCGAGCAGACGCTGGGCGACGAGGCCCTGCGCTATGTCCCTCGAAGCTGACATCAAATCGGGATCGCTCGACCGCGGGCGCGTCCGCTACTTTCCCGTCGTGCCCGGGCGCGTGGAGTTTTCGATCGCGCTGCGCAAGCTGCTTCTCGAAACGAAGCCGCAGATCGTCGCCGTCGAGCTGCCTGGGTTTCTCGAGAAGAGCTACCGCCGCGCGTTGTCGCGATTGCCGGAGATGTCGGTGCTGCTTTACACCGACGAGTCCGACGACGATCGCGCCGTCTACGTTCCGGTGGAGCCGGCCGATCCGTTCACCGAAGCAGTCCGGACGGCGGATGAAATCGGCGCGCAGATTTTTTTCCTCGAACCCGATTCGATCGAGCGTCCCCATCTGCCGGACACGTATCCCGACACGTACTCGGTCCGCCGCATCGGTCTGGAGAAATATATAGAGGCGTATCGCGTATGGCCGCAGACGCGCACGGATGAGGTCAGCGCGCATGCGTCGGCGATGGCGTGGAAGCTGCAAGGCGCCGATCCTGACGCGAACGTGGTGGTGGTTGTTTCGCTCAATCTGCTCGATCCGCTGCTCGACGCGATGGAGTCGCCGCAACCGGAGCCGCCGCGGCCGCGGGGGAAGATCGAAGTGCAGGTGCTGAATCCGCATCCGGATTGCCTGGCCGAGATCACGGTGGAATTTCCTTATCTTCAGGAGCGCTACGAATTTTTCCGCCTGGATCTGCGCGGCGAGGAATTGCTCGACCGGCCCAAAGTGCAGGTCGATCTGCTGCGCGAAGCCGAAGCGAAATATAAGGAGTCGACCGGCGAGAAGATGGTGCACTGGCAGCGGCGAATGATCGCGCGATTCACGCGAAACCTCGCGCAGATGAGCGGCGATCTGGTCGCTAATGTCTACGACCTGGCCGTCGCCGCGCGATCCGTCGTCGATGATAACTACGGCTGGGAAGTGTGGCAGATGGCGAATCGCTACCTGGCCCAGCAGGAGCATTCCGATCTCGACACCGTGAAGCTCAGCGCGAGCGAGATCTGGATCAACACCAAGCGCCTGCGCATCCGGCGGCGCCTTCCGCGTCCCAAGCAGCGCCTGAAACCGGCGGGCATCAAGCCTCGCAAGCGCGAAAAGTTTCCGGGCGAATGGGCGCGACAGACCAACGGCGAAGCGATCTGCTCCTATCCTCCCGAAGACCTGGTGATCGAAGAATACGGGCGATTCCTCAAGCAGAAAGCGAAAGCGATGCTTTCCGAAGAGCGCGTCCGCGTGGAGCCGTTCACCACGTCGATCCTCGACGGCATCGACATTCGCGAAACCATCCGCAACTGGCATCGCAAGAAGATTTTCGTGCGCAAAGCCGACCGGCTGGCGGGCGAAGTAGGCGCGGTGGTGGTGATCTTCGATGAAGACCGCGACGACCGTTATCAATACCTGACCACCTGGCTCGGCGAGCATCAGAACGAATCGGATATGTCGTTCTATTCGACCTTCCCGTTCGAAAATCTGGTGGGCCCCGGAATCGGACGGGCCGAATACGGCGGATTTTTGATGACGCTTCCGCCGCGCCGTCTTTACGATGTGTGGTCGGATCACGATTACGATTTCGCCGAATCGAAACCGGAGCGGCTGCTGATGGCGGCGCTCGATTACTCGGTCCAGCGATTCGTCGTGTATGTCGCACCCAAACCTCCGCGCACCATTTTCCGATCGATCGCCGCGCATCTCGGCCGGAAAATTCTCTACGTCCCGATCGGGCAGTTGTCGCCCACCAAGCTGAAAAAACTGCGCGTCGTGCACGTGCTGGATAGCTATGATCGCCGGAATGAAGCGAAGGATTATATTTGGTAATCGCCGAGCCGCGTTTATCTGCCGGCGTCCGACAAACCACGAAACTTCCGCGTCGTCTCATCGTATACATAGCGAGGAGCCGACATGTACAAGTGGAAGATCGCCCTGCGCACGCTCGTCCGCCGTCCCGGCTATACCGTAACCGCGGTGCTCATGTTGATCCTGGGGATCGGCGCCACCACGACATTGTTCTCCGTGGTCGATACGATTCTGCTAAAGCCGCTTCCCTACCCCGACCCGGATCGGCTGGTCACGCTGCTGGAGGCGAGTCCTTCGCAGAACAAGAAAGAAAGCCTGATCGCGCCTGGACGCCTGGAAGATTGGAACCGGATGAGCCGCGCCTTCTCCGCGGTCGCCGGGTCGTATACCGAGAATGTCACCGATACCAGCGGAGCGGAGCCGGAGCGCCTCGCGAGCCGGCGCACGTCGGCGCGATATTTCGAGGTTTTCGGCAGCCGTCCGTTGCTGGGCCGCACGCCGGCCCCGGCCGAGGAAATCGACGGTGGACCGAGTGTCGCCGTCATCAGCTACGGACTGTGGACCCGGCGCTACGGCCAGGATCGCGGCGTCATCGGCAAAACGCTGCGGCTCCCGGATAAGGCTCCGGTGATCATCGGCGTCATGCCGAAGGAATTCGCCGCGCCTTCCGTCGATCTGTGGATTCCGGCGCAGACGCAGCCCTTCCTGATGCGAATGCGCGACGCGCGATTTTTCAGCGGCATCGGCCGGATGAAACCGGGTGTCACCATGGCGCAGGCGCAGGCCGATCTCGCCGACGTCCAGCGCCAGCTCGGCGAGCAGTTTCCCGAGACCGATAAGAACTGGTCCGCGCTGGTTTCCGATCTCAAGGAAGGCCGCGTCGGCGAGTACCGCCGCACGCTGCTGCTGGTTTTCGGCGCCGTGACTCTGCTGCTGCTGATCGCGGTGGCGAACATCGCCTCGCTCACGCTGGCCCAGCTTCATCAGCGCGAACGCGAGATGGCAATCCGCAGTTCGGTCGGCGCGTCGCGGCTGGCCGTGGTCGCGACCGTCATGCGTGAAGTGCTGCTCATCGCAGCCTTCGGCGCGGCGGCTGGAGGCGCACTGGCGAGCGCGGGCGTAAAGATCATGGCGACCGTCTTCGCCGATCTGCCGCGCATGGCGGAGCTTCACTTCGACTGGCGCGGGCTGGCCTTCGCCGCGCTAGTGAGCCTCACCGCGGCGCTGCTGTTCGGGGCCATCCCGGCGATCCATTCGACGCGAAGTGATCTCGCGCCGCTGCTTGCCGAATCGTCGCGTAGCGTTTCGGGTGGACGTGGACGCCTGCAGTCCGCGCTTACAGTGGCACAGCTCGCCGTGACGGTCGTGCTGCTGGCGGCCGCGGGACTTCTGCTGCGCAGCTACTACAACCTCAGCCATGTCGAAGCCGGTTTCGACACGTCGCGCACAGTGACCTTCCATGTCGGCGCGGCCTGGAATGAGGATCGCCCGCGCATCGGACGGATGCAGCTCGACATTCTCGCGGCGCTCGAACGATTGCCCGGGGTCGAGGCCGCCGGCATGACGAATTTCCTTCCCGCCACCGGTGCGACGCTGAATTATCAGGTGACTCTTGAGGGACTGGCCAATGGCGATCAACGCGGCCTGACCACCGGATTCCGCAACGTCACCGCAGGCTACATGCAAGCCCTGAAGGTTCCTCTGCTCTCGGGCAAATGGTGCGAGGCTGCCAGCACGATGGATTTTAGCCGGCCGGTCCCGACCCAGATGATGGTCAACCGCCGCTTCGTCGATCTTTATGCAGGCGGCGCCGGCGTGCTCGGGCGCCACATGCGATTCGCGGCAGCGCCGCATGCCTTGCCCTCGGAAGTGGTCGGCGTCGTGGGCGATGTCCTGGAGGACGGCCTGGGCGTCGCTGCGGCTCCCTACGTGTACGACTGCCAGCCCGCCGGATCCTGGCCCGACCCCGAATACGTAGTGCGCACGCGCGGCGACGCGCATGCCTTGATGCGGCAGGTCCCTCAAGTGGTCCACTCGATCGAGCCGGCACGCGCCGTGTTCGGCGTCAAGCTGCTCGATTCGCTGCTTGACCAGGCGCTGGAGCAGCCCAAGCTGAATACGCGGTTTCTGGCGCTGTTTGCCGGTTCCGCGATGCTGCTCGCTTCCGTGGGACTCTACAGCCTGATCTCGCTGATCGTCGCGGCACGGACGCGCGAGATCGGCGTGCGGATCGCCCTCGGCGCGGGCCGTGCCCAAATCCTGAGGATGATCTTCGCCGGAGCCGCTCGCCTGCTCGGCGCCGGAGCGGTGCTTGGGCTCGTCCTGACGGTCGCCGCCGAACGCGTGATGCGATCGGTCCTGTTCGAGGTGAGTCCGCTGGATGCGTTGACCCTGGCCGCCGCGGTTGTGCTCCTGCTGGCCGTGTCCGCGCTGGCTTCCTTCATCCCGGCCAGACGAGCCGCCGGGATCGATCCGCTGAACGCGATCCGGACAGAGTGACCTGAAAAGTCGAAGCGAGTAAGCTGTCCCGGCGATTTCGAAAGCGGCGCGAGCCACTCGCTGGCGCTTGTGGTTCTGTGGTCCACATTGCAAGCTCCATCGCTGAGCACTGAGCCGCGAACGCGAGTGAGCGGGCCGTTCGCTTTCGAAACCGCCGGGACATCTTCCTAGCCGTCGGAGTTTGTGTGAAACTCGGTCCACGCCGCTCCCTTGTATGTTGGAACCACGGAGTAAGCCCGGCTCCGTGGCTGCGGAGCCGGGCGGACGACGCAGGATCGACCGCTCCCCGGTTTCGTTGACACGATCCGTACCAAAGCTGGATCTGCGCCGTCATCCGGTTGTACCCGAACAGTCGCTAGGGCCGGCTCGTCCGAGCCCGCATTTTGCAAGGAAGGGTTCACCGTGCATTCA
>JAIQFJ010000305.1 GCA_020073325.1 Terriglobia bacterium | reverse complement strand
TACGGATGCCCCCGCAGCGTCGTGAGAGCACGATAAATCTGCTCCGCCAGGACCACCCGAGCCAGTTCATGCGGCATCGTCATCGGGGATAGCGCAGAACGACTATAATGGCCGCATATGGCTTCCTGGCGCGAGCATCTGGTCAGCGATCCGCAAATCTGCGGCGGCCAGCTCTGCGCCCGAGGCACTCGTGTCATGGTTACCGTGATCCTTGACGGTTTCGCGGAGGGCTCGACTCGCGACGAAATTCTTGCCGCCTATCCCACATTGCGCCCAGAGCATCTGGACGCGGCGCTCGCTTACGCCGCTGAATTGGCGCGCGAAGAGTCGCTGATCCCGTTGCTCTCGAAGTGAAATTCAAGGTCGACGAGAACCTGCCGCGCGAAATCGCCGAGTTGCTTCGCTCACTCGGATACTCCGCCGACACCGTCGAAGACGAAGGATTGCGCGGCGCGACAGATCCTTTGGTTGTCGACGCTGCGCGGAAGGAAAATCGAATCCTGCTCACCCTCGACAAGGGATTGGGAAATCTCGTCGCCTATCCCGCCGGGACGCATGCCGGAGTCGTGCTTTTCCGCCCGCCGGCCTCGGGCCCGAGGAGCGCGGCGGCTTTCGTGAAATTAAATCTCCCGAGAGTGCTCGATTTGAGCCTCAGCGGCAGAGTGGTGATCGTGACCGAAACGAAAGTTCGGGTTCGCTAACTATCTCGGATACGGATGCCCCCGCAGCGTCGTGAGAGCACGATAAATCTGCTCCGCCAGGACCACCCGGGCCAGTTCATGCGGCATCGTCATTGGCGACAACGTCAATAACAAATCCGCCCGAGGCTTCCAGTCAGGAGGCAACCCGTCCGCGCCGCCGATGATGAAAAGCAGGTCGCGCCCCTGATCGACCAGCTTCGTGAAACCCGCGGAGTCGAGTGGTTTGCCCGCCGGGTCGAGCAATACCTTCATCGCCGACGGATGTTTTGCGAACGGGTCGGTCTTCAGCGTGATCTCGCGCATTTCGCATTTCGCGAAACGTGTCGACCGCTTGATGTACTCTTCGGCCATCGCGTTGGCATGCGGGTCGCGAGCCTTGCCGAAGTAGTAAAGGAAAATTTTCATAAATGGAGGGCGGACTTTAGTCCGCGTGGCGCTTTAGCGCCGCTGGTTCGGCGAGGCTAAAGCATCGCGCGGGCTGAAGCCCGCCCTCCAGGGGACTTCAAGCTTTCTTGAAGAACGGCACCCCGTCACGCGATTCGGCTTCCACAACTTTGTCGCCGATCTGCACGCGATCGCCGTCGATCCGAGCCGTCACGCGGCCGCCGCCGTCCAGCGTCACGATCACCA
The DNA here is from genome assembly GCA_020073325.1 of Terriglobia bacterium. Taxonomy (GTDB): domain Bacteria; phylum Acidobacteriota; class Terriglobia; order Bryobacterales; family Bryobacteraceae; genus Palsa-187. The sequence continues at coordinate 6,888 of JAIQFJ010000305.1, read as the reverse complement.
GCTGATACGGCGCGTCCTTCACGAACTGCTCCGGAGCCGCATGAATCAAGGTCTCCGTATAGATTATCCCGCTCATTACGCAGCCCCCAGAATCGTGACGACCGCGGTCGCGCCGCTGCCGCCCAGGTTTTGCGCCAGGCCGATCGAATGCCGCTCGATCTGCCGTTCGCCGGCCTCGCCGCGGATCTGCATGGCGATGTCGCAAATCTGCCCGACGCCGGTCGCGCCCACCGGGTGACCCTTCGCCTTCAGCCCGCCGCTGGTATTCACCGGGCGCGGACCCGTCAACGCCGTGCATCCTTCCAGCGCATATCTTCCGCCGTCGCCCTTCTTCACGAAACCCAGATCCTCGCACGCGATGATCTCAGCAATCGTGAAGCAGTCGTGCATTTCGGCGAACTGAATGTCGTTCGGACCCAGGCCTGCCATCTTGTAAGCCTTCTCGCCCGCCTCGCGAACCGCCTTGAACGTGGTGATGTCTTCCTTCTGATCGAGCGCCACCTGATCCGACGTCTGCGCGATCCCCAGGACCCGCACCGCTTTCCCGGTAAACTCCGCCGCGCGCTCCAGCGGAGCGATGATCACCGCAGCCGCGCCGTCGCTGATCAGGGAGCAGTCGTAGACCGTCAGCGGCTCCGCGATCGGCTTGCCCGCCAGCGCCTGCTCCATCGTGATGACTTTCTTCATGTGAGCTTGCGGATTTTTCGCGCCATTGGCATGATTCTTCACCGCGACCGCGGCCAGCATCTCACGCGTGGTCCCGTACTGATACATATGCCGCCGCGCGATCATGGCGAACAGCGCCGGAAACGTTGCTCCCGCGCGACCCTCGCCCGCCATGTCGCCGGCTCCGGCCAGAATTTCGGTGACCTTGGGGGTGGTCTGCGAGGTCATCTTTTCCACGCCGCCAATCATCACGACGTCGTAAAGCCCCGCCCCGACCGCCGAAACCGCGTGAAAGAAGGCAGACCCGCTCGAAGCGCAGGCCGCTTCGAAACGTGTCGCCGGGACACCGGTGATCCCCATCGCGCCGGCGATGTAAGGAGCTAGGTGGTTCTGGCCGACAAAGCTCGGCCCGGCGAAGTTTCCTAAGTAGAAAGCCTCGACTTTAGAAGGACTTACATGTGCATCGGCCAACGCTTTCTCGCCCGCCTCGACAGCCAGCGAGCGCAGGTCGCGGTCCGGGAACGCCCCGAACGCAGTTTTGCCGATTCCGATCACGGCGACAGGTCTCATATACTGATTAGAATACCGCGTGCAGACGATCGATTCATCAGCCAAATGGCCGCATAAGTAGAAATGGGCTGCACGTTTGTAGAAGGGAAGGCGTCATTGATGTATAGATGGCGAGCGTGTCGACACGCATGAGCGAAGCGCAGGGATTCACCCAGTACGACTCCGCGCCCCTCTCATCCGACCAGCAAACCCGGTTTGTGAACGAGAACATGCGCCGCGTGTTCCTGTTGATTTACCGGATCGTCGGCAGTGTGCCGGACGCGCAGGACCTGACGCAGGAGGCGTTCATCAAGGCGCTGCAGCGGCAGGATCAGCTCAAGGATCTGGAAAAAGCCGCGCACTGGCTGTCCCGGATCGCCAGCAACACGGCGATCGATTTTCTGCGCCGCACCGGCCGGGTCAGCTTTACCGATATCGACGAGATGCCGGAGCCGTTCACCAGTTCCCGCGACGAGAGTCCGGAAGAGCTGCTCTTGCGCGCCGAGCATCGCGAATACCTTGAGGCCGGGCTCGGCGTACTGACCGATCGCGAAAGAACGGCGCTGCTGCTGCGCGACGTGGAAGGATTGCCGGCCGAAGAAGTGGCCGAGCGGCTGAATTGTTCGAAGGCCACGGTGCGGTCGCACATCGCCAATGCGCGGGTGAAGTTTCGGAAATATCTGGAAAGAAGGAAGGCGTGACGCACGTCGTGAGACATGTGGGCGAAGCGGACTTGGCGTTATACGTTTCGGGCGATCTGAGCCTGACGCGCCGGGTCTTCGTCCGCCTGCACGTTTCCGGATGCGAGCGCTGCCGCCGCCGGGTGGACGCTTACAAAGCCGATCGCAACGCGGTTCGCGAAATAGCGTCGGAAATGCCCGAAGACGTCGATTGGGATCGCCTTGCGGCGGAGATGTCGGCGAATATCCGGGTCGGGCTGGCCGCCGGAGAATGCGTGGCGCCGCGACGGCGCAAAGTGGCGACTCTCGGATGGCGTCCGGCGGCATTGATGGCGGGTTTGAGCTGCGTTCTGGCGTTGGCCTGGTGGCTGAATATGCCGCCGGAGACGACCCGGTCTCTGGGCCGCGCGTTGTCGGCGGTGTGGCATGGCGGAGCAGCGGCTCCGGAGCGCGGTCTGATCGTGCAGGCGGATTCCACGGGAATCGAATTGCGCGAGGACGGCAGCAGCCTGGGTGTTTCGCAGGGATCGACGCGTCCGGTGGCAGTGTCGGTGAGCGTGCAAGGCTCGGCCAGCGCGCGCTACATCAACGCGGATACCGGGCAGATCACGATTACGAGTGTTTATGCGCAGTAGGACCATGTGGGGCAGGCTTGCAGCCTGCGCGACGCTTGAAGCGGCGCTGACCGGGCGGGCACAATGCCCGCCGCAGGCTACAAGCCTGCCCCACATTGCTCTCCTTTTGATGGCTGCGGTCGTCGCGAGCGCCCAGTCGGTGCAGCGCCGAGTGGATCTCCCGGCCGACTCCCCGGTGACTCTGGTCACCGTCGATTGGGGCGACACCGGCGCTACCCCGCGCGGCGGCGCTTTTTTCGTCGACGTACACGCCGCGCTCTCTCTGCGCAATTCGAGCCAGAAACGCGTGCGCGCCATCACCATGGCGGTGCTCTCGCAGGAAGTGACTCCAGGAGGCAAAGGGTCCGTTTCCGTCCCGAGCCTCGACGTTGCTCCCGGCGACACGTTTCCTTTGACCATCGATCTGCGGCTGCTGCGTCCGATCGGAACCTCGGCGCCGGTCGAAGTGAAGCTGGACGGCGTGCTGTTCGACGATCTGAATTTCTACGGTCCTGACCGGCTGCACTCGCGACGCACCTTGACGGTGTGGGAGCTGGAAGCACGGCGCGACCGGCAGTATTTCAAGAAAGTGCTCGAAACGGCTGGAAGAGACGCGTTGCAGAAGGAAATGCTGGACAGCCTGGCGCGCCAGGCGGATCGTCCGCAGCAGGGGGTCCAGATGGTGCGCGGCCGCGCCACGACAACCGATCCGGAGCGCGAACTCGCGTTTGCGTTTCTGCAAATGCCCGATTCGCCCGTTGAAGCCGTGAGCGGGATGGCGCGCGTGTCGGGCAACGAGGCGCATGCGCCGCGCATCGAGGTCCACAACCGCAGCGGCCGTCCGGTGCGGCACGTTGAAATGGGCTGGCTGGTCAAGGACCAGCAGGGCCGCGAATTCCAAGCCGCGTCGATGCCCGCCGACGTTTCCCTGGCGCCCGGGCGTTCCGCCCAGGTGATGGAAGATGCCGCGATGCGCCTGCCGGGCGCGTCGATCCAAAGCATGACCGGCTTCGTCTCGTCGGTGGAATTCGCCGACGGTCAATTCTGGATCCCCAGCCGTGTGGCCCTGACAGACCCCAAGCTGCGCAAAGCCGTCGCTCCCTCACCGGAAGAGCAACGGCTGACGCAGATTTATCTCAAGAAGGGTCCCGCCGGGCTGATCGAAGAACTAAAGAAGTTCTGATCGCCTGCGCCGCCTAAGCAAAGCGACCGCACCCAGGCCGGCCATTGCCAGCACCATGGTCGCGGGTTCCGGCACGGCGGGTCCATCGCTCAACTGCATCTGGAACGACACGAACTGCGTCGTCAGGAACGTGGTGGAGGAGATGCTGCCGGAATCGTCGTAGAATTCGCCCGAGACTCCGACGTCGCCGGGTTGCGGGCCCTCCCCCAATGACCAGCGGGTATTGCTTCCGTTCGACGACGTTAGACCGATCCAGTAGCGGGCATTGGCGCTCAGGCTGATGGCTGAGAAGGAAAAGTCGGTGGCGGTAAATCCCACGTTCGAGACGGCGCTGTCATTCATCGTCCCCAGGCTGGAGATGAGCGATCCGGGTGAGGTCGACGAATCCGCATACAGCCCGACCGAGAACGACGCCGCGTCGCTGAGCGAGGGACCTTCGAGGAGAAGCTGCACATCGCCGAGCGAAAATCCGCCCACGCCGGTTGAGAAGGATTGAAACTGGGACACGCTGAACGCGCTGCGGTTGCCGACGCTCGGATCCGCGAAGTTGTTGAACAGAATGGTGGCGCTGGCAGGCACACTCGCGCTGATTGCGAGCAGAGCCAATGCGCGGACGGTAATGGTTTTCATGGCGATCTTCCTCCGGTCGCTCCTAATGCGGAAACGGCGGAGAAAATTGGCGGGATTTCTTAGCGCGGGTCGCGCGAGGCGGCGAAGATCCGGCGCAACTGGGCCTGGGCGTAGCGCAACGTGTGACGGACGACGTGGACGGATTCGTGCCCGCTCTCGGCGATCTCTTCGGCGGTCATTCCCGCAAAGAAGCGCATCTCGATCAGCTCCACCAGACGCGGATCTTCTTCGCCGAGCTTGCGAAGCGCGTCGTTGAGATCGAGCACGTCATCGAACGGATCGCTCACCTCGCCCGGATCGGCCAGTTGAAGCCGCACTCCGCTGCCGCGTTTCTGGGCCCTGCGCGCGCGGGCGTGATCGACCAGGATTTGCCGCATGACGCGCGCGGCGATGCCGAGCAGATGGGCGCGATCGGCAAACGCGGGGGTTTCTCCGGAAAAGAGCCGCAAGAAAGCTTCGTGAAGCAGTGCCGTGGGTTGCAGCGTGTGGCCGGGCTGCTCGTTGCGGAAGGCGATGTCGGCCAGGCGATGGAGCTGATCGTAAACCAGCGGGATCAGTTGATCTACAGCCGTGGCGTCGCCGTCGCGCACGCGCGCGAGCAGAGCCGTGACGGATGGCTCCGATGACATCAGAATCAGTGTGACACGGCGGTCAGGTCCGGCACTCCGAGCAGCTTCGCTTCGGTGCGCAGAGCCTCCAGATCTCCTACGGGACGCTTGAAATCTTTCGTTCTCGCGATCAGTGTCGAGGTCAGTTTCATCGCCTCCAGGCAACGCCCGCGAGCCGCTTCCGGGCGTCCCAGGTTTCTCTGGGTGGCGGATTGGTCGATCAGAATATTCGCGCGGACGCGCAGCAGTTCCAGGTCGTCCGGCCACTGCGCGAGCGCCGCAACGACGTATTTTTCCGCGCGATCGAGGGCCGCCGCGGCTTCCGTCCAGCGACGCGCGTGCGTCAGCGAGTTGCCTTCGAGATGCGCATCGTTGGCGAACAAATAGCGATTACGGCGATTCGAGGGATCTGCCCGCACCAGCTTCGCGACCGCGTCGAGCGACTGGCGGAGCACCGGAAGCGCTTCGGCGAGGCGTTCTTCGCGGATCAAATGGCTCGCCAGGCGCGTGCTCGAAAACTCCGCGGCGGCCAGCGCGTCCTTGTCGCCGGGGTTCTGCTCTGCATTGATTCGCCCCAAGCGGTACGCCTCGCGATAGGTTTCGAAAATGGATTCCCTGAGCGAGGGGTCTTTACGCGCGAGCACGCGCTCGAAATCTCCGATGTAATCGAGCATATAGATCCGCAGATTTCGCCGGCGGATGTTTTCGGGCTGCCGCTCGAGTAATCCGTCGAGCACGTTCTTGGCGCTTCGCTCCTGTTCGAGGGCCGCCTCCGTTTCGCCGACGCTGTTCAGCAGCGTGGCCAGGCGGTAGCCGGCGGTGGCGCGCTCAAAACCGAGATCGTCGTTGCGCGGATCGCGGGCATACAACCGCGCCGAACGTTCCACCGCTTCTTCCAGGTTCTTGCGCGCTTCGGCGGCTTGGCCCGCGGCGGTCGAAATCGCGCCCGAACCCGAAAGCGCGAGAATCAGCGCCGATTCGGCCGCGGGCTCGCCGGGTGAGGCGGAACTCCACGTTCGCGCCGCGTCCAGCGCCTGCGAGCTCAGCTTCAGCGATTCTTCGCGGCCGCGCGCGTCGTAGAGATAGCGCGACAAATCGCACAGCGCACGGATGTAGCGTTCGCGATCGGCGGGCGCGCCGCAGCAATCGGCATGCACGGCTTTGTGAAGCTCGATCGACTTGCGCAGATGCTCGATTGCGGCGGCGCTTTCGCCGGCGCTGATTTCGACCCGGCTCAGCCGGTAGTAGGATTCGGCCAGTTCGCGATCCAGATTCGGGTCTCGTCCGGCGTCCGCGGCGAGCTTCGCCAGGTACTCGCGAGCCGTCGACGCCACCATGCGCCGCGCTTCGAGCGTTCCCGGCGTGTCGCGGATCGAGGCTTCGAAATCGAAAACGAAACGATTCGCCAGCGTGCGCACTTCCGTGAATCGCTGCTCGGCGCGGTGCGCTTCGTACAGCGAAAAACCAGTGCCCCCCGCGATGGCGATTGCGGCGATCGCCGCCGCCGCGCACGCCCAGGTGTGGCGTCGCACGAATCTTCCGGCTCGATAGGCGAGACTATCGGGCGTCGCGCGCACGGGACGCTGTTCCAGAAACCGTTCGATATCCTCGGCGAATTCGCGCGCGGAGCGATAGCGGCGATTCGGCTCCTCATGCAGAGCTTTGAGGAGAATATTTTTCAGGTCGCCTTGCAGATGCGGCTGAAGCGAGCCCCGCGCTTTGTTCGGCGGCTGCCCCGTCAGCAGGAAAGAAAGCACGCCGCCGAGCCCGTAAATGTCTGCTGCCGTCGTGGCTTGCTCCCCGCGAGCCTGCTCCGGACTGGCGAAATCCGGCGTCAGCACGATGGTCTGCGTTTCGCCGCCCGACGTTGCATCCAGCGCCTTGGCGATTCCAAAATCGAGCAGCTTCGGCTCGCCCGCAGCCGTCACCAGCACGTTCGACGGCTTCAGATCGCGATG
>JAIQFJ010000304.1 GCA_020073325.1 Terriglobia bacterium | reverse complement strand
CGGCCAGAACGAGGCCAAGCGGGCCGTCGCCATCGCGCTGCGCAACCGCATCCGCCGCCAGAAGCTCGAGCCCGAGATGGCCGACGAGGTCATGCCCAAAAATATTCTGATGATCGGGCCCACCGGCGTCGGCAAGACGGAGCTGGCGCGCCGCCTTGCCAAGCTCGCCAATTCGCCGTTCCTCAAAGTGGAAGCGAGTAAGTTCACCGAAGTTGGCTACGTCGGCCGCGACGTGGAATCGATGATCCGCGATCTGGTCGAAATCTCGATCGACATGGTTCGCGAGGAGCGCCTCAACGAAGTCGGCGAGCGCGCCGAGCGCAACGCCGAAGAGAAACTGCTCGATCTGCTGATTCCGTCGCATACCGAGCCTTCGGAAAGCGCCGAGCGCACGCGCGAAAAGCTGCGCGAAAAACTGCGCGCCGGAAAGCTGGACGATCGCATTGTCGAAATCGACGTCAAAGAGCGCGGCCCTACGTTTGAAGTCACCACGGCGGGCGGCATCGAAGAAATGGACATCAACCTGAAAGATGTCCTGCCCGGCCTGTTCGGCGGCCGCACGCGAAAGCGCAAAATGCGCGTCGGCGAGGCGCTCGACTATCTGGTTCAGGAAGAAGAACAGAAGCTGGTCGATATGGACCAGGTGACGCGCGTCGCGATCGAACGCGTCGAGCGCAGCGGCATCGTGTTTCTCGACGAGATCGACAAGATCGCCGGCCGCGAAGGCGGTCATGGCCCCGACGTGAGCCGCGAAGGCGTGCAGCGCGACATTCTGCCGATCGTCGAAGGCACTACCGTCAATACGCGCTACGGCTTCGTCCGCACCGATCATATTCTGTTCATCGCCGCGGGCGCGTTCCACGTCTCGAAACCGAGCGACCTGATTCCGGAACTGCAGGGCCGCTTCCCCATCCGCGTCGAATTGAAGTCGCTCAGCGAGCACGATTTCATCCGCATCCTGAAAGAGCCGAAAAACGCGCTGATCAAGCAGTATCAGGCGCTGCTCGATACGGAAGGGATCAAGTTGACGTTCACCGAGGACGCGCTGCAGGAAATCGCGGGGTACGCGGCGCGCGTGAACGAATCGACCGAAAATATCGGAGCGCGGCGGCTGCATACGATTCTCGAAAAACTGCTCGAAGAAGTTTCCTTCGACGGTCCCGATCTGAAGAAGAAGGCGGTGAAAGTCGACGCCGTCTATGTGCGCAAACAGCTCGCCGACATCGTCAAGGATCAGGATTTAACGCGGTACATTCTGTGATCCCGCATGTTTGACCGAAACATGTGGGGCCGGCAGTCATGCTGGCGAGCCGGTTGCGAAACCGGCTCCTCCTGCGATCGAAGAAAAGCTGGTTTGACAACCGGCTCGCCGGCACGACTGCCGGCCCCACGTGGACCTCTAAAAAGCCTTCTGTTGTTGACTGCGCTGCTTTCCGGATGCGGCTACGTCGGCAATCCACTGCCGCCCGCGCTCGATATGCCGCAGCGAGTCACCGATCTCGCGGTCGCCGAATATGGCGACAAGATCCGCGTCCAGTTCACTCTCGCGCCGATGACCACCGAAGGCCTCGCGCTCAAAAGCGTCCGCTCCGTCGACCTCTATGTCGGACCCTCCACCGAGCCGTGGGATCAGAGCACCTGGGCCGCGTCGGCGAAGCATGTCGTCATTCCCGCGACCGGTCCCGGCGCGATCGATCATCAGATCCCCGCCACGGATTGGATCGGCAAAGAGGTGGTCGTCGCCGTGCGCGCCACGGGACCGAAGGGCAAAGCGTCGGATTGGTCGAATTTGCGGACGCTCCCGGTTCGTCCGCCGCTCGCTGCGCCGGCGAATCTCAAGGCTGAAAATCAACCGAGCGCGATCGTGCTTTCCTGGCGCGGCAACGAGTCGCACTACCGCATCTTCCGCGCCGTCGGCGACGCGCCGCAGCCCGAAATGCTCGCCGAAAGCGATCAGCCTGAGTATCGCGACACAGAGATCGAAAACGGCACGCAATATCGCTACTACGTGCAGGCGTCCGAGGGCGAATTGCAGCAGAGCGAAACTGCGGGTCCCGCGCAGATCACCGCCGAGGATAAATTAGCGCCGGCGACACCTGCGGGGCTGACGGCCGAACTCGGAACCAACTCGGTGGAACTCTCCTGGGAACGCAACACGGACCCGCGGTTCCAGGGATATAACGTCTATCGATCGGTGGATGGCGGCGCGTTTGAAAAGATCGCCTCGCTGATCGTGTCGCCGTCTTATACGGACCGTCAGGCCGAGGCGGGCAGGAAATATCGCTACCAGGTGTCGGCGGTCGGGACCAACGCGCTCGAAAGCGCGCGTTCGGCGATCGTCGAGATCACCGTGCAGTAGCCGGAATGTCGCCGGCCTAAAAAGCCCTAGATCTCTAGTCCCGGCCGCATCTCCCTCCGATGAACCGGAGGAGGGTCGATGCAGCCGGTTACCATTCTCGGGCTCGCTGTCTTTCTCGGAGTGCTGCTCCTTCGCGCCCGTCACGCGCCGAAGCCGCAGCTCAGGAATTGGAAGCAGTGGCGCGGTACGGCCAAAGTCCTGTTGGCGGCGATCGTGGTGTGGCTGGTGGTGAGCTTCAACCTGCAGCATCTGGAACGATCGATCTCGGGTGAGCCGCAGACCGAGCCGTCCACGTGGGAGCGGGTGATTCGAACGCTCGCGGATTGGGGGATTTAATGCTGCGCTGGTGTCTGTTCCTTCTCGTCTCCGCCGCCTCTGTCAGCGCGCAGATCCGTTGGAAGTGCGACCCCAAGGACGGCAAGTTCATCACCTCGTTCGGCAGGAACGGCAAGAATTTCTATTGCTGGGACGGCCAGATTTTCAGTGAAGAAGCCGGGTACACGCCGCCTCCGGGATATGTGCTCGCGTACTGGGAAGAGGTGCATCGAAAATCGGCGCAGATTCGCGCCGATATCGCGCGCAAAGGCCAGGAACTCAAGGATCAGGCCGAAAAGGCGAAGCAGGACAGCGCGCGTCTCAACCAGGAACGGGCGAAATCGCACGCGGAATACATGGCCGACCTGAACCGCCGCGTCGCCGAAAGCAAAGCGCGCGCGGGACGTCCTTACTCAACTCCCGTCGCGACGACGCCGCCGCCCTCGGGACCGCGAACTCAAATCGTCATGGCTTCCGACACGCCGGCTCCCGCGCTCCCGCCGGTCAGCCGGACGAAGGTCGGTGAAATTCAGGTGGGGATGGATCGCGCCGCCGTCGAAGCGATTCTCGGCAAGCCGCATGGATCGATGACCGTTCCCGAAGACGACAAGCTGATCGAAAGCCTGACCTATACGCTCGACGATCGCGGCACGGCTCGCGTCCGCATGGAGAACGGAAAAGTCGCGTCCGTGAAAATCTCCGAATAGTCTTCAGCGCCGCTTGGCGACATAAGCGAGAACAGCGGCCGACGTCTTTTCCGGCTGGTCCGAATAAGGCGCATGACCGCAGTCATCCAGAAGCAGAATTTCCGAGCCCTTGATCCCCGCATGAACAATCTCCGCCATCGCCGGCGTGATCAAATGATCGTCCTTGCCCTCGATCACCAGAGTCGGGACGCGAACCTTCGCCAGCAGAGGCCGGTCGTCGCGCGACATGTAATGATTCTGCTCGTTATAAAACACGGCCAGGGCCGTTTCGAAAGAACTCTGCCCCGCCGCCGACACGTGGTACTTCGCCTCGACCGGTTTCATTCTTTCGTTGTAGACGTTGCGCACCGCGATCGGCCCGCCGTCGAAGTTCGGGATCGTGAACCGGATCGCCTGCGCCTGAAATCCCCGCTCGATCCCGATCGGCAGGGCGCGAATTTTCTGAATCGTCCGCAGTTGCTCCTCGGCACCGGGCTGCGCACGGAAGTAGGCTTCGGATTGATCGAGCAGATTGTCGTTGAGCAGCGGCACCGAAATCAGCCCATCCATCCAGATGTAGCCGAGCACGTGGCTCTGGTTGGCCACCACATACTCGAGCCCGAGCATCCCGCCCGCGGAATGACCCAGCACGTACCACTTGTCGATCTTCAAAAACTCCCGCACGCCTTCGGCGTCTCTGACCTGATTTTCCAGGCTGAACGCTTCCACTTCCTCCGGCTTCGGCCGCACCGGATCGGCAAACCGCATGCGCGTCGACCCGACTCTGGGATCGGAAAACTTCAGGCGCGTCGAGCCTCCGCAGCCGCGCTGGTCCAGGTAAACAACGTTGAGCTTGTCTTCGAGCAGCGCGCCCCATGGATAAAAACCGAAGCTGCCCTGGCCGGGGCCGCCATGCAGGATCAGAAGGTAGGGATTTTTTCGATTCGCGCCGCGAACTCTGAAGTGCAGCGTCGTGCCATTGATCGACTCGTTGTGGTCTTCGTCGAATGCCTGCGGGCGGGCCGCTTGTCCCCAAACAGTTCCCGTCGGAAAATTGCAGGCGGCACAGAGGAGCAGCAGAATCGCGGCGAGCGGAAATTTTTTCATGAGGAAGGTCGAGGCGTTCTCGATACTTTGAGATTCTACGCCAAAAGCCGTTCCTCGACGAGGTTAAAACGCCTGGCTCGACGTGATCCCGTTCTGCTGCAGGACCGCCATCATCTTTTCGAGCGCCGATTTGTGGATCTGCGACACGCGGCTCTCATTGATCCCCAGCACGCCGCCGATTTCCTTCATCGTCATCTCGTTGGTGTAGTACAACAGCACGACCTTCTGATAGCGCTCCGGCAGCGTCTTCATGGCGACTCCCAGGACGCTGCGCAGTTGCTCCCGCGCGCAGATCGAATCAGGCTGTGTTTCCGGCTTCGACGGAAAATCGGGCGCCGGCAGATCTTCATTCTCATTCGACCGCGTCGACGCCGAAATCAATCCGACGTTGCGCAGGTCGAGCATCATATTGCGCCACCGCTCCACATCCATGCCGAGCTTCTGCGCCACTTCGGCTTCGGTCGGATTGCGCTGCAGCGTCGCGGCCAGGTCGCGCGTCGCCGCCTCCACTTGCTTGTGGCGGCGGCGCATGTCGCGCGAAGCCCAATCGAGCTGCCGCAGGCTGTCCAGTATCGCGCCCTTGATCCGATGTTTGGCGTAGCTCGAAAAGACAACTTGTTTTTCGGGATTGAATTTATTGGCTGCGTCGAACAGCCCCAGAATTCCGGCGTGGACCAGGTCGTCGAGGTCGACATGCACCGGCAGGTTTTCATGCACGCGCACGGCGATCGCTTTGACCAAAGGAAGGTGCTCCAGCACCACGCGATCGCGCCGGGCAAGCCGGGCTGCCTGCTGCGCCGCGCTCGATGGCTTCGTCGCCGGCGCATGCCCGTTGGTATGCGGTGCGTCGCTGTAATGGGTCGCATGCGACGTCGCCGCCGTGCCCATCGGTTTCACCGGGGTGTTGCGGACGCGCGGCGTCGCTTCATCGGAAGGGATCGCGCGCACGGTGAGCGGTGCGGGTGCGGCGGTCTTGCATTTCATCGTCGTCATCATTCGGCTGCTTCTCCTATCCCTCGACTGACGCCCTTGAAAGTGCACGCCCCAGACCAATCAGTAACTCTAGCGAGAAAGCGCCCTCCAGCCGATGGATTTTCGTGCGGCTGAAACACGCCTTGTGCTTTGAAATCAGTCAGAAACCTTAGATGAGGAACCGCACGCCCACTGCCCGCCTTCAAGATGTAACTCAGGCGGCGACAATACGCGTTTCCGATTTGGGACCAGAACCCCACCTATTTCTCCCAGACTGAAACGTTGGCCGCTGCTTCGGGATTTCAGAGCAGCGCAACTGCTGGCATATAGCAGGTTAAAGGGGGAACAGCAATTCGTATCTCGACGATACACCTTAGATGGAATCTAATAATCTTCTCAGGAGGGATATGTCCCCTGCTTAATCCTCTCGGCGCTTCAATACGACGAGCCATGTCCTGAGAGCGATTCCCCCTAGAACGATCCAAGTTACGATGCGGATGTCGCCGGATAGCGTAAAGCCGGCCAGGACGGCCAGAATCGCGTAGGCGGACATCGCGGCTATAAACCTCAGATCCATGGCTACTTATCGCGTCGGAAGATTATAGGAGAAGGCCAGCTGCACCCGGATCTGGTCGCCGTTATACTCACCGGGTAGGGGAGGGAAGGGATAAGATGCGCTGATTGCCGCGACTGCGGCGCGATCGAGCGCATCGGTGCCGGCGCCCTCGGCAATGACCAGTTTCGGGACCCCGCCCGTGCGATCGATGGCGAATTGAATTAAGACGCGCCCGCGCCGGCCGAGCCGCGCGCTTTCCGGGATAATCGAAAGCCAATTTCGCCGCACAGCGGTCAAAACCTGGATCAAATACGGCTTGAAATCGACGCCGCGGGGATCGCTCAGAAGCTGGAGGTTGCTTCCGATGCGCCCCGGCGACGGCAGATTGCTCGGGATGGTGGTGGTGCTGTCGCCCGTGTCGCCGACGATCGTGCCCCCGGCGCCCGGCAAAATCGATTTGCTCGGAATCGGGATCTTGATCGGGTTCGGAGCCTCGACATGGATCGGCTGCGCGCTCACGCTTTCAAAGGCAAGCTTCGGTTTTTCCGGCTGCGGCGGAGCGGCAGCGGTCTGCGCCTGCTGCTGCGGCGGCTGCTGCGCCAGCGGCTGGATCGACGGCGTGAGCGGCGGAGGCGTCGACGCGGCCGCCACCTGGATCTTCGGCTGTTCGATCACGGGCATCGGAACGGGCTGCGGCGCGGAAGCGATCGGTCCCGGAGCGGGCTGCGGCAGCCGGAACTGCGGCGCGGGGCGAACCGGAGCCGGATTCATGCTTCGGACATCCAGTTCGCGCGTGATTTTTCCTTGATTCGGGGCTTTTTGCGTGGGCTCGGTGAATCTCGGCGCCACCAGGTGAACCGCTTTTTTGAAATCCGGAGGCGAGGGCCGCTCTTTTCGTTCGCGCGTCTCTTCAGGAAACACGAGAATCACTCCCAGGACGATCACATGGACGACGATCGAACCGATCACATCCATGCCGAGCCGGCGCGGTGTGAGCGGTTGCCGCCATTCTCTCAGTAAATTGAGATCGTCCACTGAAACGGCAGTGGCTGGAGGGAGCATACTTTGAGCCAATCGTAACGACGCTTGCCGGTGGAACGAAGTTGCTTTTAACCGCCAGCCTGCAACGCCGCCGCAACCCGGTGCGCGTGCTCTTCGATCTTAGCAAGAATTTCGTGCGCCACATCCAGCGCCGCAGTGCCCTGTTCGCCCGTAACTCTTGGTTTTGCCCGAGTTTGGATGCACTCAAAGAAATTCTCCAACTCGCGCTTGAGCGGCTCATCCTTCACCACCGGGAGTGGCGAATAATCCAGCTTCATCGGCGGCGTGACGCGAAACCGAACCGCATCCTGGCGGCTGTAATCGAGCGAAATGTATTCGTGCGGCTGAAACAGGCGAAGTTTGCGGATCCGCTCGGTGGAAACGCGGCTGGCCGTCAGATTGGCGATGCACCCGCCGGGGAACTGCAAGCGAACATTGGCGATATCCACTTTGGGAGACAGAATTAAAATCCCCGCGGCGCGGATTTCCTCGGGCATTTGCCGGGTCAGTGAGAGCACGATATCGATGTCGTGGATCATCAAATCCAGCACGACATCCACGTCGAGCGAGCGCGGACTGAACTCGCTCATGCGATGAATCTCGAAAAACAGCGGCGTCGAAACCGCCGCTTCCAGCGCCATCACGGCGGGGTTAAATCGCTCCAAATGGCCGACTTGCAGGACTTTTCCACAGCGCCCCGCAGTCTCGACCAGGCGGCGCGCGGAGGCCGGGTCGTGGGCGATCGGCTTTTCGACCAGCACGTCGAGTCCTGACTCCATGAGGCGGCAGCCGATCTCGGCATGCGTACTGGTGGGCGAGGCGACGACGGCAGCATCGCAATTCCCGGCGAGTTCTTCAAGGCTTGAAAAAATGCGGCAATTCGCGGCTTCGGCCCGGGCAGGATCGGGGTCGAGGACGCCGGCAAGCTCCGCATTCGGCGATTCGCGAACTACGCGGATATGATTCTTGCCGAACGATCCGGCTCCAATGACTGCGATTCGAGGTTTGGTCACGTAAGATCCATTATGTTCTACAAAGTCGATGGAGGTCATAACCCCGCTCTTACGAGTCTGTGTGAAAACTGAACGTTCGCCGCTTCCTGCGGTCGCGGTTCATTGCCGGCATCCCGCTGAATCAGCCGTTTAAGGAACCGCGACCGCAGGAAGCGGCCGACGCCGATCATTTT
>JAIQFJ010000303.1 GCA_020073325.1 Terriglobia bacterium | reverse complement strand
AAACATCGGCAGCATCAGTTCGTCGGTGGTGCCGGGATAGGTGGTCGATTCGAGGATCAGCAGCAATCCCGGATGAAAATGCTGTTCTATCTCGCGGCATGCGTCCACGATGTAGCTCATGTCGGGATCTTTGGTTTTGCGCAGCGGCGTCGGGACGGCGATGTTGATCGTGTCCATTTCTGTGACCGCGACGAAATCCGAAGTCGCGCGCAATTTTCCGGAATCCACCAGCGGCTTCAGCACCGAGGTCGGAATGTCCTGAATATAAGAGACGCCGCTGTTGAGCGCGGCGATCTTCTTTTCATCGATATCGATCCCGGTGACGTGGAACCCGGCGTGTGCGAACTCGACCGCCAGCGGCAGACCCACATATCCCAAGCCCACCACTCCGACGCGCGCTTGGTGTGATTCAATTTTCGCGCGCAACTCCTGTACGTGACTCAACGCAGCCTCCTATGCGCCCAGGTAGAAATCGCCGCTGGCGACAACTTCGGCGGGTCCCGCCAGCAGAATTGCGTCGTCCTCCCACCGCACTGAGAGAGGACCCGCCGGCGTCTGCACTTCCACCGGACTTTCCACAAGCCCGCGCGCGACCGCGGCAGCCGCGGCACCGGTCGAGCCTGTTCCAGAACTCATTGTCTCACCTGCACCGCGTTCCCAAAACCGAACCTCAAGCGTGTGACGGTCCACGACGCAGATGAACGAGACATTCGTACGGTTGGGAAATTTGGGATGGCGCTCGATCCAGGCGCCTTGCGCGCGCCAGTCGAATTCGAAATCATCAACGAATACAGCGCATTGCGGATTGCCGACGTTCACAATCGTGACGTCGCCGGCCAAGTCGCCGAAGGGCAGATGGATGCGCAGCTCGTCGACGCGAGGCTTGCCCATGTTCATTTCGAAGGTGAAAATGTGACCGTTACGCGAGAGCAGATTCAGCTCTTTTATCCCGGCACCGGTCGCGATGCGGACGGTTTCGCCTCCGCGGTTCGATTCCACCAGATACACGGCGGCGCAGCGCGTGCCGTTGCCCGAGAGCTCGCTGACGCTGCCGTCGGAATTGTAGAGTTCGATGGCGACGTCGGCCTCGGCGGACGGCGCAAGCAGCAGCCATCCGTCGGCCCCGACGCCCGTATGCCGGTCGCAAATCGCGCGCGACGCCGCGGCGAGGTTCAATTCGTCAGGCAGCTCGCTGCGCCACGTCAGTAAAAAATCGTTGCGTGCTCCATGCGCTTTGGTAAAGGGAATTTTCATTGGCGTTTCCAGATTTCGACGACCGGGGCTCCTTTGACGACGATCTGTTTCATTAATGCATAGTGATGACCGCGGCGGTCGGCGCGCAGGGCGGCTGTGGTGGCATCATCGCCCGCGAAGCCGAGGATCCAGGTTTCGTGAAGAAACAAATCGGGACGCGTGACGGCAGCCGTCCACGCGGCTCCGTTGCCTTCGTGCATTCCTTCGCGCAGCGGGATGCCAGCTTCGCGCAGAACCGCGCTGAGATCGCCGAAGGGGAATAAAATGCCGGAGTGCGGCTCGTAATGGAGCGCTAAGTATTGGGCGGCTTCATGGGTCCACGCACGGCGCGCGGTGGAGTTCACTTCGGATTCTTTCCAGGTGATCGGAGTCCCGAACCAGGGCAGGAGCGTGATCGCGATGATCGCGGCGAGGGCCGCGAAGCGAGGGAATGAACCCCGGGCTGATCCCCGCGGCTTGCCCGCCAGAAGGGATGCGACGGCAAAGGCCGCCAGAGGCACGATTGCGACGGCGTATCGAGTGTTGTAGTAGCTGTGCGGCCACAGAGTCGGAACGAAGATCGGAGTACCCGACGAATGCATGCTCCAGACGTAGAAAAAAACGGGCAGCGCGAGCAGGAAAATCGGCCAGAAGACCCGCTTCCAAATCGCGGCAATCAGGCCGGTCGCTCCCGCGATCAGCACCGGCCATCCCGCGACCAGCCGAGCGGCGGCGAAGTAGTATTCGATCGCCGCGCGCCAGTCGTGATCGCCGGGATAAGGCTGCATGCCTCCAGCGAGCGCGCGTTTGTAGATCGCCATGGCGGACCAGGGTCCGTTGTAAAACTCGAGCGCGTTGCCGTAATAAAAAAGATTGTGCGCGAGCCATGAGATCGGCCCCAGCGCGGCGATCGCTCCGAAAAGTACCGCGTGCCACTTGTGTTTGGCCGCGAAAAGCAGATAGAGCGCGACGAAGGGAATCAGAAACCAGCCCTCGTATCGCGTGAGCGACGCGGCATTGGAAGCGATGCCGGCCGCGACGATCGCCCAGATGCTTTGCGAGTCGCGGAACCACAGCGTGGCCCACAGCAGCGCGGCGAGCGAGGCGGCAAAGAGCGGCTCCGTCATCGGCGTCGATTGCAGATAGAGGACATTCGGATTCAGCGCGAAGATCGCGACGGCGGCAATGGCGGCGAGCGCGGACGAGTACGCTCGCCGGGCTGACCAGAACAGGAATGCGCCGGCCGCGACGAAGCAAAGCATCGACGGCAACGCGCCGGCGAGTCCGCTGCGCCACCATGCATCGTTCATCGCGAACGGAATCATCAGCAGATGCGGCAGCGGGAGCCACACCGTGCCGAGCTGTTCCGGTCCCGGCGTGCGCGAATCGAAAATGCGCCGCGCGATGTTCAGGTGCGCTTCGGCGTCGCCGTAATAGAGGATGTAGCCGCGCTCCAGACACCACCAGGTTGCGGCCGCGCTCAGCGCGCCCAGGGCGATGACGACGGCGATGGCCGCCGCAAGACTCCGGCGCGCTTTCATCGCGTCCTGAGGTCGTAAGCCGCGAACACGATCAGCGCCAGCAGCGCGAACAACACGCCTGCCGTGATTCCCTTCGCGAATCTGCCGAGCGAAAAAAGTTCGAGCTTCTGCCAATCCGCGGGAATTTTCGCGGCTTGAGCTCGCTCGGAAGGAAACGTCAGCCGGATCGGCAGCATCAACAGCGCGCCGAATCCTGTGGCGATCAGCAGCACGGGCCGGGGAAGCAGCGGCATGCCCGCGGCGATGGCGAGCGCGGCCCCGGCCACCACTCCCGCGAGCGGTTTGTAAGGCGACACTCTTTTCGGATCGTTATACGCGTCGACCAGCATCAGCGTCACGATCATGGCGGCAGGCGGCGCCGCGAGCGCGAGCAATCCCGCCGGGTCGAGCAGCAGCGCGCGATCGATCCACGATGCCACCACCACGAAAGCCGTGTACAGCGCCAATGCTTCCATGAGCACCACGACCGGATCGCTGGTGCGGCGGACGCGGCTGATCACCACGCAAACCACCGTGTGCAGAAATTTTCCCAAGCCCGCCGATTCTTCCTGCAAATCGCCGAGCACTTCCTCGCGGCACGCCGGCGGAATCAGCACTTGAATTATTTTGGGCGGACCGGATTCCATTTGGGCCGCCTCCCCCCGAGCGCTTCCTGTACGGTTTCCCAGATGCGGCGCGCGGTTGCCGCGGATTCCTGAAGCGCTCGCTCGCCCAGCGCTTCCAGTTGATAACAGCGCTTGGCGCGTCCCCCGCGCTCCGGCGTCGGCTCGGTCAGCCAGGAACGGACCATGCCCTTGTCTTCCAGCCGATCGAGCGTCACGTAGACGGCGCCCAGCGAAACATCGCGCGGCGCGGCGAGCTGCTGAACTTTCTGATGAATGCTCACGCCATAGGCATCGTCGCGGAGGCTGAGGATCGCCGTCAGCACCATTTGTTCAAACTGGCCGACGGAGTCGCTGCCCATTTGTCCAACAGTGTAAGGGATATTGGACGTTTCGTCAAGCCGTGCGGCAGTCACATCTTGATTGCCAGAGATCGGGTGCGCGCGGCGCGGATCAGGAAATAGAGCAGGAGCCCCGCCGGACCGAACATAAACGTCAGCGCGAGGCACGGAATCACGATGAAATGCGAGATCCCCAGCGCCTCCGCGTCGCGCGTTTCCCACGATCCGATGAACAGATCGAACGCGAGATAGTGGATCCAGCCCGCCAGCAGCAGCCAACGATTGGAGAAGAGCGTTGCCACCGCGTCCAGCGATCCGAATCCGCCCCGTGTTTCGCCCCAATGCGCGGCGATCAGGTACGCGTAGAGGATCGCGATCAGCAGCGGGATGATCGCGCCGGTCACCAGCCGCGCCGCCCAGCGCATCCTTCCCGCGAAGATCAGGATCAGCCATCCGATCAGCGCCAGAGAATTACACAGAGAGAACAGGCGTTCCGGGCTCATATTGTTCGGTTCCTTTCGACGATAAGAAAACAGCGAGCAGCGTGGCGGCGGCCCAGATCGCGAACGCCGTCAGGGTCGCGGCGTCGGGCTCGACCATCGATTGGCCGCGCAGAGCCTGCCACGTCAGGATTCCCGTGAACGCCAGATAGCTGGCTGCCCCGGCGAAGACCATGCGGACGCCGCGCCGCGCGCGCACCACCAGCCAGCCGAGGAACGGAATCGCCTGCAGCGCGTGGAGGCCGAAGAAATGCGGGATGCGAAGATCGCCGTGCTGCTCGCTCCAGCCGACGCCGGGGAGTCCCGGGCCGCCGTCGGACGCTCCCACGGTATGGCCGCCGATCACGGCAACTTTCTGATGAGCTTTCAGCGCCTCCATCTGATCGGGCTTGGGCCCAATCATGAAGCCCGCCGATGCTGCGCCGAGTACGTAGACGAGCGCGCCCAGGCGCAGCGACCATCCCCAGGCTCGATGGGCGAAGGGTTGGCGGAACAACACGTAGGTCATGACGACGCTGATCACTAAGAGCACAGCGATTGCAATGCCCATGACGCCGAAGATCGCCGCGTCGGCGGGGGTGGCTGCGTTGAAGTGACTCGTGGTCCCGCGCGCGGCTTGCACGTCGATCAGCCCGACTTCGACGATCAGAATGATCGCGAGCAGCCATCCGGAGACGCGCTTGAACCGCGGCCAGATCGTGATGTATTGATACAGCCACGCGACCGTCGCGGCGAAGATCGCGGTCGAGATCGCGAACTTGGCGGGTTTCAGCCATGCCGGAACACCGGTGATGATGCGCGGATCAACGAAGATTCCCACTGCCGACGCGACAAAAGCGGCCAGCATCAGCGCCGCGCAGAACGTGAGGGCGGCGCTTTCCGACCAGAGTTTCTTGATGAGGGGTGTCATCTCAAAAGCCTCCAATGTTGACTACGTCAACATACTAATTCAAGAATGTTGACGTTGTCAACACTTTTCTGCGAGAATCGATTCCGGAGTGACCCGGAAGAAATACCATCACGGCCATTTGCGCGCGGCGCTGATCGAGTGCGGGCTGGAACTGATTCAGGAGAAAGGGGTTGAGGCCCTCACGCTGCGCGAGATCGGCAGCCGGCTGGGAGTCTCGCGCTCGGCCGCCTATCGCCACTTTGCCGATAAAGCCGCGCTGATCGAGGCCGTCACCGAGGCGGGCTTCCTCACCTTCGGCGACGCGCTTCAGGCCGCCAAAGACAACACTTCCGGGGACTTTTGGACGCGCATGAATGCGATGGCCCGGGCCTACGTGCGCTTTGCCAACGAACATCGCCCGTATTTCGAGGTGATGTTTGCCGTGCCGCCGCAGCCGGGATGCGCGTCGGCCATCGCCGGGGAGCGCGCCTTCGCCATCCTCGAGCAGACGATTCGCGAAGGCCAGGAAATCGGCGAGATCCGGCCGGGAGATTCGACCATGCTGGCTCGCGCGGTCTGGGCACAAGTTCACGGGATCAGCACGCTGCGGCTGGATGCGACCGACCCGGATTTTGTGGCACTCAGTTCGGAGGTGCTTCGCAAGGGCCTTTCCGTTTCCACCAGTAGCGGTTAAAGACCTGGAATTTCAGCAGTATCCGACTGCCTTCCGCCCGATTTTCCGGTACATTCCCAGGCCCTACGATCAGGTTGCGGCTTGAAGTCACGGCCCACGACCAGGAGAAACAGCACATGATTGCGCGGTTATTGCTAATCGGAGCTGCTGCTGCGCTTGCCTCCGCGAGTCCCCTGACCATCACATTTTCAGGGGTCGCGGACGGAGTTTTGGGCGGCACCAGCTTCACCCAGGCAGATTTCACCCTTACCTTCACGTCCGACACGACGGACGTGAACCATCCGAGCGGGATTCCGGAAGACTGGAGCACGCCGTCGGCGACCCCCGGCAACTTTGTGATCATCGTCCCGATGGGACCGACATACATGGGCACATTCACGGACGACCAGGCGGTGTTCGTGCATCCGAGCCCGGAAGACGACGTCGGTGTGTGGCACTACAACTCGATGGACTGGCTGGCCAAACAGGAAGCAGCGTTTGCGAGCTATGACCTGATGTCGAGCCTCGGTCCAATCTCCGATGGGTCCAATGCATGGCCGGGCTCGCTGCCGAACGGAAGCGGAGGGGACTTCGGATTCTCCACCACGAGCGGCGATTTCTTCCTCGAAAACGTCTCCTCTCTCAGCTTCACGGCCGATGTAAGCGGAGGAGGAACGACGGCGAATCCGGAGCCGTCCTCGGGTGTGATGCTCTCGCTGGGAGCGGGCGCGCTGGCGGTTGGGTTGATCCGCAAACGCCAGAAATCCTGATCGTTGAAACGCGGGTGTCGAAGCCGTGGGGCCCTCGACACCCGCTTCGTCCTTCCTACTTCGTATACTTCTCCATCCAGGCCAGAATATATTCGATCTTTTCGATGTAATGACTGTTGCGGCCGCGGATCCCATGAAACTCCTCAGGGACGCGGACCAGGACAGCCGGAACCTTCCGGGCCTTCAGCGCGAAGTAGAGTTCTTCACTCTCCGCGATCGGCGTCCGCCGGTCGGATTCCCCGGTGATCACCATGGTCGGCGTTTTGAAATTCTTCGCGAAGTAGATCGGCGAATGATCGATGAACTGCTTGGGATCGTCCCAGGGCAGCGTCTTCATCCACAGCGCGGCGTGAGTATAGCCGCCGTCGGCGGTGCCGGCCTGCGTCACCCAGTCGGTCACCGGGTATTGTGAAACCGCCGCCGCGAACCGATCCGTGTGGCCGATGGTCCAGGCCGTCAGCAATCCGCCGCCGCTGCCGCCGGTGACGCACAGCTTCTTGGGATCCACATAGCCTTTTTCGATCATCTTGTCGACGCCGACCATCAGGTCCGTGAAATCGTCGCCGGGGTATTTGGTGTGGATGATATTGCCGAACTCCTCACCATAGCCCGTCGAGCCGCGCGGATTCATGTACAGCACGACGTAGCCGTGCGCGGCCTGGATCTGCAGCTCATGCTGGAAGTTCACGCCATACATGTTGTGCGGTCCGCCGTGAATGTCGAGGATGAACGCGTACTTCTTCGACGGATCGAAATCGGGCGGCTTGATGATCCAGCCCTGCATCGCTTTTCCGTCGAAGGAGTCGAAAGTCAGCTCCTCCACTTTGCCGAGCTGGTATTGCGACATCAGAGCTTCGTTGACATTCGTGAGTCGAGTAGCTTGCGCGTTGTCGCGATGGCCGGGAACGACGACCAGGTCGCCGGGCTGTTCGGGCGTGGTGCGCACGGTGGCGACCATCTGATTGTTGGCGACGGTGAACGTCGGGCCGAGCTGCTGAGTCCCCGTGGTCACCTGCTTGTAGGTTCCGGCGTCGACGTCGACCGAATAAAGCTGCACGTTGCCTTTATCCTCGGCGACGAAGTAGATGGTCTTGCCGTCCCACGACCAGTGCGGCTGGCGCACGTCGCGATCGAGCGATGCCGTGATGTTCTTTGGATTCTTTCCATCCGGATCCATCAGGTAGAGGTGATTGACGGTGTAGCTCTGGAATTTCCAGTCATGGCCGACGTAGGCGATCTTCTTCCCGCCGGGGCCGGGTACGGGATCGGTATCGGGACCTTTGCGATCGGTCAACTGCTTCACGCTGCCGTCTTCGATCGAGTAGGAATAGATGTCGCCGCCTTCCAGGCTGTATTCGGCGTCGGCGCTGCGATTGGTCGAGACATAGATCGATTTGCCGTCGGCCGAGAAGGCGAATCCGCCGCCCTGTCCGCCGTGGTTGAAGTCGCCATTGGTGACCTGCTTCGGCGTGCCCCCAGTGGCGGAGATCACGAAGACGTGCGTGTAGCCGGGCTGGAGGATGCCGGTACCGTCAGCGGTCCAGCGCAGGCTGGTGATGACGATCGGCGGGTCGGCCCAGCGGGCTCCGTTCGGTTTATCGACCGGCTTGATCGAGAAGCCGGGCTTTCCAGGGACCCGCGCGACGTAGCCGATCCATTTCGAGTCGGGCGACCATTCGATCTCGGAGGGCGCCTGCTGCAGATCGGT
>JAIQFJ010000302.1 GCA_020073325.1 Terriglobia bacterium | reverse complement strand
ATCCAGACCCAGCAGTCCGGTCACGATCTTCGCCACGGTCTGTTCTGTGGGAGAGAGGATTTCCGCGCCGGCGGCTTCGTCGGACAGCGTGTTTTCCGGCGAAGGCTCCGGAAGCCGCGCGAGATCGACCTTACCGTTGTGCGTCGTCGGAAATTCCGCGATGGTGACGAACACTGCCGGGAGCATGTATTCGGGAAGAACGTCGCGAAGGGCATCCCGCAGCCCGGTGTGCGTGAGGCGCGCACCGGGAGCCGCCGTGATGTAGGCAATCAGGCGTTTTTCGCTCTCGCCCCGCGCCGGGCGCGCAATCACCAGGCTGTCCCGAATCTCGGGATGCCGGTTCAGCGCGTGCACGATTTCCTTCGGTTCGATGCGATAACCGCGAATCTTGATCTGCTCGTCGGCGCGGCCCATGAAGGCAAAGGCGCCGCCCGGCAGCCGCCGCGCGAGGTCGCCCGTTCGATAAAGGCGTCCCCTGCCGAAGGGATTTGCGATGAATCGCTCCCCGGTAAGGTCGGGCCGGTTGCGATAGCCGCGCGCGACACTCGGGCCGCCGATGTACATCTCTCCGATGGAACCGTCCGGTACCTCCCGAAAATTCTCGTCGAGCAGGTAGATCTGCGTCTGCGCGATCGCGGTGCCGATAGGCGGCAGAGAATCCGGCTGGTCGGATTGCGAAATTTCTCCGGACGTCGCCACGACCGTGCACTCCGTGGGACCGTAGTTATTCACCACCCGGAACGGCAGAGTCGACGGCGGATAATGATGCAGCGCGTCGCCGCCGGTGAGCAGGAATCGCAATGCGGTTTCGCGCGGCCACTCGATCGCGAGTATTCGTTCGGCGAGCGGCGTCGGCACGAAGCTCATGGTGATACGAGCCGCCACCAGCCAGTCCCGCAGCAACTCCGGCGAATGGCGTGCGATCTGATCGGCCAGATGCACGCTTGCGCCGGCGGCGAGGTACGGCCACAGCTCCCAAACCGACGCGTCGAAACCAAGCCCGGCGACATGGCTAGCGCGATCGGCCGCCGAGACGCCGAAAGCTTCCCGATGCCACCGCACCAGACTCGTCAGATTCGCGTGCGTCACTTCGACGCCCTTGGGGCGTCCCGTCGAGCCGGAAGTATAGATGATGTATGCCAGATCAGACGGAAGAATTTCGATGCACGGCAAATGATCCGGGCCGGTGGATAGTTCGGGCGATGCGATGTCGACGATCTCATGCGACGCCTGCGGAAGCCGCTGCGCCGTGGACGCATCCGCGACCACCAGCGGCGCCTGCGCGTCACTCAGCATGTAGGAAAGCCGGTCGACGGGATAGGACGGATCCATCGGCACGAAGGCCGCCCCAGCCTTCATGATGCCCAGCGCCGCCACCACCATTTCGAGCGAGCGCGGCAGGCACAATCCCACCGGCACATCGGCTGCGGCGCCTCGCGAGCGCAAATAACGAGCCAGACGGTTCGCCTGGCCATCGAGTTCCTTATAAGTCAGAAATCGCGAGCCCGCCGACGCAGCGATCGCCTCGGGCAAGCGGGCCGCATGCGCGGCAACCATATCGGGCAGCGAAATACGCGACACGTCTGACGAAATCGCCAAGGGATTGCTCTCCGCTTTCGATGTCATCTTGAACCTCTGTTCTTACCTCTGCGAAGCCGGTTCGAACTTTTCCGTACGATCCCGTGGCGTCATACCCGGCGGCGCCCCCCTGCGCCTCACCAGCGTATTTTCGAGGAAGAGAAATTCGATTCCCGTACCCAGGAAGGTTTCGATCGCCTCGCGCGGCGTATTGACGATCGGTTGTCCCTTCACATTGAAGCTGGTGTTCAGGACCATCTCACGGCCGGTAGTTTCGCCGACCACTTGCAATAACGCATGAAACTCCGCGTTGTCCTTCGCCGAAACGGTCTGCACGCGTGCCGATCCGTTGACGTGGGTGATCGCGGGCAGCGCGGCGCGATGCTCCGGCCGCACGTCGACCGTGGCGATCATATACGGGAATTCCGCGCGCGGCGCGACATCGAACCAGCGATCGACCTGTTCGATTGTCACCGCGGGCGCGAACGGACGGAATGCCTCGCGCATCTTCACCATCGCGTTGATGCGGTCGCGCATTTCGGGACCGCCGGGATCGGCGAGGATGCTGCGATGCCCCAGCGCGCGCGGGCCGAACTCCATCTGTCCGCGATACCAGGCGATCACTCTTCCGTCGGCGATCAGCCGCGCCGCTTCGGCGCAGGTCTCGCGCAACGATCCGAAACGCGCGGTTTCAATCGCTCCAAATTCGCGCAGCGCGGATTCGATGGCATCTGCAGATGGAGCGGGGCCATAGAACGGCACAGGCATCCGCTCATTGCGAATTTCGCCGTGAAGCGAGGCTCGATAGAGCGCGGCGCCCAGCGCGGACCCATCGTCGCCGGCCGCAGGCTGAATGTAGACCTCGTCGAACAGCCCGGATCGCATCAGACGGCCGTTCGCGGTGCAGTTCAGCGCGACGCCTCCCGCGAGTGCGAGCTTGCGATGTCCCGTAGCGCGGCCGAAATGACCGCACAGATGCAGCATCGCCTTGTCGAGGCACTCTTGCAAAGCCGCCGCGACGTCTTCATGTTGTCGTTCGATGGGATGTTCCGGCATGCGCTGTGGAATGAGACTGGTTTCAAGGATGCGGCGGGTCGCCGTGTATCGGTCACGCTCTTCTCGCGCGCGGTTCGCATGCAGAATCGGAATCGCGACGGACCCGTTGTCGCACAGCCGGACCGCCTCGTCGAAAAACGTGCGGAACCGGCTCGGGTCTCCATAGGGCGCGAGGCCCATGATCTTATATTCGTCGGAGTTGAAATCGAAGCCGAGATGCAGGGTGACCAGCGAATACAAAATGCCGATCGAATCGAGCGCGGAGATTTCGTGAAGCTTCTTCAGGTTTCCCTCCGAAGCTGAGTAGACCGACGCGCTGTGCGCTTCGCCCATGCCGTCGATCACCACCACCAGGCAATCATCGAAGCCGGAGGTGAAGTACGCGCTGGCGGCGTGAGCCAGGTGATGATTGACCGCATGAAGACGATCTTCACCGGACCCGGGAAGATCGCGCGCGGCGGATTTCAGAACCGCTTCGCGCGAAAAGACTTCGCGATACATCTCCGCCGTGACCGGGTCCAGCGAGAAGGCCTTGCGGTACGGCGCGTAGTCGAAGGAATGTGCGATCTCGTCGATGTCACCGATCGAAAGACCCGCTTGCGACAGGCAGAATTGAATGGCGCGGATCGGAAAATGCGCGCTGTGCTTCTTGCGATCGAAGCGCTCTTCGGCGGCGGCGGCGATCAGCGTGCCGTTGACCACCAGGGCAGCGGCGGCGTCGTGCCCCTGCGAGATGCGATATTCGCGCTCGTCGAGTCCCCGCGAATGTGCGCGCCGGAACGGCATTGCATTTTCGAATCCGCTGATTCCCAGAATATTCATCGATTCACCGGAAGAACAGTATTGCGCGGCACGCGGGCCGCGCCTTGAATTGCACGTTGTTGCTCCACCATTTGCGCAATGGAAGAGATCGAGCGCAAATCTTCGATCTCCAATTCGTCGAGAGCGATCTTCACGCCGAAGCGCTCCTCCAGATGAACCAGCAACTGGATCAGCGCGAGCGAGTCCAGAATCCCGGCCTTCAGCAGATCCGCTTCCGGAGAATCGACTTCGACCAACAGCTTTTCCGAAAGCAGCCCGCGAATCGCGCCGATGGTGGCGTCTTCAGCCTTCATGCCCGCACTCCCGGAGCGACGGCCGCGTTGTGCGCCGCATGCTGCTCCAAAAACATTTGTTTCAGCCGCGGCCGCGCGACCTTGCCGTTGCCGTTGAGCGGCATTTGTTCCAGCGTCATCCATTGCGCAGGGATCATGTAGTGCGGAAGCGATTGCCCCAACTTCCTCCGCAGGGCGATCGGCGACAGATCGGCGCCTACGTACGCGCAGCAGATCGCCAGTCCTTCGAATCCCCCGGCGTCGATGGCGACCACTGCGGCATCCTGAACTCCCGGAATCGCGTGCATGGCCGCTTCGATCTCGCCGAGTTCGATGCGATATCCGCGGCTCTTGATCTGCGTATCGGCGCGGCCCACCAGATAGATCATTCCGTTGACGCCGACCCGCGCCAGATCGCCGGTGCGGTAAATGCGGCCGTGAGTCGAATCGATAAAGGCCTGCGCTGTTTTTTCTTCGTCGCGCCAGTATCCGGGACTGAGGCCCGCTCCCGCGATGTACAACTCGCCGACGATTTCGGGCGGACATGGCTGAAGGTCGCCGTCGAGCACCAGAAGACGCTCGCCTTCGCACGGCTCGCCAATCGGGACTTCGGTGGTTTCGTCTTTGGGACACGCCGGGACGCGATAGAAGCTGCTGGCGATGGTCGCCTCGGTGGGCCCGTATAGGTTGGTGAAGGCGACGCGCGGAAGGCGCTGCATCCAGTACATCAGAGCGGGTGTCGGGAATTTTTCGCCGCACCACAGCAGCCGTTTGAGCGACGGGAAATCGTGAGGCTGCACGGCGTCGAACTTCGCCATGTGATGAAGAATCGACGGCACGGAGAACCACTGCGTCAGAGCCGAGTCGCGGATGAAAGCGGCCAGGCGATGCGGCAGGAGGCTCAATTCCTGAGGCAGCAGATGGATCTCGGCGCCGGCGGCGATGGTTCCGCAGATATCGAATGTCGACAAATCAAAATGCAGCGGCGGATGGCCGGAGAGACGATCGCCGGGCCGGATATCGAAATAGCGAACCGCCCAGTCGACGAAGTGCAGGACGTTCGCGTGCGTGATCACCACGCCTTTTGGAGTTCCCGTTGAGCCCGAAGTGAACAAAATGTGCGCGCCGTCAGCGGCCGTGTGGATCGCATCGAGATCCTTCGGAGGCAGCGAATCGGCGTCGCGACGCGTAAACGCGACGTCGCCGTCCACCGCCATCCCGTCGTCCAGCCATGCGAGCCGGGTGGTCTCAGGAATTCCCAATGCGATCATCTCCGCGAGCAACCCACCCGTCGGCTGCACCGCGAGAACGCAGCGGCTCTCGCAGATTTGCAGTATGCGCGCCAGCCGCAACGCGGGGCTCGAACAATCGAGCGGGACATACATGCAGCCGGCCTTGAGCGCCGCGAACATCGCGATCAGCGCGTCCGGCGACTTTGGCAGCAGCAATGCGACGCGATCGCCTTCACGACAGCCGGCATCTTGCAGCGCACGCGCAAGCCGGTTGCTCGACTCGTGCAGCTCCGCATATGTGGTTGCCCGGCCCTTAAACACGATCGCCGCGTCGTCCGCGCGACGGCTGGCCTGTTCTGTCAGCAAATCCTGCAATCGAGCCTTCATGCGCGGACGCTCCCCGAGACGGTGAGAGAAGACGCACGTTGGAACACAGCTCCGATGTGTTCGAATTCTTCCTCCGCGGCCGGGATGTCCAGAATGAAGGTGCCGAATCCGGCCTCGAGATAACGGGACACTTCTTCGGCGACCGTGTCATAGCTCCCTACCAGATAAGGGCAGTTCGTCTGGTAGTTTTCGAAGGGATGCAGCCAGTAGGTGCCGCGTTTTCCGTTCGCGGTCGCGCCGATTCCCGCGAGCTGATGGTGCCATGCGGAATCGGAAACCTTATTGGCGAGCTGGCGCGTGAGCTGCCCCTTGCGGTCCTCCGGAAATCGCTCGGAAGCGACCGCCCATGCCTTCTCTTCGCTTTTCCGCGCCACGATTCCGATGCGAACTCCGCACGCGACATCGCGCGAAGGGTGCGCCGCGCACTGTTCGGCGGGCTCGGGATACTTCACCGCGACCGCACCCATCGCGCGCGCGGCCGCCATCCCCGCGTCGGAAGATCCGGAGACGAGGATTCCCGGAAAAAGATCCGCGGGGAGATGCGGATAAAAAATCGCGTTGTGGATCTTATAGAACTCGCATTCGTAGGTCACCGGCGAGGTGCATTGGAGCAGAGCGCGGATCACCGCGGTGTATTCGATGAGCCGGTCGTAACGCTTGTCGTGAGGTGTGGGATCGTTCAGCGACGAAAGGTCGTTCTTGAATCCTCCCGCCACCATGTTGAGATAGACGCGGCGGGCATAGAGAAATCCGAGCGTCGCCACGATTTTCGCAGCCTCGTATGGATGCATGTATACCGGCTGCACCGCGACCAGCGGCGACAGCCCGGAGGTGTGCTGAATCACAGTCTGCGCCAACATCCACGGATCCGCCAGCGTGTTGTCGGTGTAAATCAGAATGCCCGCGCATCCCGCGCTCTCGCTCCATCGCGCGACCTGAATCACCCGATCCATGTAACGTTCCGGCGTAACGAAAGACGAGGGGCAGGTCGAGAAAACCTGTAAGCTTCCACACGACGGTTTTTTTTGCGAAACACGGATCGGATTGCTCGACATGTTATCCTCCGATTCTTTGCTGGACACACTCAAGACAACTGCACTTCATCAATGAATGCAAGAACGATGCCAACCATTCCCCGGCCTTCTCCGCATAAACTGCGGAACTTGCCTTCGAAGAAATTCATTTTGGGAGCAGCTTGATACCACGAAATAGAACCAACCTTCCAACCAGCCCGAGCCGCGCCAGCTTCTTGCAGTGGGTCCGCTCGAAATTCTAAGGTGGAGGCGGACATGCAACGCGAAACAGCCGTGGAACTCGCCACCCGGCGCCGCGTGCTGCGGCTCATTTCGAACGGCATGTATATCCTCACGTCGCGATGCGGCGACGATTTCGGAGCTGCCACCATCACCTGGCTGTCGCAAGCGTCATTCAAGCCACCGCTGCTGGTAGCGGCGATTCGCGAAAACAGCAACGTGTTCCGATGCCTGCTCAAGAGCCGCACGGCCGCGGTCCACATTCTGGGTTGCGATCAGAAAGACGTCGCGCAAAAATTTTTCTTCCCCACCAAAGCCGTCGAAAACGAGATCAATGGCGAGCCCTTTCGCGACGGCTCACTCGGTGTGCCTGTCTTAGCGAACACGCCCGCGCACATCGAATGCAGACTGGTTCGCTCGATGAGCGATTTCGGCGATCATGCGCTGGTGGTGCTGGAGGTTGTGGAAGCCGAATGCCGCGCCTCGGTTCGTCCGCTCACCATCGCGGATTCGCCGTGGGAATACGGCGGCTAAGCTTCCACCAGACGCTTGCGGATCGCATAACGGATCAGTTCCGCGCGATCGTGCAGGTTCAGTTTGCGCATCAGGTTGTACTTGTGCGCTTCGACGGTCTTCGCGCTGAGGTTCAAGCGCCGGGCGATGTCTTTCAAGGCGACACCTTCGGCCAGCAGGACGAGGATTTCGCGCTCGCGATCGCTCAGCAGGTCGTAGCCGGTCTTGGGCTCCGTGGGATTCGCGATAAACTGGCGCACCACCGTGGTGAGCACGCGCGGGCTCATGTATTGCTGCCCGCGGCTGACGGCCTGGATCGCATAGATCAACTGCGGCGGCGGCGAATCCTTCAGCACGTAGCCGGACGCGCCCGCATCCAGGCAGCGCGCCACCAGATCCTCATCGTCGTACACGCTGAGGATAAGAACCTTCACATCGGGACGCGCCTTCTTGATGCGTCGCGTCGCATCGAATCCCTTCAGCACCGGCATCGAAATGTCCATCAACACGACGTCAGGCTGAAGCCGGATCGCCAAATCAACGCCTTCTTTTCCGTCTTCCGCTTCGGCGACCACTTCAAACTCGGGCTGCGAGTTGAGAATGGTTTTGACGCCCTCGCGAAAAAGCGCGTGATCGTCGCAGATGAGAACCGTTATTTTTTTCGACACCTAGGCGCTCTTCTCCTCACGGCCGGGCAATGGAAGGTCCACTTCGATTCTGGTCCCGTGTTTCGCACCGGGTGTTTCCGCACGCCGCGATTGGATGCGGATCCGGCCTCCCAGGACCGCGACGCGTTCACGCATCGCCGTCAAGCCAATGGACCGGCGGCCGGGGCGGATTCCTGGATCGAAGCCCACGCCATCGTCCTCAATCACCATGATAAGCACAGAGTCCTTCATGCTTCCAAGCGAAATTCGTACATTCTTTGCATGCGCGTGCTTCAGGACATTCGAAAGCGCGCCTTGCATCAATCGATACAGCGCGATCTGGTGCGTCAAGGGAAGATTTTCGGGAAGGTAGCCTTCCTGAACTGTAACGTTAATTCTGGTGCGCGACGAAAACTGCGCGGCGTACGATTTCACCGCCGGCAAAAATCCCAGCTCGTCGAACACCGCGGGACCCAGATCGAGCACCAGGCGCCGGACCGCGTCAAGCGAATGTGACA
>JAIQFJ010000301.1 GCA_020073325.1 Terriglobia bacterium | reverse complement strand
GGGCTGATCGGGGCTGTTGACGCTGCCGGAATCGTTGACGACGGCGGCTTGTCCTCCGCAGGAAAGAAACAGGCCGGGTGCGACAGCGCGGATGGTGAGAGTGGAAGAACTGCCGGTGTTCACGGCGACGGTGACAGATCCCGGAGAAATTTCGAAGGGGACCTGGGCGTTGATTTGTCCGGAGCTCGCATAGAGCAGCGGAGCGGGAGTGCCGTTGATGGTGACGGACGCGCCGGCGAGGGTGGTGGGCAACGGGAAACCGGAAGCGCTTTGCGTGGATTGCGCGAGCGAGGTTCCTTTGATGGCGATCAGCGATCCGGGTGCGGCGATGGACGATTGGCCGCTGGCGGCGTTGGTGACCGCGAGCGGAGCGGGGCTGGTGAGGAGTCCATAGACGGCGACGGAATCCTGCGTGCCGGCGTAGACGCGTGCGTTGGCGACCATCGGAACGGAATATTTCACGGCGCTGCCGAGCGCGTCGCGCGAAGAATTCATATTGGAGTCGTAGAGCTCGCGCGTGACGTCGTTGGCATCGAAGGCTCGAAGAACGTTGTTGCGGTCGAGGGTCCAGACGATTCCGCCCGTGGCGCCGTTGGCGGAGATCGAAGGGACGCAGCCGGGCGAGGCCACGTTGAACTTACTGATCGCGGGCGAGCCGAGTGCATTGTTCACCAGCGGGTAGGCGCGCAGGAAATCGCCGTTCAGGCACATGTAGAACGTGCCGTTGAAAAACGCTCCATTGCCGTAGAAGGGCGACACCTGGGTGGAGCTGACAATCTGGCTGTCGGACGACGAACTGCTCTTGCCGAGATTGTCGCGATCGATCACGTAAACGCGGCCCTGCTTGCCTCCGCCGATCATCAGGTGGGGATGAGGGCCGGGCTGATCGGGCAGGAGGACGACGCCGGCGGATCCAACATCGAGGTCCTTATTGTTGAGGTCGGCGTAGTTGAAAGGCGTGAAGAAGTCGAGCAGGTTGAGGCTCGGCGAAAATTTCAGATAGCTTTCGCCGAAGTTGGTCTGGCCGTCGAAGGAGCCGTTGCCGGAGACGGCGTAGACATTGCCGGCGGCGTCGGCGGCGGGGGCGGCTCCGCCCTGCCAGATCGCGGCGCCATCGCCATTCGGCGACGCGTTGAAGACAGCAGACTGCTGCAGCGTCCGCGCATCATAGCCGAACAGCCAGCCGTGATAGTTCCCCAGGTCGCAATGCGAGGAGAATCCGATGTAGACGGTTCCATTGGCGAGCAGCAGGCCGATGCGCTGTTTATAATTTCGCGGAACAAACGCGACCGTGGATCCGCCGTCGCCCGAGCCGGGGACTGAGCCTTGAATGACGACGGGGCTGCCGGATTTCTCGGTGCCGGTCGAGACGTCGAGCGCGTGGAGGCGATGAACGTAGTCGCCGGATTCTTTCGTGCTGGCGACGACGTAGAGAGTTCCGGTGGAGGCGTCGATCACGGGGGTGCTGCTGATTCCGATTTCAGGAACGATGTGGCCGCATCCGGTTTCGGACGCGGGGATGGTGGTGACGTCAGAGCTGAGGAAGTTGGTTTGCCAGAGCGGAGAGGACGATCCGCTATCGGCGTCGTAGGCGTAGACCGAGTCGTGTTCGGTGGCGACGAAGACCACGTTGTGGATCCCGCTGGCGCCCATGTCGACGCCGGCGAGGTACAGAGGCTCGGCGTAGACGACACCGTCGGCGGGAAACGTTGCGATTCGTCCGAACTGCGCGGAGTTCACGGTTGCAGGCGTGAGCTGAGTTTCCTGCGAGTTCACACCGGCGCGGGTCGCGTCGTATTGATACGTCAGCACGTTCACCTGAGCGGCGGCGTGAGCGGCGATGGCGAACCAGAGTAGACGGAGCATCAATTGGTGGAACACGGCGGGAGTCGATTCTAACTCGGCGCGATTGGTTTCGAGCGCGTGTTAACGGTCACTTTGGCGGGCGTTTGAAGTGATCGTGAAGCGACGACCAAAAGCGGGACATAAGTGGAATTTCCATACCGCCCGAATCGCGGACGGGGACGAGATTTCGTGCAGGCTGCGCGCTCAACCCGCGCGATTGCCGCGATCTGGTCAGTCGCCGTGGCGTGGCCCAAGCCTTGCAGCAGTGGGGCTGCGTCGCTTGCCGGCGAATCGCTAGCGGCGCGTGGACTTGTAGCGGCGGCAGATGGGAGTCGCCGGCTGTAAGTTGCAGGGCCGGAGGTATACGCGGTGAGCGTGGTCGAGGGAGAGGGAAGCGGCGATGAGAAACACGGAAGCGCGGCGACGATCTTACGGAGGTGGTACGCGTTGCGTGTTCGTCCGCGCCACGAAGCGCGGGTGTCGGAACAACTCGAAGCCAAACAGCTGGACGTCTTTCTGCCGCGCTATTCGGCGCGCCGAAAATGGGCGGACCGATGGAAGGTGCTGACGTTGCCGCTGTTCCCCGGATACGTATTTTGTCAGTTCGAGCCGGGCGCGCGGGCGCGCATTCTGGCGACTCCGGGAGTGATCGACCTGGTGCGGAACGGGACGGAGCCTGCGCCCATCGAGACCAGCGAAATCGATGCGATCCGCCGCGTCGTGAGTTCGAATTTGAAAGCGGAGCCGTACCCCAGCCTGGCGTGCGGCCAGCGTGTCAGGGTGACGGGCGGGCCGCTGGACGGCGTCGCCGGCGTTCTGGTCGAGATGCGCAGCAGCTACCGGCTGGTGATTTCGGTGGAACTGCTGCGGCGCTCCGTACAGGTGGAGATCGAACGCGAGCGCGTCATTCCGTGTGAGGCGCGGTCGGCTAGCACTTAAAAAAGAACCCAAAAGAAAACGATGCCACAGAATCACGACCCTTCCCGTCAACTTCGCAAGCCGCTTGCTGTCCAGGGCGGCAGCGCTTATTCTTCCGCGCACAACCTGCCGGCTTCCGCCCCAACGGTGTACTACCACCGCGAAACGGAGCCCGAGAACGACACCGTCGGCGATTACTGGCAGGTGCTGGCGCGGCGAAAGGGGACACTGGCGCTGATCGCGCTGATCGGCGCGGCGGCCGGACTCGCGGTGACGCGCGTTGAGACACCGTCTTATCGCGCCCGCACGCTGATCGAAATCGAGAGCCTGAACAACGATTTTCTAAACATGCGCACGGTAAGTCCGAACGCGGCGGATGAGGGAACCCAGCAGCCGCCGGACTACAACATCCGCACGCAGGCGCTGGTTCTCCAAAGCCAGCCGGTGGCGGAGCGCGTGGCGAGCGTGCCGGGAATGGAGCAGCGGCTGATCGATTCGGAGCGGCCGTCCCCGTGGGTTTTCTGGCGGCACGATCCGGGCGCGGCATCGCAGGCTTCTCCGCACGATCGTGCGACCGGCATCGTCTCCGCGAATTTGAAGGCGCGCGCGGAACCGAACACGCGCGTGATCGAGGCGACCTACGAATCTTCGAATCCGAAGCTGGCCGCCGACGTACTGAATGCGGCCGCGGCGGCGTTCGCCGATCTCAACCAGGAGCGCCGCTGGCAGGCCTCGCAGAGCACGGGCCAGTGGTTGTCGCGGCAGCTGGCCGACGTGAAATCGAAACTGGAACACGCCGAGGATTCCTTGCAGGGCTACGCCAACGACGCCGACCTGACGATTCTCGGCGGCAAGGACAGCACCGCGGAGGAGCGGCTGCGGCAGTTGCAAGTCGAATTGCTGCGCGCGCAGGCCGATCGCGTGGTGAAGCAAGCCGCTTACGAACAGGCGGCGAATGCGTCGCCGGAGACGCTCCCGCAGGTGCTGGACGATACGACGCTGAAGGCTTACCAGGAACAACTGACCGCGCTGCGGCGGGACCAGGCAAGACTGAACACGCAGTTCACGGCGGAAAGTCCCAAGGTGAAGGATGTGGAGGCGCAGATTACGGCGCTCGAGTCCGCGCTGCAGCGCAAGAAGAACGAAATCGTCGCGCGGATTCGCAATGAATACTCCGCCGCGGCGCAGCGCGAGAATCTGCTGACGTCGGATTATGCACGGCAGACGAAGACCGTGTCGCAGCAGGCCTCGAAGGTAGCGCGCTATTCGAATCTGAAGCGCGAAGTGGATAGCACCAGCCAGCTTTATGAGTCGCTGATCCAGCGCGTGAAGGAAGCGGGGCTGGCAGCGGCGATGCGCGCGAGCGATGTGCGGGTGGTGGAGGCGGCCGGCGCGCCGAGGCTGCCGGTGTCGCCGAATGTGTGGCTGAATACATCGTTCGGCATGGTTACGGGATTGTGCGCGGGGGCATTCTTCCTGATGCGGCGGGCGCGGAGCTATCGCGGAATTCAGGCGCCGGG
Source organism: Terriglobia bacterium (assembly GCA_020073325.1). Lineage (GTDB taxonomy): Bacteria > Acidobacteriota > Terriglobia > Bryobacterales > Bryobacteraceae > Palsa-187. Next base: position 4,033 of record JAIQFJ010000301.1, on the reverse strand, counting down.
CGAGATCTCCGTGCAGCTTCACGTTCCCGAATTGGGCGTGATTCCGGCGACGGCGCCGCGATTCGCGAAGATCCGGAAAATCCTGGGACGGCAGGATACGGAGACTCCGCTGGAGTTGATGACGTCGCAGGAGGAATTTTCTCCGATTGCGGGATCGTTCCGATTCGCGCTGGCGTCGATCCTGCTGGCGGAGAGCAGCGGCGACGCTCCCAGGGTGATCGTCGTGTCGAGCGCCAATGCGGGCGAGGGCAAGACGACGGTGATCAGCAATCTGGCGATCGCGCTGGCGCAGGTGAATCGACGGGTACTGCTGATCGACGCGGACTGGCGCAAGCCGCGGCTGCACGACATTTTCGAAGTCGAGAATCACGTGGGACTGAGCGAGGCCGTGATGCACGACCCGGCGTCGGCGGTGCGTCCGACCAAGGTGTCGAATCTCTCGCTGATCCCGAGCGGAAAGAACACGGACGAGCGGCTGTTCTTCAACACGCAGCTTCAGGCGTTGATCGGCCGCCTTCGAAACGACTACGACATGATCCTGATCGACACGCCTCCGCTGCGAATGTCGGAAGCGCGGATGATCGGGCGGCAGGCGGACGCGGTGATTCTGGTGGTCGCGCAGCATACCGATCGTGAAGCAGTGCTGCTGGCGCAACGGCGGCTGCAGGAAGACGGAAGCTATCTGCTGGGAACGATCCTCAACAACTGGGACCCGAAGACAAGCGTTCATGGCGACTCCGAATACGGCGACTATTACAAGACCCGCGGCTATTACGGATCCGCGAAAGCCCACGCCTGAGCGCCCGCGTGTCCTGGTGACGGCGCCGGCGTCGGAGCGTGTGGGCGGAGTCGCTCAATACTTCCGCTCGCTGCGCCCGCACTGGAAGGGACCCGTGGAGTATCTGGAGGTGGGATCGCGCGCGAGTGGAGAAGGTATGTGGAACGTCGCGCGAAGACTAACGCGGGACACGTGGAAGTTCGTGCAGGTGGTGCGCGGAAATCAGATCGATGTGGTGCACGTGAATCCGTCGTTGGGCGCGAAAGCGGCGCTGCGCGACGGGTTGCTGCTGATGGCGGCCAGGGCGATGGGGCGTCGGACCATCGTGTTCATTCACGGATGGGATTCGCGGTTCGAAACGGCGGTCGGGTCGCGATTCAGGCGGCCGTTCGCGTGGGCGATCAATCACGCCGATATTTGCGTGGTCCTGGGCAAGTGTTTTGTCCCGCGGCTTCGAGCTTTGGGCTATCGAAAAGAAATTCTGACAGCGGGCGCGCCGGTGGATGACGAACTACTGAGAGAGGCCGCGGTGTTCGAGCCGGTGAACCGAAGCGGCGGCGATTTCACGCTCCTCTTCCTGGCGCGCCTCGAACGAGACAAGGGGATTTACGAAGCGATCGAGACGTATCGAGCGCTCAGGCCGCGGTATCCGGCGCTGCGGATGATCGTCGCCGGGACCGGGACCGAATTCGAGAATGTGCGCCGCCTGGGCCGCGAGCAAGGGATCACGGTCACGGGTCACGTCGAAGGAAAAACAAAATGCGCGATGTTTCGAATGGCGGACGCTTACCTGTTTCCGTCGCATCACGAGGGGCTGCCCATCTCGGTGCTGGAAGCGATGGCATTCGGGCTGCCGGTGGTGACGTCGCGCGTCGGGGGACTGCCGGATTTCTTCGAGGACGGAAAGATGGGGTTCATGGCGCTGTCGCGATCGCCGGCGGAGTTTGCGTCGCTGATCGAGCCGCTGATCACGGACCGCGCCTGGGCTCAAAGGATTGGAATTTTTAATCGCCAATATGCACGAGAGCATTTCAGCGGCGCAAGCATCGCAGCGGAACTCGAAGAGATCTACGCCGCGGTTGCCGGTGGATCTGATCGAGCGGTTTTGTCTGCGTGACGATCTTGCGACCTACGATCCGTACGACATCTGGAAAACGCGGGTGGGAGCGCGCGTGAAGAAATTCTACAACTCGAATCCGCGGATCGGGTCGGCGCCGGCGGCGGCGCTTGCGTTGTTCGACGACGTGGTGAACAATCGCGCGCGGCTGTTTTACCGCAAACAGGAATATCCGATCGTGCGCGCCACGGCGGCGCTGACGCTGCTCAATCTGTACGAGTCGACACGCGATGAAAAGCACGCAGGCTATGCAAAGCGGCACCTGGACTGGCTGGTGGAGCACCGTTCGCGCGACTATCGCGGCTGGTGCTGGGGACTCGGCTTTGCGAATTCGATCACCAAGAACCTGTCCTACGAGGCCGACACTCCGTACACGACCATGACTCCCTATGCACTGGAGGCGATGGTTCGCTACGAAGAGATCACCGGGGAGCGGTCGTTTGAAGAGGCGATCGACGGCGTGCGGCGTTTCTTCGAGGAAGATGTGGTCGTCATGGAAGAAGACGAATCGGCCATGGCGACGTCTTACGCCCCGTTCCGCGACCGGATCGTGATCAACGCGGTCTCCTATGCGATGTATTCGCATGCGTTGTTGGTGGATCGCGTCGCGAATAGCGAGCGCAGCGGGGCGCGGTTGCGGATCCGCAAGCTATACGAATACGTGCGGCGTCACCAGCGCGCGGACGGATCCTGGCTGTATTCGCCCGAAGGCTCTTCGTTCATCGACTGTTTTCATTCCTGCATCGTTCTCAAGAATCTGATCAAGGCAGGGCGGCGAATCGTGCTGGAAGGGCTCGAAGACGTGATGCGCGCAGGGTTCGCATATCTGCGCGAGGCGCTGTTCGACGCAAAAGAATTTCTGTTCCGGCGATTTTCGATGGCGAACAAGCCGGGGCTGGTTCGGTTCGACCTCTACGACAACGCCGAGGCATTGAACGTCGCGGTGCTCGCGGGCGATTCAGAATTTGCGGAGCGCCTTACGCAATCGATCCTGCGGCATTTTGTGGCGGCGAACAACATTTATTCGCAGATCGATTGTTTCGGCGTGAAGCGAGGAAGGAACACGCTGCGGTGGGCGGTGATGCCGTTTCTCTACGCGGCGTCCACACTGTAAACCTTTATGTGCGGAATTCTGGCGACCGTAAACGTTCCGTTCGATCAAGCTGCGCTGGATTCGATCCGGCATCGCGGACCGGATGCGTCGGGCATCAGCCAGATCGCGGTGGGCAAGCATCTGGTGACGCTGGGGCACCAGCGGCTTTCGATCCTCGATGTGTCACCGGCCGGGCATCAGCCGATGTGGGCGTGCAACCGGCGCTTCGCGATCGTCTACAACGGCGAGATCTACAACCACCAGGAGCTGCGGCAAACACTCGCTCACGCGGATTATCGCGGGCATTCGGATACGGAGACGATCCTGCATTGCCTGGCCGAGCGCGGAATCAAGTCGGCGTCGGAGTTTAACGGAATTTTCGCGTTCTGCCTGCTGGATGCGAAAGAGCGCAAGTTGTATGTCGCGCGCGATCCGTTCGGAGTGAAACCGGTCTACTATCGCGCGGAGGCGGGAACGGTGGTGGTTTCGTCGGAACTGCGCGGCATCCGCCAGTTCTTTTCAGATACGCTCGATCCGGATGGTCTGGCCGAGTTGCTGCGGTTGCGCTATCTTCCCGCTCCCGACACGCTGTTTCGCAATGTGCGGAAGCTGCGGCCGGGGCATGTGGCGGAAATCGATCTGAACGCGGCGGCGCCTCGGATCAGCGAGTATCCGTTACCGCGCCCTAGCGATCGCGGCGCGCCCGTGCGAGATCGCGATGAAGCGATTGAGCAATACAGTTCGCTGCTCAAGGCGGCGGTGCGCCGGCAACTGCTATCGGATGTCGAAGTCGGCGTGCTGCTGAGCGGCGGAGTGGATTCGGCATTGGTGGCGACGCTGGCACAGCGCTCGGTTTCCTACAAGCTGAAGGCCTTCACGGTGGGTTTTTCCGAAGCCGATCCGGCCGACGAAATCGCGGATGCTGCCGAAACCGCACGCGTGGCGGGTCTGGAACATCACCACGTCCGCATCGGGTTCGAAAACTTTCTGCAGACTCTTCCGGCGATCAACTGGATGATCGAAGATCCGCTGGCGACAACATCGA
>JAIQFJ010000300.1 GCA_020073325.1 Terriglobia bacterium | reverse complement strand
GGCCTGTTTGCTGTTGATAACTCCATTAATCGTTGCAGCGGGATCTCGTATTGTGCTCCGGAATCGATGGCTCGTTCACCTCCTTATTGTTACGGTGGTGAGTCTGGCCGGTTCCGTCTTGTTCTTAGGCGTAGGTACCGGGTCGTTGGAGGCTATGGGTAAGGATCCGACTCTCACCGGACGGACCGAAATATGGGACCTCGTACTCAGCATATCGGGAAATCCATTAGTCGGAACTGGATTCGAGAGCTTCTGGCTCCCAGGCTGGAGACGAGACAAGATCTGGGACATGTATTGGTGGCACCCCAACGAGGCCCATAATGGCTATATCGAGATGTATTTGAACTTAGGATGGGTTGGAATCGCTCTGCTAGCCATGATAATGGTTATCGGGTATCGAAATGTCATCGGCGCGCTTCGGCGAGATCCGGACGTGGCCGGGATCAGCTTGGCATTTTTCGTGGTTGCAGTGATCTACAACTTTACGGAAGCGGGATTCAGGATGTTGGATCCGGTGTGGATCACTTTCTTAATTGGGGTGATGGCCGTGTCACCTTCTCGCGTGCGGCAAGACTCACCTTCACCTGGTGCTGACAATGCGGAGAAGTTGTCGGCGGGCGCCGAGCTTCACGCCGGGAGCAGCGTCTATTCCGACCGATTCCAGCGGGAGGAAACACCCTTCCGTAGGCAAGCGACACGAGCATGGTTGTACACAGGGGAATTGGGACATCAGCACCAGGGCCTTTAGAGGGAAAAGCAAGTATGAAACCTCTGGTTTCGATCCTGATACCGTCGTTCAATGCGCAGGAATGGATTGCCGATACCCTTCGCTCCGCGATTGCGCAGACCTGGGATCGCAAGGAGATTGTCGTTGTTGATGATGGTTCCAGCGACCAAACGCTGGCCATTGCGAGACGGTTTGAGTCCGAGTGCGTTCGCGTGGTCAGCCAGAAGAATCAGGGAGCCGCGGCTGCTAGAAACACTGCATTCTCTTTGAGCCAGGGAGATTACATTCAGTGGCTCGATGCCGACGACCTGCTGGCCGCAGGTAAGATCGCCAGCCAGATGGCAGCAGCCGAATCCTGCGACCGACGCACGCTCCTTTCTTCAGCTTGGGGACGTTTCATGTACCGCTCCCAGCGAGCGAGGTTTACACCGACCCAGTTGTGGTGTGACTTACCCGCCGTTGAATGGCTGCTGCGCAAAATGTCACAAAACCTGTTCATGCAGACTTCTACCTGGCTGGTGAGTCGCGAGCTGACCGAAGCCGCAGGTTCCTGGAACACACAGCTGTTGGGGGATGATGATGGGGAGTACTTCTGCCGAGTCCTTCTCGCCAGCAACGGCGTACGGTTCGTGCCGGACTCGCGAGTGTACTATCGTATAGCTGGCGCCGGCAGCTTGAGCTACGTCGGGCATTCTGACAGAAAGATTGAAGCCCATTGGCGTTCGATGAAATTGCACATTCGTTATTTACAGTCGCTGGAGGACTCTCCTAGAACCCGAGCTGCATGTGTGCAATACCTGCAGACGTCCCTGATCTATTTCTACCCCGAAAAACCCCAAATTGTCGAAGACGCCGAGCGCATGGCCCAGGAGCTTGGGGGCCAACTGGAAATCCCTCCACTGTCTTGGAAGTATTCCTGGATCAATTTGCTATTTGGGTATCGGGCAGCAAAGCATGCCAAATTCCAGCTGCCGCAGATCAAGCAATCGCTGCTCCGATCATGGGACAAAGCTCTCTTCCGCATGGAGAATCGGAGATTCTCAGCTGCTATTGAGTCTCACATAATATAGTTACAGGGGGAAGAATTCCGCCTGTTCCGGTGGCGCATCCGCCGGGGTGCCCGGCGGGCATGCGTGCTGAGTTGCCCGAAGTCTTGCGCACAGAAGTTCGGCAGCTCGTGCTGCTTCCAGTGCGACGCCAGGTACTCGACCGGGTTCAGTTCCGGAGCGTAGCCGGGAAGATACTCCAGCCACATACGTCCTCTCTGCTGCCCGACAAAGCCCCACACTGCGCGGCTGTGATGACCGGGCAAGTGGTATTGCAGCACCGGCGTCTCGCCGCGTGGCGCCCAGGTGCGGCAGCGATGCCGGCGCTCGCTCAGTCCGCTTTCGTCGACGAAGACGATCGTGCGGCCCTCGTGTTTGGCCTTTTTCTTAACTCCGGCCGCGCTTCTGCTTCCTCGGTTTCTTGCCCCACACCGTCAGTTCACAATAACGGTAAGATTTGTGGGGGCGGCAACGTTCCCCGATCCGCCCGAAGACTTGTAACATGTATCAGCATCGAAGATCGGCCTTCCGGTAGCGTCCTTGGAGGAATGTTCGAAGCACAACTGCGCCGGAATCTTGTCCACATAGCCTTGATAACTGTTTCCGCTGCTCACGTCCGGCCCGATGGGCGGCCACTTTCCACTGTTCGGCGCATGGTATGTCCAGGACTCCATCAAGGTGCGCCCGAACCTGACGGTATCGCTCGGTATCCGGCAGGAATTTACCACGGGCTGGAATGAAGTGGCGGGCCGCGCGGCGAACTACGTGACCGACGCCAGCGGCGCGCTGATCACGGACCCGGTTGTCGGTAGCTCCGTGTTCACGAAAAACAATGCCACCCATCTGTTTGCGCCGCGCGTCGCTCTGGCGTGGGATGTTTTCGGGAATGGAAAGACCGCGATCCGCTCCGGATTCGGAATGTATTATTCGCTGATCGACGATCTGAGTTTTCTGCTGAACTCCCTGCCGCCGTTCAACGGCGCGGTGGGGTTCACCAACGTCTCGCTGCCGTCGATCCTGCCGATCACGCCGAGTCTGCCGCAGCCGCCCTCGTGCGGCCCCAACGTTCCGCAGCCGTGCACGACGTTCGCTCCGCAAGGGATCCAGCCGGACGCGAAGACGCCGACGGTGGAGGAATGGAATTTCACCATCGAGCAGGAGCTGGACCGCAAAACGTCGCTGCGCGCGGCCTACGTCGGGTCGTTCGGCTATCACGGATTTTTGAGTATCGATCCGAATTCGATTCCCGCGCAGATCTGCTCGAACGCCGCGGGCTGCGCCAGCGGCGGAGTCTCGACCACAATCAAAGGCACCGTGCCGCAGGGAACTCAATACATCCCGCTCGGAGCCAGCCGCCCGAATCCTTATCTGACACCCGGCTTCTTCTGGTATACGGCGGGAAATTCCAGCTACAACGCGCTCCAGCTCGACGTGGTGAGGCATTTGAGCCGCGGCCTGCAGTTTCGCGCGAACTACACCTGGTCGAAGAACCTCGACGTCAACTCGGGGCTGACCATCGCGCAGGCCAACAATCAGCCGCAGATGGTGATGGATCGCCTCGATCCGCACCGCGACTGGGGACTTTCGGCGCTCAACGCAACGCACCAGGCGAGCATTTCCGCCTCCTACGAGCTTCCGTTTTTCCGCGGATCGCGGCTCGGCGGCTGGCAGGTGAATTCCATCGTGACGATGCTTTCCGGATTCCCGTTCACGCCGCTGGTCGGCTCCAACCGTTCGGGCGACGGCAACACGCGCAATCCGGATCGCCCCAATCTCAATCCATCCTTCAGCGGCCCGGTGATTCTGGGCAAGCAGACCCAGTGGTTCGATCCGCGCGCGTTTTCGCTGCCGACGCCGGGAACCTGGGGCAATCTGGGACGCGGAGTCTTTGAAGGCCCGGGCCTGGCCGACGTGGATGCGTCGCTGTTCAAGACCACCGCGCTCTCCGAACACACGTCGCTGCAGTTCCGCGCGGAAATTTTCAATCTGCTGAATCACACCAATTTGGGGACGCCGAACGCGGTGGCATTTTCAAACGGCCAGGTGAGCGCGTCGGCGGGATTGATCACCAGCACGGCCACTACGTCGCGGCAGATTCAGTTCGGGCTCAAGCTGATTTTCTGATCGCGCGCGGGCGGTTCCATCAGCCGGGCACGGATGGCGGCCCCACACGATAGAATTGCTCGATGCGCACTCTTCTGCTGCTTTGCTGCCCGCTCGCGTTCGCGCAAGACCTGCCGAATGGCCGCGGCGGCGCTCCGCCGCCCGTCAATGCGACCTACGTTCGCGAAAATTATTCCAAGTTCGAGTACCGCATCCCGGCCCGCGACGGCGTGAAGCTGTTCACCTCCGTCTACATTCCCAAGGACGTTTTCAGCGACGGCAAAACCTACCCGATCCTGCTGCAGCGCACGCCCTACAACGTGCGTCCCTACGGGGCCGATCAGTATCGCGAAAACCTCGGTCCTTCGGATTTCTTTGCGCGCGAAAAGTTTATCTTCGTCTATCAGGACATCCGCGGACGATTCATGAGCGAGGGCACTTATTCCCTGCTCCGCCCGCACAATCCTGCGAAGAAAGGTCCGCGGGATATCGATGAAAGCACCGACACCTACGACACCGTCGACTGGCTGATCAAGAATCTGCCGGGCAACAACGGCAAGGTCGGGATGTATGGAATTTCGCAGCCCGGATTTTATGTCAGCGCCGGAATGATCGACGCGCATCCCGCGCTGGTCGCCGTCTCGCCGCAGGCGCCCGTCAGCGATTACTACATGGGCGACGACGTCTATCACAACGGCGCTTTCATGCTGGCGCACCGGTTCAGCTTTTATCAGGGATTCAAGCTGCGCGACGGCGATCCCGCCCCTCCGCCAGTCAACGCTGTCCGATTCGATCCGGGCACTCCCGACGGCTATCAGTTCTATCTCGACATGGGATCGCTGGCCAACGTCGACGAAAAATTCTTCAAACATCAGCAGCCGCTGTGGCTGTTCAACCTGGACCACACCACCTACGACGAAGAGTGGCAATCGCGCGCAATCTGGAAACATCTCAAGGGAATCAAGCCCGCGGTGATGCTGGTCGGCGGATGGTACGACACCGAGGATCCTCAGGGCCTGCTGAAGCAGTTCGATTTCATGGAGAAGAACACGCCGCCGCAGACACTGATGCTGGTGATGGGTCCATGGAACCACGGCGGCTTTTCGCGCGGCGACGGCGACAAGCTGGGCAACATCAATTTCGGCTCGAAGACCGGACTTTACTACCGCCAGAACATCGAGTTCCCGTTTTTCATGTACTACCTGAAAGGCAAGGGCGAGGGAAAATTCCCAAAGGCGTGGCTGTTTGAAACCGGCGTGAACCAGTGGCGCAAATTCAACGACTGGCCTCCGCGCGCATCCGCGACAAAGGCGCTGTATCTCGACGGGCGCGGCAAATTGTCCTGGGCGCAGCCCGCCGGCGCCGGGTTCGACGAATATCTTTCGGATCCGAACAAGCCCGTGCCGTACCTCGGCTTCACGTTCCAGGGCGTGCTGAACAGCTACATGACGGAGGACCAGCGTTTCGCGGCGTCGCGTCCCGATGTGCTGGTCTATAAAACAGCGCCGCTGGATCATGATTTAACGGTGCACGGTCCCATTTCGGTCGACTTAAAGGTTTCCACCACCGGCACCGACTCCGATTTCGTGGTCAAAGTGATCGACGTGTTCCCGAACGATTTTCCGGATTACGACGCTCCTCCGCCTCCGCCGCCGGGAGCCGCGCCGGGAAGAGGTCCCGCTGGTCCTCCCAACGCTGTGAAGATGGGAGGTTACGAAGAGCTGATCCGCGGCGAGCCTTTTCGCGGAAAATTCCGCAAAAGCTTCGAGAAACCCGTGCCGTTTGAGCCCGGCAAGCCCGACCGCATCACGTTCCGCCTGCCCGACGTCGCGCACACGTGGCGCGAAGGGCACCGCATCATGATTCAGATCCAGAGCTCCTGGTTCCCGCTGGTCGACCGGAATCCGCAGAAGTTCATGGACATTCCCAAAGCGCTCTCGACGGATTTCACGAAGGCGACAGAGCGCGTTTATTTCGGCGGTGCCGACGGATCGAAAATCGAGCTGCGCATCGAACCGTAACCGCGCCGCGTTTCATTTCGGACGCGAGGTTCATTCCGAGACAGATCGATTCTTCAGAATGCCTTCGTTTTTCCCGCGAAATTTCGCTTCATCCCGACACTAGAACTGTATACTGACTGGGCTCGCCGGACGTGCAAGCCGGCATCTGACAGTCCGCGCCGCCGGACTTTGTCTCCCTAAACACCACCAAGTTGGAGGAACAGTGAATCGGGTTGCGATACGTGTGTTCATTTTTTTAGCAGCGTCCAGCGCTGCCATGGCGACGATCCAGTACGACACAAATCTGCTGTCGCCGAACAATTCAAGCGGTCCCGGCTGGTACGACGGAAGCGGCAATCCGAACGGCGGATTCACCGTCGACACGGAAAACGGGATCGAGGTCGGCCTGCGCGTCAAACTGCGGCAGGACCCCAATGTGATCGACACGCCCACGGATGTGTATCTGGTGCCGGTCGGCGCGCAGTTGAGCAGTCCTTCGCATGCGGCCTGGAATTACGAATTCTCAATCGATCTTCGTCCCGGCGGCGTGGGAACTCTGACGTTGAGCGACATCACGGCCAGCCTGGCGATTACCGACGTGACGACGGGCGCCACGGCCACCGTGGATGCTCTAGGTTATTTCGGCGACAATTCCGGCTATGGCACCGGCGGCAAAGTGACGCCGGCCACGGGGGCCGAATGGGGATCGCAAAATTCCGAAAATCCCATCTTCGGCAGTTTTCCGCTGGCGGCCGACTACGACGAAAACGCGGTGCGGCTGTATCAATTCGACTTGACGGTGAGTGAAGGAGCCACACTGCTGGCCTCCGATACGGTCTTCGCGCAGACCGTGGCACCGGAACCGGGGCCGCTGGCGCTGGTGGCGATCGGACTTGCCCTTATGCTGGCTCGCTTCCAGCGACGTTTCGGCGCTCGATGAAAGTGGCCGGTTCGTAGGTTGCGCCTCGCGAAAGCCTGCGCTGTTCGCGGCGGCTGGTCCACAGCAGGACGGGACCCAGCAGCGCCGCGGCGGCGCGGCTCGCAAGGCCGAATTCGCGCGCCATTTCGCGCCGCAACGACCGGACCTTCTCGCTCACCGCCTGATTGGTCTGCTTCAACTGCTTTTCCATGGCCCAGAGCAGCCCGCTATAGGCGGTCTTCAGCGACCGGATTTCCCACTCGAACCGCCTGCGAACACGCTCGTCCGGATCGTTCTTATAGCGCTTCCATCCTTCGAGCGTGGTGCGGCAGATGCGATAGAGGCTCGGACCATTGCGCTCGAAATCGCGCAGAAAAGCCCAGTCGAGAATGCGGCCGGAGTCTTCACGCGAAATCGCGGCGTGTTCGAAATTGAACTTGTGCTGGCCATGAATATCTGCCAGATCGACGTCGAGCAGACGACCCTCGTCAAGCATCTGCTGGTGCAGCGGCGTTCCCGGAACCGGCGTGTACAGCATGAACTGGTGAAAATCCGTTTCATGCGACACCGCGTGCTCGATCTCTTCCCGGATATTTTGCGGCGTGTGATGCTCCATGCCGACGATGGTCGAACCGAGCAGCCGGATCCCGTGCCGCCGCAGTTCCCGCGTCAGCGCCAGCGTGTCGTGGCCCTTGAGTTTCGCGTAACCCGCGCGCGGCGATTCCAGGCCCATCCAGATCCACGACACACCCAGTTCCACCAGTTCCCGCATCGAGTATTTGCTGATCGCGCTCGCTGAGGAAAAAACGTACAGCGACCATGCTTTCCCCGCGGCTTTCATGCGCGCCAGAAGATCCATCGCGCGGCGATGATGCAGCAGAAAATTCTCGTCCATGATGAAAAACGACTGGACCTTCATGGACGATTCCATCTCGCACATCACGTCGAACAGCTCATCTCCGGTCTGATAGAAATTCTGAAATTTCCCTTTGCCGCCGAAAAATGCCGACGTCGTGCAGAAATTGCAGCCGAGCGGACAACCGACGGAAGGAATCAGCGTCGCCGCCGTGCCGCCCTCAGGCGTCGGAACCTTGAGCCCCATCGTGCGCAGGTCGAATCCGGAAACGATGTGAGGATGGCGAATCGGCGCGGCCGCGTCTTCACCGAGGAACGCGCGCATCCACGCGATCCCTTCGCCGCGCACGATATGATCGGCATCGACCATCCGCTCGAGCCCGGGAATTGCGGCGACGTGGCCTCCGATCACGATGGTCGATTGCGGCGAGAGTTCGCGCACCATGCGGCACATCTCGCGCACCTTGCCGATGTTCACGATGATCGACGAAATGCCGACAACGTCGTAGCGGCCGTTCTTCAGTTCTTCCGCAAACACTTCGCGCGTCGGAAAATCGAGCAGGGTGGATGGCGCGGAGATATTTTCCTGGATCATCATGATGCCCCAGGAGCGATGGAACATGCGCAGCGAAAAAGATCCCTGCGCGCGCGTCACCTGGTTGTGGTACAGCTC
>JAIQFJ010000299.1 GCA_020073325.1 Terriglobia bacterium | reverse complement strand
GTGATCGCCTGCGCCTGGTACGGCGGATTCGGGCCCGGCCTGACGGCGACCGTCGCGGGATTCCTCAGCGCCGATTACTTTTTCATTGAGCCTCTGTATACATTCTTTCCGGTGGATGTGGAAGACGCTGCGATGCTCGGCGCGGTCGGCGTGTCGGTCAGCGTTCTGACCGAACGGCTGTCGCGGGCGCAGGCGAAATTATCGCTGGCGACCAGCGCGGCCGGGGTCGGACTGTATGAATGGATCGTTCCGAAGAACCGGGTTCAATGGTCGCCCGAATTCGCGCGTATCTACGGAATCGATCACGCTACCCTGGCGGGCACGCTCGGGGATTTTATGGATCGCGTGCATCACGATGACGCGCAGAGCGTGAACGCGGCGCTGCACAACGCAATCCGGGCGCGCCAGCCGGATCTGGTCCAGGAGTTTCGCATCGTCCGGCCGGACGGCACCGTAGGCTGGATCGAGGCGCGCAGCCGGATCTATTACAAGAAATCCGGAGCGCCGCTGCGCGTTTTCGGCGCCAATATCGACATCACCGAACGCCATAATCGCGAACGGGAGCGGGAGCTGCTCATGGACGCCGAACGCGCCGCCCGCCGCGATGCCGAGGAGGCCCGTAAAGCCCTGGCTGCCTCCAATGAGGACCTGCAGAGATTCGCTTCCGCGATCGCCCACGATCTTCAGGCGCCGCTGCGCACTTTGGGGATCTACACCGAGCTGCTGGTGCGCCGGGCCGGTGCGCAACTGGACGAGGAGAGCCGCACGGTGGCCGCCGCGATCGTCAAAAGCGTGGATCAACTGCGGAGCATGGTACAGGGCCTGCTGGATTTTTGCCGCGCGAGCTACGAAGCGTCCGCAACCGCGGCCGTCACCGACGCCGGCGCGGTGGTTGATCGAGCCCTGGAATATCTTGGCCCCGGCATCCAGGAAAACGATGCGATCGTCACGCGCGATCCGCTGCCGATCGTTCCTGTCGATCCGGATCAACTGCTGCAGGTCTTTCTGAATCTGTTGGGCAACGCGATCAAGTATCGCGGAACCGAGCCGCCGCGCATCCACGTCACCGCGCAGAACTGCGGCGACCGCTGGACGTTTTCCGTGGCCGACAACGGCATCGGGATCGCGCCTCAATATCACGAGCAGATTTTCGGCATCTTCGAGCGCCTGCACAGCTCGTCCGAATTCCAGGGCGCGGGGATCGGCCTGGCGACCGTGCGGCGCGTGGTCGAGCGCTTGGGAGGCCGCGTCTGGGTGAATTCGCAGCCGGGCCAGGGCTCCATTTTCAGCTTCACTATCCCCCATTCAAGCCCGTCAAACTAAGGGGTTCCCCGGATTGCGAGCCCTATCGTTTCCGCCTAGCCTGAAAATGTGAAGTACTACGCTCTGATTCTCGTCGCGTCAGCGGCGCTGGCGCAATCGCTTTCGAAGACTTACACCACCGATCTCAACGGCCATCGCGTGGAGACGCCGCAGGTGGCGTCGAGCGATCACACCCAGACTGAAATTACGCAGAACCTGAACGGCCGGCGTGTGCCGTTGCAGCAGACCGAAGAACGCGTGCTTCGCAAAGAAGGAAACCTCACGGTGACCGAGCGGATCGTCAGGAAATTCGACGCCAACGGCCAGGTGGCCCTGACCGACCGCCAGATCATCGAAGCGGCGAAGCGCCCCAACGGATCGACCACGCACATCACCACGTATCGTACCGATGTCAACGGCCGCGAGCGCGAAGCGGAACGGCAGACGACCGAAACCGAGACGCAGGGCTCGGTGACGAAGATGCAATCGTCGATCGACCGTCCGTCGCTGAGCGGATCGTTCGAAACGGTGGAGAAGCGCTCCGGCGTCACGGAAACCACCCCGGGCGGCGCGCGCGAGGATCAGACGATTTATCAGCGCTCGGAAAACGGCGGCTACGTCGTTCGCGCGCGCGAGGTGAAAGAAAGCTCGCACAGCGGGAATCAGGCCACGGAAAAGAGCGCGCTGTATCAGCCCCTGGGCTCCAGCGGACAGTTGCAACTGACCGAGCAGAGCGTGTCGAACACCACCGCGCGTCCCGACGGATCGCAAACGGTGCAGACGGAGCTGTACGGGGCATCGTGGAACGGCCGCGTGGGCGATAGCCAGTCCGGTCCTTCGCTGCGCGAGCAGGATCTGATTGAGCGCACCCCCGGGCCCGGCGGCAGCGTCACCGAATCGCTCAGCGTGCGGAGGCCGACCGCCGCAGATCCGAATAAGCTCGGCCCGCTGACGAAGATTTCTGAAACGGTCTGCACCGGCAAGTGCCGCGATCAGTAGCGGCCTTTTTCGAGCAGCCGCCGCGCTTGATCGCGAATCGAGACATCGGAGCCCTTCGCGGCATTTTCCAAATAGGTCCGGGCTGCGGCTGGATTTCCTGAATCCAGCAGCGCCGCTCCCAGCGCGAGATTCGCGCGAGCCGAATCGGGCCGCAGCCGCACTGCCTCTCTGAATTGCGCGATCGCGTCGTCAAGCCGTCCGGTCGCGCCCAACACATTGCCGAATAATTCGTGCGCCTCGGCGTGCGCGGGGTTCAATCGCACCGCCGCCTCCAATTGCACTTGCGCATCGGCAAAGCGACGCGCCTTCGCCAGCGCGACCGCGTAATCGTAGCGCACTCCCGCATCGTTTCCGTTTACCAGCAGCGCGGCCTCGAAATGCAGCCGAGCCTCCTCGAACCGGCCCGTCTCCGACAGCAGATTCGCCAGATTATCGCGCGCCTCCGGGTAGTTCGGCTGCAGCCGGATCGCGGTCCGCAGCGCCTCCTCCGATCGCGACACCACGCCCAGCGCATTGTAGGACTCCGCCAGATCCGGGTCGAGCCGGGCCGCGTTTTCGAACGCCGCGATGGCCGACTCGCGCCGGTTCGCGGCCAGATCGATTCGGCCGAGATGCATCCACAGAGCGGCATCCTGGGGCGACCGGTCCAGCGCACGCTTCAGCAGCGCCTCCGCGCGCGCGTATTGTTTCGTCGACGACAACGCCAGCGCCAGCCGTTCCAGCACCGCGATCGACTCCGGCTCGCGGCGCAGCGCCTCCTCGTAAATCGGAATCGCGGATTCGCCTTCGAGCGCGTCGCCGAGCTGCAGGTAATACTCCGCCGCGGCGGGTTGAAATTTTTCGATCGCCGCCGAGAGCCTCGCGACGCCCGTCTTCCGGTTGCTTCCCTGACTCGTCTGCGCGATCGCCGCGTAGAGTTCCGGCGGCGAGTCCGGATAGTAGGGCGCCACCTCGCCCCGATATTCCGGCGCGGGCTGTTCCTTCTTTTCCGCCAGCAGATCGGAGACGACTCTGCGGATCCGATGATCGGTCATGACGGCATGCACTGCATCGTCCGTGCGCCGGCGCGGCATGTGGCACGCGACGCAATCGCCCGCGCCCGGATGATTCGCCGCCGCGACCTGCGCGTGACACTGGCGGCACGCCGCATTGTAGTGTTCCTTCGCGCCCTGGCCGCGCGGAATATCGTGCGGATTGTGGCACGTCGTGCACGTCATCCTCCCCGCGCTCTTGAGAAAACATGCCGACTGGCGCAGGCGATACGCGGAGCTGTTGATCTCGAAACGATCGTCGCGCACCGCACGATCGAAATGCAGGACGAAGTCCGCCAGCGCCTCGCCCGGCTGGTACGAAAACGGCTCGCGCTCATAGCGCACGATCGAGTTCGGCAGGGGGAAGCTCGTCGTCTCCAGGTGGCACTGCATGCACACCTCCATCTGCCGGTCCGCCGGCAATCGCGCCGGATTCACAATCGACGCGCGAATCCGGTCGCGCCCCGCGCTGGTCTTCGCGAGAGAGATGTGCCGAGCCCCGTCGCCATGGCAGCGCGCGCAATCGATTCCGCCCGGCACCGCAGTGTAGACCGGAGCCGAACGCGGTCCGCCGCCGGCCGGAATTTTCGGATACGCGTTGTGGCAAAACATGCAATCGTAGCCGATCCTGCGGCGAAAGCCTTCGTGATCGGCCCGGTCATAGCCGGGATTCATGGCCCAGGTGCCGCCATTCTCCGCATACCAGCCGAGCGGCAGCTCGATCAGCTCCCCTTTGTCGGTCCGATGCAGAAAAGTGCGCGCGTGATTCCCGGACCCGAGCACGCGGTCGACCGACTTTTCCGTGAAGTTGATCCGCTTGCCGCCGTCGAGCTGGTATTGCTGCTGGAACCATCGGCCGCCGCGCTGCGCCATGGCGAAATACGTGTTCGACGCCTGGTGATAATAGACCGCGGCCGTGGCCCCCGGCGTCCCAAAGGAACGCGCCATGCCCGTTTGCCGATAGGTCCGCACGATCTCGGCGTGGCATCCCTCGCACGGATCGGCCGGCTGCGCGCAGGCGTATACGGCCAGGGCCAAGAGAATTCCGCTCCACGGCATGTGGACAATTCTATAACCGCGCCCATTGACACGGTCCTACCGGCGCATTTAGATTGAATGCAACCGGGATGACCAGGGAATCCAGTTCGAACCATACGCCGGATTTCCGCGCTTTATTCGAATCGGCTCCAGGTCTCTATCTGGTGCTGACGCCCGATCTGAAAATTGTCGCGGCCAGCGATGCCTATCTCCGCGCCACGATGACCAAGCGAGCCGATATTCTCGGCCGCGGCCTGTTCGAGGTTTTCCCGGACGATCCCAACGATCCGTCGGCCACCGGCGTGCGCAATCTGCGCGCTTCACTTGAAAGCGTTCTGGCGAATCGCGTCCCCGACACGATGGCTCTGCAGAAGTACGACATTCGACGTCCCGCCGAAGAGGGCGGGGAATTCGAGGAGCGCTACTGGAGTCCCCTGAATTCCCCGGTGCTCGGTCCGAACGGCGTCGAATACATCATTCATCGCGTGGAAGACGTTACCGAGTACGTCCGGTTGAGACGACAGGAAGTCGAGCGCGACAAAGTCACCGCGGAGCTGCGCGATCGCGCTCAACGGATGGAGGCCGAAATTTTTCAGCGCGGCGCGGAGCTTCAGCAGAAGAATCAGCAGCTCGAACTGGCCAGCCGCGCCAAGGATCAGTTCTTTTCCAACATGAGTCATGAGCTGCGCACGCCGCTGCATACCGTCATCGGCTTCTCCGAGCTTCTGGCTGAGGAAATCGACGGTCCGTTGAGCGAAGGACAGCGGCGCTTCGTGGAACACATCCACAGCGATTCGCTGCACCTGCTCGATCTGGTGAACGACATCCTCGACCTGAGCAAGATCGAGGCGGGCAGTATCGAGTTGCGGCGGGAAGTTTTCGATCTGCGTGCGGCGATGATGGAGGTGATGGCCTCGGTGGAAGGGCGCTGCGCGGCCCGCTCGATCGCCATCGAGCCGTGCATCGAAGATGGCCTGCTTTTCGCCGACCCGCTTCGGTTCAAGCAGATTCTGTTGAACCTGGTCGACAACGCGGCCAAGTTTACGCCCGACTGCGGGCGCATTCGCGTCCAGGCGGCGATTCGCGGCGACGTCGCTGAAATTTCCGTGACCGATAATGGTATTGGCATCGCGGAAGCGGATCAGAAATTCGTGTTCGACAAGTTTTTCCAGGTCGGCAAGATGGCGACGGGGCTCGGCGAGGGAACCGGGCTCGGTCTCGCCATCACCAAGGGCCTGGTCGAGCAGCACGGCGGCCGCATCTCCGTTCAAAGCAGCCCGGACCAGGGAAGCTGTTTTACATTCACGATGCCGCTCGCCGGGCCGGTCGGGACATCGGAGGTCGCATCGTGATCACGCCGGGACATCTGCCGTTCGACGCACCGTTGACGCCGTACGAGCAGCAGGCGGAGGATCTGCTGCACGGGCAGAAATCGGGCGACTCCTTCGCGATCGCACTGCTGAAGCGCAATCATCCGCGATTTCTGGATGAAAAACATCCATGGCTGCCGAAGAATGTTTCCGAGACTGAAATTCGGCAAACGCATCTCGACCTCGACGATGCAAGGCTCGCCATCGCCCGTTGCTACTGTTTTCTCGACTGGGTGAAACTGGCCGAGTACGTCGCTTCCGTATCCGACGAAAATTCTCCGGTGTTTCGCTTCGAATCCGCGGTCGAGGCCGTGATTAACGGCGACGCGGACGCGCTGGGGGAACTGGTCGCGGACGATCCGTCGCTGGTGGCCGCGCGTTCCACCCGTGTGTGCCATTTCGATCCGCCGGCCCATCGCGCGACGCTGCTGCATTACGTCGCCGCCAACGGAGTGGAGAGCTATCGTCAGAAAACGCCGGCCAACGCTGTCGAGATCGCAACGATTCTGCTCAAAGCCGGCGCCGAGCCCGATGCGCTTGCCGACATGTACGGCGGAAAATGTACCACCATGAGCATGCTGGTCTCAAGCAGCCATCCCGCCGAAGGCGGCGTGCAGATTTCCCTGATCGATCTGCTGATCGATTACGGTGCGTCGGTGGAAGCGCGCGGGTCGGGCCATTGGTCCTCGCCGCTGATGACCGCGCTGATCTTCGGCTTCATCCCCGCTGCTGAAGCGTTAGTGCGCCGCGGCGCGAAGATCGATAACGTTGCCGCGGCCGCGGGACTCGGGCGCATCGACGATGTCCGCAGGCTGCTTCCCTCCGCCGATGCCGAAAGCCGGCAGGTGGCGTTATCGCTCGCCTCACAACTCGGGCACGCGGATATCGTGCGCATCCTGCTCGATGCGGGAGAGGATCCCAGCCGGTATAACCTTCCGGGCACGCACGCGCATTCCACTCCGGTGCATCAAGCCGCCGTGCGCGGTCACGAGGCGGTGGTGAAGTTGCTGGTCGAACACGGCGCGGATCTGACGCTGAAAGATAAAATTTTCAACGCGACACCGCTCGGATGGGCCGAATACGGAAAACACGAATCGCTCGCCCACTACCTCCGCGTGCGCGGTGCGAAACTAGAATAACGATGACTGAACAGGAAAGAATGGCCCGGCCTCTGGCCCAGGTTGATCCGGAGATTGCCGACTTGATCCACAAGGAGACGGAGCGCCAGAATTCACGTCTGGAGCTGATCGCAAGCGAGAACTTCACCTCCGAAGCCATCCTGGAGGCCGCGGGCAGCGTCTTCACGAATAAATACGCCGAAGGCTACCCCGGAAAGCGCTACTACGGCGGCTGCGAATACACCGACGGCGTCGAGAACCTGGCTCGCGATCGCGTGAAGAAACTGTTTGGGGCGGAATACGCCAACGTTCAGCCGCACTCCGGGTCGCAGGCGAACCAGGCCGCGTTCTCCGCCGTGCTCACACCGGGCGACACGATCCTCGGCATGAATCTCGCCCACGGCGGGCACCTGACGCACGGCCATCCGCTGAACTTTTCCGGCAAGACCTACAAGGTGGTTCCCTACGGCGTCCGCAAAGAGGATGAGCGCATCGATTACGACGAGCTGGCTCGCCTGGCCGAGGAACACAAGCCGAAGATGATCATCGGCGGCGGCAGCGCCTATCCGCGGACCATTGATTTCGCGCGCTTCCGCCAGATCGCCGATTCGGTGGGCGCGCTGTTTCTGGTCGACATGGCCCACATCTCCGGGCTGGTCGCCGCGGGCGTACATCCGAATCCGTGCCAGTGGGCGGATATCGTCACGTCGACGACGCACAAAACGCTGCGCGGTCCCCGCAGCGGCATGATTCTCTGCAAGGAAAAGTTCGGCGCGGCGATCGACAAGGTCGTTTTCCCCGGCGTCCAGGGCGGACCGCTGGTGCACATCATCGCCGCCAAGGCCGTGTGTTTCAAGGAAGCCGCGACGCCGGAGTTCGCGGCCTATCAGCGCCAGGTGGTGGCCAATGCTAAAGCGCTCGCCGCCGGATTGCAGGAGTCGGGCTGCCGCGTGGTTTCGGGCGGCACCGACACGCACCTGATGCTGGTCGACGTGTTTGCCAAAGGCGTTCGCGGGAAGGACGCCGAGCTCGCCCTCGATCACGCCTACATTACCGCCAACAAGAATGCGATTCCGTTCGACGTGAATCCTCCGCTGAATCCGAGCGGGATGCGCTTCGGCAGTCCCGCGGTCACCACGCGCGGCTTCAAGGAGCCCGAAATGCGCGAGGTCGCGGCCTTGATCGCTCGTGTGCTCGAAAACGTTGCAAGCGAGGATGTTCTGGCCGAGGTCCGCCGCAGAGTCGGCGTCCTGACGGACCGTTTCCCGCTGTACGCCTGGAAGCTATCGGCGGCGGCCGCCCGCTAAAACTGGGGGACGTTGATGCTGCACATCGCCATCGACGTCCGCCACATCCGCGACTTCGGAATCGGCACCTACATCCGCAACCTGGTTCGCGCGCTGGCGCGTCTTGACCGGGGAAATCGCTACACGTTGATCGCCCGCCCGGACGAGACCGCCGACGTGGCGG
>JAIQFJ010000298.1 GCA_020073325.1 Terriglobia bacterium | reverse complement strand
CGATCGTTCCCCTGGATGAAGAGATCATCTACAGCAGCGTTCAAAAAACGAGCCGAATCGTCGTCGCACACGAAGACAGTCTGTTCATGGGCTTCGGGGCGGAGATTGCCGCTCGAATCGCGCAGAACTGTTTCAGCTTTCTGGACGCACCGGTCATGAGGATTGCCGCTAAGGACTCCTTCGTCCCTGCGGCTACGAATCTGGAGCTTATGGTGTTGCCATCGGTCGAGGACGTGCGGCGGACGATCGAAGAAGCGCTCCAGTATTGATCTAACAGCACAAGAATCTGATGGTATTCACGTGGCCAGAACGGGCGGTGTTCATTGCTCTCCTCTTGGTCTCCGTATGGGGATTCTGGATGCGCTTTAGAGGACTCTGGCGCAATGTAACCGCCTCTAAAGACGATCCTGATCTTACTCTGCGCTCCCTTAGTCCCCGGATCCGTGACGTTGTCCTCGAGGTCTTGCTGCAAAGCAAAGTAATCCTTCAGCGACCGCTGCCCGGCATTGCGCATGCGCTGGTATTTTGGGGTTTCTGTGCCTTTGCACTGATCACCATCAACCATTTCGCCGTGGGCCTGAACACTAGCGTGCTCGATCGCCACGTGCTTGCCGGCAAGTTTTATTACTGGTTTGCTGCCATCTTCGCCGCCCTGGTGGCGGTCAGCATTGCTGGGCTCGCATTCCGCAGGTTCGTGATACGCCCGCGCTGGCTCGGCAGTATCTCGTATGAATCAGGGCTGATCGCATTCCTGATCTTTTTCCTTATGGTCACTTATCTAGCGACCTTCCTTCCCGGCGGGCAAGAAAGCAAGCCGTTGTGGTGGGTCCACACGTTGACCATTTTCTTCTTCCTACCCCTGATACCTCACACGAAGCATGTGCACCTCGTCTTGAGCCCCTTCACTGTGTTCGCAAAGCGCACCGGGTTTAGCAAGATTCCTCCGCTAGGAGACGTGGACGACTTTGGACTTAAGGCCGGCAAGGACGTTACCAAGCGGGTAGCCTTTCAGGTATACACCTGTGTTGAGTGTGGGCGCTGTACCGAGCACTGTCCAGCTTACTTAACGGGGAAGATCCTAAATCCGAAGGAGATTGTCCTTGGTACGCGTCGTTACTTGAACGAGTTCGGCGGCGGCAACGAGACACCACTCATTGGTAAATATCTCTCGTAGGAAGCTGCCTTTCAGTGTACGACTTGCGGCTCATGTGAGTTCCAATGCCCGGTGGGCATTCAGCACCTGCCGCTCATCGTGGGACTGCGACGCGGCGTTGTGAACACCGGTCAGTGGGAAGACCAGTACGGAACCAAATTGTTCCTCAACCTGGAGCGAAACGGCAATTCGCTCGGCATGTCCCTAGCCGAGCGCGACAAATTTTTACAGAAACAGCAATTCCCAATCTTCGACGGCACGCAAGAATACTGCCTGTGGCTCGGTTGCATGGGTGCCTACGATCCGCGGGGCCAAGAAACGATCAAGGCGCTTGTAGCCGTGATGCGCTACCTGGGCGTGACGTTCGGCGTCTTGCGTGCGGAGCGCTGCAACGGGGACCCAGCGCGCCGTCTGGGCAACGATCTCGCATTCGGCGAGCTTGCACAAAGCAATCTAGACAACCTGACGCGAAATAGAGTCAACAAGATTATTAGCATCTGTCCGCATTGTGTGCGAACCATTTCGACGGATTGGAAGGAATACGGGACTGCGCCGCCTGTCGAGCATCACACTGAGTTTCTTGCGCGCCACATCGACCGCTTGCCACGCCGTGAAAGCAATAGCTCGACGATTGTGTATCATGACCCCTGTTATCTCGGACGCTACCGTAACTGCTATGATCAGCCTCGCGAAGTAGCCAGCGCTTATGCTTCCCAGCTTGTTGAGCCGGCAAGGACGCGTGAACGGTCCTTCTGCTGCGGAGCCGGAGGCGGTCTCATGTTTCTCGGCGAGGAAAAGGGCAAGCGAATCAATGTTGAGCGTGCACAGCAGTTGATTGCCACTGGGGCGGATGCCATCGCCACCGCGTGCCCGTTCTGTAACAGCATGTTCTCGGACGCACTCCACACTATCTCGCAGAACCCGCCGCAGCTGTTCGACATTGCGCAACTCGTCGCGGGCGCGCTCCGGCTTCCTCCGGATCCCATCCCGAAGAATAACGGCTAGAGTCCGTCCGTTCGCAAGAATGCCGTGCTCGCGTGTCCCAAGAGTTGACTATGCCCACCCAATGCATAAACGGAGTGTGAAACGTAGCGACGAGCGACCTTCTGAACTACCAAGTAGCTTAATCATCGCGACGTCGGAACCAGCACATAGTGTCGTTTTGGGTCGTGAGGGCCGGTGCCGACGTCAACAACGAGCCCACGTGATATCGTGGAGAGCCTCTCCTTCTCGGTGAGGGAGTCCAGGACTCGACCAATGTTTTGAGCACACACGCACGTTGCGATCAATACAGCCATCGAGCAACACTGACGGTCGTCGGGAAAGCTGTCCACGCTGACTGGTTGCCTTACAGGAAGCGTGAGAGCGGAGAAGGTGCTGCCGGATTATCCCTGGTTGCAGACAAAATCCCGTCAGCCCGTATGAAGAGCGGAGTTGACCTTCCGTCCGAAAGGCAGGAGATTCCGAACACAAGAAAAACCGCCTACCCACGAGTGTACTTTTAGTACTTAAAATGAAGTTTCTTGCAAACATATTCGCTCTGTAATCATGGAGATAGCGAGGGTCGCATGCTTCGGAACCAGGAGGTTGGTAGTTTAGCGGCTTTCGAGAATGGTGCCACACTTCCCTCTTGTCTTCTTTTCAAGTCTGGCGGCACCAATTCCTTGCGCTTCGTCTTTAGAATGAAGAGCGCTTTTTGCAGCGGTAGAATCTGGGATTCTACTCAGCGCCTTTCATTTTGTGTCGATTAAGTTAGTTTGCTGTCTTTCCTGCTGTCCGCTAAGATGCGGCTCGCAGGAGAGAAATTGTGTTCCCGATGGCGCTCTACTACGTCGAGGTGGTACATCGGCGTCGCTCGCGACGCCTGCAGCCAACGCAGGCGCACGCGGCAAACGTGCTTGGTTCTCTCTTCGCAGGTATCCGGACAGCCAGTCATCGGCTACCTTCCCAGGGGGCTTTCGCCCGCACGTGATCGATCAGGAAGCGCACGCCCTGGTTGTCGGACGGATTCAGCCAGAGCATACGATCGAAAACGCGCCCAGCCTCTTCGAAACGGCCGAGGCGCCAAAGGCATAGCCCCAAGCCATTCATGCATCGTAGGAACGGCCGGTTGTCGATCCAACCCCACGGCAGTACGCCGTGGAACCCTGCGCCGAGAGATAATTCGCCGATTCGAAGCCCCGCCTCGTAGTGACGAACGGCGTCTTGGGGTCGGTGGTCGAAGACGAAATTGCCTAGGTGCGAGTGGGCGTCCAGGCAACGAAGATCAGTGTGGCAAAGATCCATCAGCAACTTGTATGCGCCCTCTCGATCACCGGAGTCCTTGCGGTCATTGGATTCCCCGATCGGGTCGGAAAACGGATCATCAGAGTCCGCCCCTGGCAGCACTTGCTCCATCTCAAACTCCGGTCGCGGACCGCGGGCGATGATTGGCTTCGCCCAGTCCTCGATCGGTTCACCCTCCTCGCCCCAATAGTGTTCCGCGGGATTCCAAAGGCCCCGCTCCTCCAGTCGCAGCGGGATCAACCTCAATGCCCGGGCATCAAGCCGAGTCGACTCGATTACGCCGGAGAGATAGGGATTGCCCGCATAGATCCATTGCTTCGCGGGCCGTATGACCGCGATCTCTCCGGGCACTAAGTCCCAGAGCCGGCCAGTTCGGAAAGTGAAGGTTCGGTCGCCGCCCAACAAGCGGCAGCGCGCAGACTTCTGTTTGACCGACAGGACCACCAATTCGATGGGACCGTCGAGATCTGGGGGCGCAACGGCGGCCTGCTGCACGGTTCTGGCGCGAGTACCGCGCTGGAGTGGTGCAAGCCCCATCCATTTGCGATACGCAGCCATGTAACGCCCGCCTGACGCGCTCAGTGGAATCACCAGATCGGAAGCCGCCACTACGTAGTTGGTACCATCCGCCCGGCGGCACATCGCAGTGAGCGCGCGTCGATTGTTCCCGTCATAATCGAACTTCATCACTTTAACCGGCTCGCCAATGACGGTCGCCTCGCAAGGCACTGAGACGTCGCTCTCGAAAGCCTGGCGGAAGGCCCAAAGCTGCTCATCTTCCCCGTTGGCGTCAACCGTGATCACCTCAATCAGCTCGTCCAAGTATGCCGCGTCGAGATTGGCCTGGTCTCGTTTCTTCATGAATGGTCGGCTCCGGTGAGACCTTCGATCTTGGCCGCGGCCTCTGCAAACCCGCTCGCCAATGAGAAGCAACCGCAGTCGCTGATGAATTCCGCCGATCTGAGCGGCAGTTCGATCTCCTTCTCGATAGGGTCTTCCGCCGTCATCCGTCTGGTCATCAGGTACTCTCAGGCCAGAATATACTGGCGCTTCGGGTCGTGCGGACCGGTACCGATTTCGACAAGAAGGCCGCGTGACGTCATCGACTTCAACCGTGTCAGAGTGGCTCGCTGGGAAAGTCCAACGTGCTTCGCCACAGCCGCCGTCGACCGGGCAACTCCATCGCTGAACAAAGCGAGGATGCGCTGGTCCGTCTCGTCCGTATGGGGTTGCCTCACCCGCGCGATGGAAATGGTCACGCGAAAATGCATCCCGATTTCTTCCAGTCTGGGAGCCTCCAGGCCAGCCTCTTGGCAAGCTGCGGTCATGCGCTGAATCCCACTGCCCCATTGTTCAATCAGGTGTAGTTCGTGGAAGACCCGCCCGATCACGCGATTCCGCAACTTGGAGACACCTTGCATAATGTCCTCGATCGTCAGGCCGAATGGCAGAAGGCCGGGATTCTCGATCTCGATCCGGTCATCAAACAGAGCGATACGGATGGGCGCCCCTTGCTGGGCGTAGTCCGCATGGACGATGGCATTCATGAGCGCCTCCCGGATTGCTACGAGAGGAACCGACCAACGATCCTCCCTGCGGACGCCCTCGATGATCGATTCCCGCGTCAGGTGCTTGTGTGAGAATGTAATCGCTTCTTCCGCGGCGCGAGGCAGGAACGAGCGGATCTCTGCTGAATCCAGCAGACGTGTTCGATTCGTTCCGGCAAAGCGCCCCGCCTGGATCCAGGCGTCCGGGAACCGGGCGAACCTGTCCTTGCCGAAAAGAAGCAGTCCGCCGATAGTCGGCACCTGACGGCCTTGGTGCTCCGTGACGATGCGCAGAGTGGTCCATGCCTGGGCGGTCATTTGCCTGTAAGGCGCAAACAACTCGGAAGCAGCTCGGAAGTCGATGGCTTCCGACTTGAGGTCCGGGATGGCCTGCTCGTCGAACGAGTTCATCCAGTTTAGGCGTTTCAGTTCGTCGATCTGCAGCGCGTCCGCCTTTCGATTGGTTGAGCCCACCCGGATGAAGACGCCGTCTTGGGGTCCCAGCCGTTCCAGGTAATGGGGACGCGTGTTGCTGGGATAGACCTGAACAGCCAACACGCTCTCCGGGGATGACAAATCCCGCTTGTATTCGAGGGTCTTTCCTTCGTGGCGCTTCAGCAGTTCGACGAGACTCACAACTCCGCATTTTACTCGGAAGTAATCCTCCCTGCAAGGCTTCCGAGCTGCGCTGACCGCGTCAACGGCAAAATCACGAACCCCAGGCGCCGTGATGCTTTTTCCGCCTCATCGCACCGTGGCAAAACCGTGTCAAAACTCTTCTCATTGGAGCCATTGGGGTTAGCTTTGAGCGAAAAGCAGATTCCCCAAATTGTTGAAACCATTAGAAGTGTGGAGAATTAAAAGAAGCTTTGGAAGCCGCCGGGATGCGCCCAAGGCAGGTGCGCTACCAGGCTGCGCTACGCCCCGACTTTCTCCATTCTCCCTATTCGTACCGCAGCGCCTCGATCGGGTCGATTCGCGAGGCCTTCATCGCCGGATAAATTCCGAATACCACTCCGACCGCGACCGAGACAGAAAAAGCGATAATCACGGACGCCGGGGTCACGATCGTCTTCCATTCCGCCGTGCGGGCAATCAGCCAGGACAAACTCAGGCCGAAGGCGATTCCCAAAACGCCTCCGCCAACCGAAATCAGCACGCTCTCGGATAAAAATTGCCGTACGATGTCACTGCGCCTTGCGCCGGTCGCGCGGCGAATGCCGATTTCGCGAGTGCGCTCCATCACCGTCGCCAGGACGATGTTCATGATGCCAATGCCGCCGACCAGGAGCGAGATCGCAGCGATCGCCACCATCACATACGTGAAGATCGTCTGCGTCTTTTGCTGCTGAGCCAGCAGTGCGGCGGGGATGGTCACAGTGAAGTCTTCGGTGTTGCGATGCGTGGAATTGAGAATCGCGCTGACCACCTCAGCCGCGCGGACGCTGTCGCCGTTCGGCTTCAGACGCAGGTCGATGCCGTCCAGGTCGTCCTTCACCATGAACGCGTTCTGATCCCAGAATCGATACTGGAATGTGTTGAACGGGATGTAGATCAGATTGTTGCGATCCTCGCTCTGCGCGCCTTTGACGGTGGACGCAACTTGCGGCGCGAGAACGCCCAGAACTTCCAGCCACGTGTCGTTCACCTTCACAAATTTTCCGGTCGCGCCCGGGCCATAACCCAGCAGGCTGATCTTCGCCCGATCGCCGAGGACGCATACCGGCGCGCTTTCGACGTCTTCGCGAGCCGAAAAGAATCGGCCCTCGCCGAGGCGAAGATTGTGGATGGTCGCGTAGGTCTCGCGGACGCCGTAAACGTTGGGAATCGTCTGCGAAGGCTTCGGCAGCACGCGCGCGGGGTGCAGTGTGCGGCGCGGCGAAAGCATTTCGAGCGAATCGACGTTCGCTTCCAGAATGCGCACGTCGCGCTCGGTCATCCCGGGCGATGAACGGCGGCGCTGCTGCATTTCGGCGACGCTCGCCGCGGGAATCGATTCCACCAGCACGTTGCGCACGCCCAGTTGTTCAATGAACGCAAGCGATTCTTCGCGCGCGCCCGCGCCGATCGCCAGCATCCCGATCACCGAGCCGACGCCGAACACGATACCGAGCGCGGTGAGCGCTGTTCGCGTCCGCTGCGCGCGCAAATTATCGAACGCCTGCGGAATGTCCGACAGGTAGCGAAGAATGCTCATTTGGCTTGCGGCAAAGCCTCCGTTGCCGATGCGCCCGGCTTCTTGTCTTTCTCTTTTTCCTTGCCGCGATCGGGACTCGCCAGGGCGACCTCCTGCCCTTCCCGAACGCCCGTGAGCACCACCTGGCTTTCGCTTTTCCGCACCAGATTCACGTCCTGCCGGGCAAATCCGCCCTGCGGAGTGCGCACGTAGACGAACTGACGGCTGCCGTTCTCAAACAGGGCCTGCGCGGGGATCCACAACACGTTGCGCATCGTCTCACTGGTGATGACGATGTTCGCCGTCATTCCGGGACGCAGCGTGGGGGTCGCGTTCTCAACCGTGATCCGGCAATCGAAGCGGCGATCCCACGGCGGACCCGACGTGCCTCCCAGATCTTTGATCCTTCCTTTATAAGGACGATCCGGCAGCGCGACCGCGACGATTTCAGCGGGCTGGCCCACCGCAAGGTGGCCCCGATCCGCTTCGGCGATGTGCGCCATCACTTCCCAATGATCCAGGTCTGGAATCTGCACGACCGGCATTCCCGCGCGCACCGTGTCGCCGATCTGCCATGCGGGAAAAACCATGCCGCTGACGAAAAAATTCGTATTGGTATTCGACTGCACGTTGACATATCCATCGCGCGGCGCGCGCAGCGTCATCATGTCGATATTTTTCTGCGCTGTTTCCGCTTGTACTTTGGCCTTGGCGCGCGTGGCTTCCTGGATGCCGACGTTCGCTTGCGAAGTGGCTTTGCGATTCGCCAGGTCGCGTTCCAGCTGCGCAACTGTTTCGCGCGCGGAACGTACGGCAAGATCGTTCTGCTTGGCCTGAATCGGACTCACCAGCGGATTCTTGCGCGCTTCCAGTTCCGCCTGCCGCAGATCGGCGCGAGCTTTGAGAAGAAGATATGTGTCCTCTTCTTCCTTTGCGTTCATCTGCGCCTCGGCCTGGATCACCTTTTGTTCGGCTTCCGCCAGATCGGCTTCGGCTTCGCGCAGGCGATAGGTCTGGTCCGTGGTATCGAACTGGACCACGACGTCGTCTTTCTTCACGAGTTCGCCCGAATTCGCCAGGAACGTGATCGCCAGATTCGCTCCGCCGACCAGCGGAGCCGCCAGCGTCAGCGAATTTCCGCCTTGCAGCTCGCCGCGCGCGTAGACCGAAAATG
>JAIQFJ010000297.1 GCA_020073325.1 Terriglobia bacterium | reverse complement strand
CTTCAGCCGGTCCATCACCACATCGACGGCTTTTTCAAGCTGAGGATCGTGGCCCAGGCGGACCAGCTTGGGGTCCATCTCGACCTCCATATCCGGAGAGACGCCGTGATTTTCGATGTCCCAGGCGCCGTCGAGATTGTAGAACGCGAGGTCCGGTGTGCCGACGCTGCCGCCGTCGATCAGATCGCCGGGACCGCCGTAGTGGCCGACAAGGCCGCCCCACGTGCGCATACCCACCAGAGGTCCGATTCCCGACTTGCGGAACAGCCACGGCATCGCATCGCCGCCCGAGCCCGCCATTTCATTCGTGATCATCACCTTCGCGCCGAAAATTCCTTCCATCGGCACAGTGATGTCCTCGCCTTCGCGCATCGTGAACCGGCCGAGCAGCGGACGGCGGAGATAATCGATCACGTAATCGGCAATGTCGCCGCCGCCGTTGAAGCGCTCATCGATGATTACGCCTTCTTTGCCCACCTGGCTGAAGAAGTAGCGATTAAAGTTGGTGTAGCCGCCTCCGGCCGTGTCGGGCAGATAAACGTAGCCGACGCGCCCGCCGGTCATCTGATCCACCTTGCGGCGGTTGTCCTCCACCCAGGCGAAATTGCGTAGTCCGCGTTCGTCAGGGACCGGCACGACGGTCACTTCGCGCGAATTGGCGCCGCCGGGGTCGGGACCGACGCGAATCACGATGGATTTTCCCGCCGTCTCTTCGAAAAAGCTGTACAGGTTTTCGGGAGGCCGAACATCGCGTCCCTGCACGGCGAGGAGATACTCGCCCGTGACCACGTTTACACCCGGCTGGGTCAAGGGCGCGTTCAGGCGGGGATTCCAGTTCTCGCCGTCGAAGACGCGCGCAAAGCGATAGCGCCCGTTCTCGACCGTATAATCCGCGCCGAGCAATCCGCCGCGCACGCGCTTCACCTCGGGCCGATCGCCGCCGCCGATGAACATGTGCCCGACGGTCATTTCGCCGAGCATTTCCTCGAACAGATAATTCAGCTCCTCGCGAGTGGCGATGTTGGCGAGATACGGCTCGTATTTTTTCTCGATCGCTTCCTTGTTGAGCCCGTGCAGGCCGGGATCGTAGAAGAAATCGCGCTCATCGCGCCACACCTGGTGATACATGTGTCCCCACTCGGCCTTGGGATCCACCCATGCCTGAATGGAATCGATCGGCAGCGCATGCGGACCCTCCGCGTTCGGTGCCGCTGGTGCCTGCCGGCTCGCTGCCGTGATGAAATACTGCTGCCCCTGGCGATACAGCATCTTTTCGCCGTTGGCCGAAATGAACACATTGCCGACTCCCTGGCGGATCTGATCCGTCTTTCGGGTCTTCAGATCGAACATGTGCAGCGTAAACTGCGGTCCTTGTCCCGGACCGCCGAACGCCGCCACCAGCGGAGCTTCGGTGAGGAAGAGCACGCCCGCTTTGCCGGTCGCCATCGCGACATAGTTCCGCGGTGGGACCGGCAAGGCCAGAATACGCTGGCTGATGTTTTCGAAATCGATCCTGACCGCGACGTCTTTCTTCGCCGCGTCCTCAGGCTTCTTCGTTTCCGCCGGCTTCTCCTCGTCGCTTTCCGGGGCGAGCGGCGACGGTTGATCCTTCGCCAGCACGACAACATAGACGCTGCGCGTCACCGGACGCTGGATGCTCGACATATCGAGCCATCCGGTGCTCAGCGCCGTGTCCGTGCTCGCGGTGAAATAGAGATACTTTCCGTCCTTGTCGAACGACGCGAATTCGGCGTCGCTCATGCCGTCGGTCACCTGAAACGTCTTGTTCTGGTCCACCGAATAGACGAACACGGCATGCAGATGACTCTTGAGCTTCTTCGTATAGGCGATCCATTTGCTGTCCGGCGACCAGGACGGGTTCAGCGCTGTCGGACCGGCGTAGGTATCGGTGTCGATCTTCACCGGAGCCGCTTTATCGAGATCGATCCACCATACGTTCAGTTTCTTGTCGGTATACGCGACTCGTTTGCTGTCCGGCGACCAGATCGGAGAATAAGGAAACGTCGGCGCACCCAGGCCGATTCGCTTTGCTTCGCCGAGACCGCTTTGGTCGCGAATCTCGAGCGCATATTCGCCCGAAGCGTCGGAAAAATAGGCGATCGATTTGCCGTCGGGCGACCATTCCGGATCGCGCTCCATCACCGCCGTGCTTCGCGTCAAATTGCGGACATCGCCCTTTTCGGCCGGAGCGGTGAAGATCTCGCCATGCGCGACGAACACGGCGCGCGCGCCGGCCGGAGAAATCGCGGCAGGACGAATCTCGTTCGGGGCGAACTTTCGAAAGTGCGGACGAACCTCGGTCAGATCCGCGGCGATCTTCACGTTCACCGCGTGTTCCTTTTTCGTCTTCAGATCGTAAATGTGAAGCGATCCGAACTGCTCATAGGCGATCGCATCCGGACCCGCCGTGGCCGACTTGAAATCGAGTCCGCTATTCTTCACGACTTCGCTCACCTGCTTCGATTTCGTGTCGTAGGCGAACAGCGAGACGGGGCCGCTGCGGTCGGACAGGAAATAGATCGTGTCTCCAATCCACATGGGATTGAAATCGTTCGAATTGTTGCGGGGGATTTTGACGACGCTCGAATCGGCCACGGTCGCGATCCAGATCGGTTTGGTCTGTCCTCCGCGATATCGTTTCCAGGCCCGCTGCCATTGATCGGTGGGGACGTAGGCGATCTTCGTTCCGTCGGGGGAAAACGAGCCCTCCACGGCGCGGTCGAACGGTAGCTGCGTCTCAAAGCCGCCGGCTGCGGGAACCGTAAGCAGCCGGCTGAAATTCGAATAGCTCGATCGGCCGGAGGCAAAGACGATGCTCTTGCCATCCGGCGCCCAGCCGACCATGGTGTCCGGCGACGGATGATACGTCAGCCGCTTCGGTGTGCCGCCCGCCGCGGGCATGACGAAGACATCGACGTTGCCGTCGTACTCGCCCGTGAAGGCGATCTGCGAGCCATCGGGCGAAAACACCGGATCGGTTTCGATTCCTGCACCCGTCGTCAAGCGCACGGCCTCACCGCCTTCGCGACTCACACTCCACAGATCGTTGGCGAAGCTGAAAACGATTTGTGTGCGGCTGATGGTCGGATGCCGGAGCAGCAGCGGGCCGTCGCTCGAAGCGGCGGCGAACGCCTGCAGAGAAGCAGCGAAAACAATAAGGAGCTTCATGTGGCGATTATATGTGAGCGCAGCCGCCAATGGACTTCAGGCGCCCGCGGTCTGAAATCCGGCGATCAGAGGCACGAGAGCGGACCGAGCCTCTTCGGCCGAAGAGAATCGTCCTTCCGGATCCTTGGCCAGGCATTTTTTCAGCGCAGCTTCCAGGGGAGCGCCGCCGGCGACCTCGGGCGGAAGAGCCACTTCGTCACGCAGCACGGAAAGGATTCGCTCCGTGTAAGTGTTGCCCGTGAACGGAAGCGAGCCGGTGAGGAGTTCGTAAACAATAACGCCGACCGAGAACAGATCCGAGCGCGCATCCACGCGCGCGCCGTTGAATTGCTCGGGCGACATGTACTGAATGCTACCCAGAACGGTTCCCGGCCGCGTGATGCTGGCCGATGCTTCGGGTGCGTCGGTCTTGGCGACGCCGAAGTCGAGAATCTTGATGAGAGGGCCGCCATCGGGAGTCGTCGAGATCAGCACGTTTTCCGGTTTCAGGTCGCGATGGACGATCCCGGCGCGATGCGCCGCGCCGACGCCCGCCAGCAACTGATCGATCCACGCGGCCGCGACGGCGGCATCGGAACGGCCGCGATGGATCGCCGCGCGGAGCGTTTCTCCCGCAACCAGCTCCATCACCAGGTAAGCGACGTCGCCGGCGAAACCGAAATCGTAGGTCGCGATGATATTCGGATGATTCAGCCGCGCCACCGCGCGGGCTTCGCGGTGGATCCGCTGGCGCGACGTCGCATTTTCCACGGCGCGGCCCGTCATCACCTTGATGGCGACACGGCGCCGCAGCGAAAGATCCTCGGCTTCGTACACGGCTCCCATGCCGCCCTTGCCGATCAACCGATCCAGCCGGTAGCGGTCCACGGTCCGCGGGATGGGCAAAGAAAAGACCGGCTCCTTGCCGTCGTGCGGGCAGTGGGTGGTTTTCAGATCGTAGCAGCGGCCGCATCGTGGACATTCGCGAAACGCGTCGACGCCGGCGGCTTCCAAACGCGCGCGAACGTCTTCAGTGGCTTTGTGCTGATCCGTCAGCATCTGGTGCAGTGAGATGTTTTCACAAACCATCGCCATTTGCGAGCCGAGCGCGGCCAGCAGGCGGCGGTCTTCGCGCGCGTACGGCTCATCGGCGCGCTTGCGGCCGAGAAGAATCAGTCCCGCGATGCCTCCGGCCGGGCTCGCCATCGGCACCACGACGTCGATTCC
This sequence comes from Terriglobia bacterium, assembly GCA_020073325.1. Classification (GTDB taxonomy): domain Bacteria; phylum Acidobacteriota; class Terriglobia; order Bryobacterales; family Bryobacteraceae; genus Palsa-187. Next base: position 3,951 of record JAIQFJ010000297.1, on the reverse strand, counting down.
GAGCGCGTCGAATCGCCGCAATTCCTCGGGTGGGATTCCCTGGATCGACGCGAGTTGCCGCGCTTCGGTGTCGCTTTCGAGCATCGCGAGCAACGGAGAATTGTCGCGGATGCGAAGATCGCCCGTACCGCCGGCCGAAAACGCCGGTATGAAGAATCGATCGCGTCCGGCGCGGAAGAGAATCACAAGACGCTCCGGATGAAACGCGGCTTCGATGCTCGCGCCCACGGTTTCCGCCATCTCGGGAAGCGAGTGAAGCTTCTGCACGCTGTCGATCAGCGAAAGCAGAATCTGTTCCTGGCGATAATTTTCGCGGAAGAAGCGGCGATCCAGCCAGCGCCGCAGCGGGACGCGAAACTTCAGCACGGCCGCGAGCAGCGCCAGCAGCACGACAAAGCCGAAGTTGTTCCACACCGCGTCGGCCACGGTTCGATGCGCGTTGCGGATCAGCGCGACGACAAGCCCGAGAGCCGGAAGCGCCAGCACCGTTTGCAGTACGCTCTTTGCCAGCACATAGCGCACGCCGCGCCGCACCACGACGCGAATGTCGAACAGGCGGTGCTTATAGATTGCGTAGCCGGTGGCGGCGGGGATCAGCATCGCCGCAAGAATCGAAATGCGGCGCAGGTCCTGATAGGCGGAGGCCAGCGGCAGTGAGGGATCGGTCCACACTCCGAGAAATCCGCCGAGAAACCGCACCAGGATGTAGGGAACGATTCCGGCCAGCGACCCGACCGCGATCCAGCGCGCGCGGCGGCGGTCGTCGGGCTCGGTGACCTTGAAATAGTTCCGCGCGATCACGGCGCAGATGGCGATCGGCGCCGCGACGTAGAAAGCAGGATCGAGCGCCCATGCCGCGATAAACAGCCTGGGATGCGCATCGAACAGCGGCGAACTCAGGCCCGCATCGAGTGCGACTTGAAACAAGCCGATCATCACCCCGGCGGGGAACATCACGTAGAGCGCATACATCCAGCGCCTTGTGTTGATCACGCGATCGAACAGCGTGCAGTAGAACAGATAGCCCAGCGCGAAATGAATTCCGTCGATGGAGGCGAAGGTTTCAAACATCGCGAAGGCAGCGCCATGCAGGAACGGCTGGTATGGGGTGAGCAGCGCCTTCGCCAATACCAGCGCCTCGGTGAGCAGTGCCCAGTAGGCTCGTTGCGCGACGCGCTGATCGGACCGCAGGAATCCAAGCAGCACGGCGGTGAAGAAGAAGGCCAGGCTGACGATGCCGAACGAGGCGACATCGCCCATGCGGCGCGGGCTGTTCCTGATGTTCAACATCAGCGTGAAGTCGCGAACAGCGGTATTTCGTGCGACGCGAATTTTGTAGGGCCGCTCGGCGCGCGCCGAAAACATCGCGGAGATGACGCCGGTGACGCTGGTACGGGGATCCTCGTTCATCGCGATGATGTCGTCGCCGGGGACGAGTTTTCCTGCTGCAGGTCCCGGATCGTCCACCGAGCTGACGCGCCAATGGTTCCCGTCGACCAGCTCCATGTCGAATCCCCATTCGACAACGTGAGATCCGAATCGCAGGACCGTGGCGGCCACAAAAATGTAGAAGGCGATCCCGATAAGGTCGACGGCCAGAAACAACCAGAACGCGCGCGGCCTGGAACGGATCCAATGGGAGAATCCGGCCGGCGGCCGTTCCGGCGATGTGGAAATTTCGGAGACGTCTTCGATGGCGGGCTGTTCCAGAAATCCCGACGCGTGGTCGTGAGCCTTCAGAAGCCTGCGGACCTGATCGGCGACCTCGGGCCGGTCCGCGCCCACGCGGTCAAGCAGAGCTTCGCGTTCGGACGCAGGCAGGTCCGCGCAGTGCGAGAACAACTCGGATGCCGTCCACGACCCCGGGGTCATGTTTCCTCACTCGCTCGAGAGCCGTTCGAGAATCCAGGCCCGGGCGAAAGTCCAGTCGCGTTTCACGGTGGCGGTGGAGATTCCCAAAGCCTCGGCCGATTCCTCGACGGAAAGCCCGCCAAAAAATCGCATTTCGACGATCTGCGCATGGCGCGGATATTTCGCGCCCAGTTCTCCCAGCGCCGCGTCGAGGTCCAGTAAATCCGGCGCGGAGCCGAACGAGGATTCGCCGGCCACATCGCCGAGCGTGACGGCAATTCCGTCACTGCCGCGTTTGATCGCGCGCTTGGCGCGAATGTGATCGATCAGAATCGTACGCATTAATAATGACGCGATCGCGAAGAAATGCGAGCGATTTTCGAAAATGACCGGCGACGATTCGGCCATCCGCAGATACGCTTCGTGCACCAGCGCGATCGGGTCCAGCGTGCAGCCTTTCTGGCGGGCGCGGAGGCGGCGAGCGGCGATGTGGCGAAGTTCGGCGTAAATCTCGGGCAGGGCGTCGTTCAGCGCCGAAGCGCTTCCGGCCGACCAGGCGCGAAGTAACGCGGTGATGTCGGACGACTTATTCCCCATCGAACAATCACCCGGCGGTTCGAGTACTTTGCCTAACATACTACACGCCGCCAATTTTCACGAAAAGTTTTTTACCTGATCCTGATCCGCACCGCCGCTCGTTTCCGCTTAGTTGCATGTAAACGCTCCTAAGGAGGCGTGACAATGAACAGCTCAACCGTTTCACGACACAATTCTTTTCGCCTGGTCGCGATACTCGCGGCGGCGCTTCCGCTGGCCGCTCAAATTCCCACCGCGGGTCAAGTGAGCGACGCGCAGGCCGCCGCCATGATTCAGGCCCTTTCGGCGCAGGCGCAGACCGGCGCGGCGCCGGCGATGACGCAGGCGCAGTTACAGTTACTTCTGCAGTACATGATGCGGTCCGGAGCCGCCTCGGGCGCCAACGCGATGCAGGCGCAGGCGATGATGCAGATGCTGGCGCAAAGCTCCGCGGCGTCTCCCAACGCGGCGATCAGCGCGATGCAGGCACAATCGATGGCAAAAATGTTTGCGTCGCAACAGCAAAGTTTCCAGGCCCCCAGCCCCTTCGGGCAGCCGCAAATGACCACGACCGCGGGCGCACTGGGGCCCAAGAAGCCGGGGACGATCCGGATCGGAGTGCTGACGCCGCAGGCGCAGTTGGCGCAGAACGGCTCCGGCGCAAATGTCACCGAACCGCTGCGCGCGACGATCGTGCGCTATTTGAGCGGTCCGATGCTCGAAGTGACGCCGATCGCCGCGCTTCTGCCGCAGCAGGCCGAAGCGGAGGCGAAACAAAAAGAGTGCGATTTCGTGCTCTCTTCGCGCCTCACCCAGAAGCTCAACAGCGGGGGACTCGGGATGCTGAAGAAAGCCATGCCCGTGGCGAGTATGATTCCGATGGTCGGCATGGCCGGAATGGCGGGAGCCGCAGCGTCGGCCGCCGCTGGCACCGCAATGGGCGGAGCCGCCAGCATCGCCAGCGCCGTGAAGGCGAAAAGCGAAGTGACCTTCGAGTACAAACTGATCATTCCCCAGAGCGGGACTGCCGTTGCCGCGAATTCCTCCACTGCGAAGGCGCGAACGGATGGCGAAGATGTGATCACTCCGCTGATCGAACAGGCCGATGCGGCGATCCTCGCAACCGTCACTAAAAAATAACTGATCCAATTCGCGCCCCGTCTGCGCGTTATTTAGGTCGATCAACAGGAGGAATCATGCGGAGGGCGCTTCGGGCGGAATTGCTGCTGGCGATCGCTGGCCTTTCGCCCATCCATGCCGGCCAATTCCTGATCGTCACGCGGTCGGCGGCCGGCGTGTGGGCCTTCCAGGATGCGGAGTCGATCAGCGTCAACGGAAAAGAAAAGCTGCGCAGCGCCGCGCTTCCGGCCGCGACCTACGATTCCAAAGCGATCGGGAAGCTGGCCGAGGTTCAGTTGTCGAGCTTCACCATCATTCGCCGCGCGGCGGACGGATTGATCCTGGCGCGAGCCGGAGCGTCCGGAAACTGGCAACTTCTTCTGCCCGAAGCGACCAACGCCAAGA
>JAIQFJ010000296.1 GCA_020073325.1 Terriglobia bacterium | reverse complement strand
CGCGGCTTTGGGAAAAGATCGCGCAGCCATGCCGGTTCTGCAGCGCGCGGTGCAGCTCGGGCCGGATGCGGCGAGGGCGCATGAGGCGCTCGGGTCGGCCCATCTGCGCGCGGGACGCAAGGAGCAGGCGGCGGCGGAGTTTCGAAAAGCGCTCGCGATCGAGCCGGGGCGGATCGAAGCGGAAGCGGGATTAGGGCGATCGCTTTCCGGGCAGGACGCGGCGCCGCATCTGCAGATCGCGCTTACGTATTTCACGGATCGCGTCAGGCTGCTGCCCGATGACGGGAGCGCGCACCTGGAACTGGGGAAAATCTACGCCGCGATGGGCAAGGCCGACGACTCGATCGTGGAGTTCTCTTCAGCCGTGCGGCTTTCTCCGGACAATGCGGATGCGCATACGGCGCTGGGGCTGGCGTTCGAAGGGCGGCAGCGGATGGACGACGCGTTCGGCGAACTGGCGTCGGCGGTGCGGCTGCGGCCGGAGGATCCGCGGGCGGCGTTTCGCCTGGGAGAGCTGCTGATGAAGCTGGGGCGTCCGCTCGAAGGCATGCAGCGGCTGGAGCGGGTGGTGAAGCTCGACCCGGATTTACCGGGTGCGCGCGAAGCGTTCGACGCTGCGCGCAAGCGCGTATACGGAAACTGATCCCGTAAATTTTTCCGCAACGCGGCGGCTATGTCGCTGATTCGGCACGCCGCAAGCGTGGCACGCGGGTTGCGTTAGAAACAGCGTGACGAGCAACCTGATTACAACCGTTATCGCCGCTCTGCTCGCGCTACTGCTCGTGGGCACGATTTCGGCGTTCCTACTGGCTGTTCCCGCGATGTCCGTGGTGAGCGTGTTCGTGATCCTGGCGGGGATGCTGTCGATGTTCGCGCTGGGAATGCACGCGGGCGGACGAAGAATCCGCATCCGGCGGCGCGACCGGGCCGGTCATGCGGATCTGGTTTCGTAAAGCGGCGCTGTGGACGGCTGAGGCGGTCGGGTCGCCGTGGGCGTTCCTGGCGGGAGTCTTCGTGACGCTGACCTGGGCGTTGTCAGGGCCGTATTTTCACTATTCCGATACGTGGCAGCTGGTGATCAACACGGGGACGACGATCGCCACGTTTCTGATCGTGTTCCTGATCCAGCACACGCAGAATCGCGACGCGAGGGTGATGCAGTTGAAGCTGGATGAGCTGATCCGCGCGGTGGGGTCGGCGCGAACGGAGCTGGTGCAGATGGAGTCGCTGAGCGATGAGGAACTGACGGCGCTACACGAAGAATTTCAGAAGCTACAGGAGCACGCGGCGATGGGTCTGAAGAAAATCGAAGAATCGAGAAAGAAAAGACCAGTGCAAATAAAATAGCCGCGCGGGGCGAGCAGGGTTTGAGGACGGCGTTTCGTAAGCAATCCACATCAGCCGGCATGGCTGCCGGCTCGCCGCTCGACGAGCGGCCCCACGTTCCTGACTTTTCACATGGGCGCGCGGAGGAACGCGGATGGTGAATGGGCGTTCCTCCGCGGCCTGTTTTTTTACGCCATCACTTTTGCGAAGGCGGCCTTGAATTTATTCATATCGTCCTGCGTGCCGATCGACACACGGACGCTGTTGGGCCATGCCGGCCACAGGCGGCCGATCATGACATTTTGTTTCGCCAGCGCGTCGACCACCTGACCGCCGGGGCGGCGCACGTCGACCATGAAGTGATTCGCTTCGCTGGGTGTGAACTTGTAACCCTTGGCCTGCAGGAATTCGAAGACGTTGTCGCGGATGTCCTTGTTGATCTTGCGGCGCTCCGCAACCACGGTCTTCGATTTGAGGCTGGCGGTGGCGGCGGCCATCGCGGTGATCGGCACGAAGCCGGTGGCGGCGAAGGTCCGCGTTTTCTCAAGCAGGTCGGGCCGGGCCATGGCGAAGCCTGCGCGGATTCCGGCCATGCCGTAGACCTTGGAGAACGTGCGCAGGATGATGACGTCTTTTCCTGCGTTCACTAGGTCCGAGCGCATTTTCGCGTTGTGCGAGAAGTGGATGTACGCCTCGTCGAGCAGCAGAACGGTGCCCTTCGGCATGTTGGCGACCACCCAGTCGATGTCTTCAGAAGAAGTCAGCGTGCCGGTGGGGTTGTTCGGGTTGCAGATATAGATGACGCCGGGGGTTGCGTCGGCTTTGACCATCGCCTGCACGTCGTGCGAAAAGTCCTTGCGCAGGGGGACGTGGATCGCTTTGGCTCCGATGAATCGCGCGGTGGAGGCGCCGGATTCGTAGCCGGGGTCGGCCATGACGAAGGGCCGCGTGGGCGAGCAGAAGGCGCAGACGACGTAATGCAGCGGATCGCTCGATCCCGCGTACACGGTAATGTTTTCGGGCTTGACGCCTTCAGTGGAGGCCGCCATTTCCGCCATCTGGCCATTTTCGTTATGCGGCGAGTAGCGCCCGCCGAACTTGGCCACCGAATAGATCGCTTCGAGCGCGTCCTGACATGGGCCGAGTGGATTTTCGTTGGAGTTGATGCGCACCGCGTCCGGAGACATTTCGTTCCGGCGCATGGCGCGTTGGGCATACGCAGCCTCGTTGTAAAAAGGAAGAGCAGCGCCGGCGGCGAAGACACTGGCGATCCGTCCTAACTGGCGGCGGGAAAATCCGCGGGACAGAAGACTTTCTTCAGCGGCACTGTTGAGCAGGTGAGACATGCAGGAATCTCCTCGTGTGGAGTTTACGGGATTATGACAGTGAAGTCAAAGGGTTGAGTCGTGTGCTGGATCGCTGTCCGGAACCCCGGTCTCACGCCCGCGGCTGCTCGAGTGGCGATTTAAGACTCCAGTGGTTGCGCGCTCTACTGATGGACGGTGAGCAGCGTTCCGGACTGCGTGGTCAATCCGTTGTATGTCGCGGTCACCGGCTGGTCGCCATTGGCGAGCGAGGACGGCACGATCGCGTTGAACTGAAATTCGCCGGGGGCGACAAGACCGGCGAATGTGACCGTCGCGCCGATGCCTCCGATCGTGAGGACCGGCAGCGGCGAGAGCGTTCCCGATTGCGTTGAGGACCCGCTCACCACCTGCGCCGACGTCGGCCCGAATCCGTTCGCGTAAATCACGATGGTTTCGCCGGGCTGGGCGGGACTGGTGTAGCCGGCAAAAAGCGTGGCCGGCCCGATCAGGCTTCCATTGAGATGGACGGCGGCAATGTACGGCCCGCCATTGAAGACGAAGAATGAAGTAGATTCGGCCTGCGCCTGCGCTGTGAAGTTTGCGCTGGTGGCTCCATTGTTCGCGACCTGGATCTGCACGGATCCGGAAATGGCGTCGGGCGGCGTGAGGATGTTCAACTGCGCCGGGCTGATGTAGTACACAAACGCGGGTTTGCCGTTCACGGTTACGCTCACGCCGTCGAGCTGCGTGGGCATCTGGTCATTCACGAAATCCGAGCCCAGCCAAGTCCGCGAATCGCCCGCCTTGGCGAGATTGGAGCCTTTGATCAGCACCCACGTATTCGGCGCAATCGTGGGAGACTCGCCTTCCGCGTTGGCGACCTCCGTAATCGTCGGAGGCGTGACGGTCACGCCGGTGGGAATGCGCCCGATCTTGCCGCCCACTTCGGTAAACCACATGGCGCCGTCAGGTCCGGCGGCGATGTAGCCGAGGAAGCCGCCGGCCGTATTCGTCGGTGTGGCGACTTGCGAAGTCACAGTGCCCGACGTCGTGATCCGTTCGATCTGGCCAAGAGAGTCCGTAAACCACAGCGCTCCATCCGGTCCAGCCGCGATCGCGAAAGGGCTGTCGTTGGCGGGCAAGGCGTATTCCGTGATCGTCCCCGACGTCGTGATCCGGCCGATCTTACTTGCCTGATCGGTAAACCACAGGGCGCCATCGGGACCGGCCGTGAGGGCCAACGAACCCGCACTGACGAAGGTCGCCACCGTGTAGATGGTGAAGACGCCGGACGTGGTCATTCGCAGGATCTTATTGGCGGCGTAACCTTGGGTGAACCACAGATTGCCATCAGGACCGGAGGTGATTCCGTCCACGCCGTAATTTACCTCTGATGCCGGCAACGGGAATTCGGTAATGGTCCCCGAAGTGGAGATTCTTCCGATCTTGCCGTTGCCCGACTCGATAAACCACAGCGCCCCGTCCGGGCCCGCAGTGATCGCGGTGGGAATGCTCATGGGGTCGGGCAGCGGATACTCGGTGATGACTCCGCTGGTGGTAATGCGGCCGATCTTGGCGAACCACCCTCCATTGCTGGCCGGCGAATTGAGCGGAGACTCGGTAAACCACATCGCCCCGTCGGGACCTGCGGCGATCCCGCCGGACGCGTCATTGGAAGTTGGAACCGGATAAGCCGTAACGACACCCGCTGTCGTGATCCGCCCGATGTTTCGGTTCCCTGAGAACCACATGTTGCCATCGGGACCGGCCGCGATTCCGTTGAGCCCGTTGAAAGTCACCGAATACTCGGTGATCTGCGCCCGCAGGGGTGAGAATCCAATGAGGATGACAAATAGTCCGCAGAACAGGCTGTTCCACAAACCTGCATGGAGTGCCTTGCCGCTCATTCTGTTGCCTCCGTACACTGAGTGCTGATGATCGGTTGGCTCTCAATGCTGTGAACGAAGGTTAGCAGACCTGTTCAATCGAGCGCAGCTGGGTCAGCGTTCGGCGCTAGGCACGTTTCAGCAGGCCGATGGTGTTGCCCTCCGGATCGGAGAACCAGGCGAAGATTCCCGTCGGGATCTTGATGGGCGGGACCAGCGTTTTTCCGCCTAATGCGGCGGCCTTGTCGAGATAGGCCTGCACGTCGTCGACTTCGACGTAGAAGATCGTGTAATGCTGCGGCTCGTGGCCGAGCGCTGTGATATGGCCTTGGATGCCGTCGCGGCTTCCCGTGTCGATGGTCGCGGCGGGGCCGCTGCTTTGGATTTTCCAGTCGAAGAGCTGGCTGAAAAAGTGCTCGGTTTTGGCGACGTCGCGGCAGCCGATTTCGAAATGGACCACGGGGTGTGGCATCTTTTGTCCTCCTTGCGATTGCGACCACAGCGGGATGGCGGCGGCGATCGTCAGAGCGGCTCGGCGGGTCGGCGAGCCTGCAGACCGATTGTCTTCCATCGCTGTGGAGTCTACGGGATCATCGCACGAAAAGTCAAAAGAGTTGCAGTGCACGCTAAGATAAACGCAATGGTGAATCGTAACGTTTGGATCCTTGCGCTGGCGATTCTCTTTGCGGGATTGCTCAGCGCGCACGATGTTTCGAAGCAGGATGCAAGTTTCGTGCAGTCGCTGGACGGGGCGGCGATCGTGCCGTTCATTTATCTGGGCGCGAAACACATGGTGACCGGGTACGATCACCTGGCGTTCCTGGTCGGCGTGATTTTCTTTTTGTACCGGCTGAAGGACATCGTGCTGTACGTCAGCCTGTTCACGATCGGGCATAGCATTACGCTGCTGGCGGGAGTGCTCGGCGGGATTCACGCGAATTCGTATATCACCGACGCGATCATCGGATTTTCCGTCGTGTATAAAGCTTTCGACAACATCGGCGGGTTTCAGAAGCTTTTCGGGTTTCAGCCGAACACGAAAATCGCGGTGCTGATTTTCGGGCTGTTCCATGGGTTCGGGCTGGCGACGAAGCTGCAGCAACTGGATCTGTCGCGCAACGGACTGGTCACGAATATTTTGAGCTTCAACGTGGGCGTCGAGATCGGGCAGGTGCTGGCGCTGACCGGCGTGCTGCTCATGCTGAGCTTCTGGCGAACGCGCAAAGGATTTTTCGATTACGCGCTGGCGACGAATACGGCGCTGATGGCGGTGGGCTTTCTGCTCGCGGGTTATCAGATCGCCGGATATTTCGTGATGGGGCGGTCATGATTGCACAACCTGTCTTGCCGCCGGCAGCAAAAGTTTTCAAGGCGACGATGATTGCGCTGGGAGTCGCACTGGTGTTGCTGTTTACGGCGATCCTGCCGGCCGAATACGGGATCGATCCGCTGCGCACCGGAAAATTGTTGCGGCTGACCGGAATTTCGCAGGGTGGCGGCAATGGAGTGGTGCGGACGGGGATCTACACGCTGCAGCCGGGGACGTACAAGGTGTCGTCGGAAGATATCGGCCTGCATCCGGGCGAGGGGTTCGAGATCAAGTACCACATGGTGAAGGGCGCGACGATCGTGTTTGCGTGGAAGGCGGACGGTCCCATGCAGTTCGAATTTCACGGCGAGCCCGATCAGAAGCCGAAGCCGGATTACTTCGAGAGCTATTTGCAGGATTACCGCGCGGGACGCAAGGAATTTTACGGATCGTTCATCGCGCCGTCGACGGGCGTGCACGGGTGGTTCTGGAAGAACGGAACGAACCAGGATGTGCGGATGCATCTTTCGGTCTCGGGATTTTTCGACGCAGCGAAGATGTTCGATGCGGGGGCTCCGCCGGAGGATCTGATCATCGAGGATCCGAAATAATCGTCAGTGGCCGAAGCGGTAGCGGATCGATGCGGTCGCGTAGCTGGGAACATAGATGCCAGCCACGCTCTCGATTCCCGCGAACACTTCGGCGGTCTGTCCGGTATAACCGCCGGCGATCTGAAAATGCACTCCGGCCTGAAGGCGCTCATCGAGGAAACTGCGGACCAGCGCCCCGCGAAACTCGCGGACCGGGACGCTGATGAGTCCGTCGCCCAGCGGCCTTTGTCCCACCTCTTCAAATTCGGCGCGCAAATGGAGCCCCCACGGCAGCCGGTCCAGTGTGCCGAGCGCATCGAAGATCGTGCGCGGAGCTTCGGGAAGCGGCGTGCCGTCGGACAGATCGCGCGCGTCGGCTTTCGAAAGCGACGATTGCAAAAGGCCGAAGCGAAAGTAGTGGCGCGCGGAAATCGTGATGTAGCGGTTGCGGCCGGGACCTTCGTCGAATTGAAGGCCTGTGTCGGGATCGATTTTGGCGAGCGACGCTTCCTGGGTGATGTGTCCCAGAGTGACGCGGAGGTCGGTGTGCGCGACGGTCTTCGAAATGACAAGCTGATAGGCGTGAGCCTGGCTGATCAGGCTCGCGGGCTGGCCTGAAGTCCCCAGGCGCGGATCGTTGGTGAAGAAAGTCTGTCCCCAACTCAACGAGACCGACGGAAGCGGCGTGCGGGCCGGCGGGACAATCGCCAGCGTGGCCTTCGGCGAATTGATTCCGGTCCAGCGCGAGAACGAGTTGGCGGGGACGAGCAGATCGACGTTATCGAAGCCGATCTGGTCGCGGCGCCAGCCCAGGTTGTAGCGGAGCCACGGAAAAATGTTGCCGTCGATGGCGACAAACGGAGTCACCAGATTCAGCGTGAGGTTGTTGGCGGTGACCTTTTGGAACGTGCCGTAGACGGCGAGATTTTCCGACGCGTGGCGATCGAGATCGTCACGGCGCGGAGCTTCGCGGAAATCATCGAAGCCGGCCATGAGCGAAAAATGCGAATTGAATTTGCGGATATAGTTCGCATTCGCGCCGGCGACGGTGCGAAACTTGCTTTGCCGGATCAGGCCATCGCCGAAATTCGAGGTAAGCGAAAGATTGTAGGTGCGCAAAAATCCAGATAGCTGCAGGTCGGCGGACGGCGCGAGATGCCAGACGTCATTCAAGGCGATCTCGCCCGTATGGGTCTGGTCCCGCTGGCGTGAATCGATGGTGTCGTGAAGATCGGACACGCCGAGCGGCACCAGGCCGGGGATCTTCGAGGCGCCCTACAGGATCGGCGCCTCTGCCCCCGGCGCGGCGACATGACCGCTTCAGGCTGCCCCAAGACTTGCTTCTGAGTTAATCGTTCTTCTTCTTATTGAGCAACTGATCGAGGATCCCGCCGGCGGCTTTTGTGGCGGTGCCCTTCAGGTCCTTGATTTCGCCGGCGGCCATACCTTTTATATCGGGCTCGAATTTGGGATCCTGCGCGGTACCGTGGATGAAGAACGGAATGCCGGACTCCGCGCGGGCGCCGAGCGCGGCGGGCAGAATTCCCGACTTCACCGAGACGCGCATTTTAAAATCGAGAGCGCGGGCCGGGCTGATGGTGCCGCTGCCCGAAAGCTCGCCGATATCGGCGGCGACCAGCTTCAGGTCGTCGATCGCCGTGCCGTCGTTGCTGTTTTTCACATTGGCGCTGAGCGATTGAATCTCCGTCGTCGGATTGCTCTTGATGCCGGCGAGCATCTGGATCACCGACAGCTTCTGCCCCAGGTTGAATCCGGCAAGCTTCACGTTGCTCAGGCCGAGCGTTCCCTGCGCGACCAGATTTTCGGGCTCACCTTCCAGGCTCATCTTCGCCATCGCGGTGCCGCCTTCGATTTTGGAACCCGCGGGTAGCGTGACGTTCAGCGCCGGAAGGATCGATTCCAGTTCCTGCAA
>JAIQFJ010000295.1 GCA_020073325.1 Terriglobia bacterium | reverse complement strand
GTTGATGATCTCTTTCCAGTAGGTCGTGCCATACAACACCACCACGATCTTTTTCATCAGCTTCTGCGTCTGCACCAGCGTCAGAATTTCGGTGAGTTCATCGAGTGTACCGAATCCGCCCGGGAAAACAATCAGCGCCTTGGCCAGATAGGCGAACCAGAACTTGCGCATGAAGAAATAGTGGAATTCGAAGCACAGCTCCGGCGTGATGAACGGATTCGGCCGCTGCTCGAACGGCAGCCCGATGTTCAGCCCGACGTTCTTTCCCCCCGCGTCGTGCGCGCCGCGATTGGCCGCTTCCATGATCCCCGGCCCGCCGCCGCTGCACACCACGAATCGCCGCGCCGAATTCGCCAGGTTGTTCGACCACTCCGTCACGCGCCGCGCCAGCTCGCGAGCCTCGCCGTAATAGCGCGCGTTCGGACCGTTTTCCGCCGTCCGCGCCGACCCGAAAAAGACGATCGTGTCGAGAATTTTTTCCTTGCGAAAATGCGAGAGCGGATACAGGTACTCGCTTAAAATCCGCAGCGAACGCGCATCCGGCGTGTCCAGGAATTTTTCGTTTTTGTAAGCGAGTAACGGGCGCTCCGAGGCGCAGTTCTTTTCAAGCAGATCTTTTTCACTTTGATCCATGGGGTGTTTCCAGCGCCGCCAGCCTTTTTTCCAATTGTCGCAGAGTCCTTACCATTTCCCCCAACTTGGGAAACGCCGTCACGGCGCGAAGCCATTCTCTCACTTCGAACGCGGGCGAGCCGCTCACCACGTGCCCCGCCTCCACGTCCCCTCCGATTCCGCTCTGTGCGTAAACCACCGCGTTGTCGTGAATCGTCAGGTGGCCCGACACGCCCACCTGTCCGGCGAGCAGAACATTCTTGCCTAAAATGCTCGATCCCGCAAGACCCGTCTGCGCGCAGATGATGTTGTCCTCGCCCACCACGCACGCATGGCCCACCTGCACCAGGCTGTCGATCTTCGCGCCGCGCTTCACGCGCGTTTCGCCGAACCGCGCGCGGTCCACCGACGTCAGCGTCTGGATCTCGACGTCGTCTTCGATCACCGTGATGCCGGCCTGCACGATCTTGTAATGCGTCCCGTCGCGGCGCTTCACGAATCCGAATCCGTCGCCGCCGATGATCGCGCCGTTTTGCAGGATCACTCGATTCCCGATGCGGCAATGCTCGCGCACCGCGGCGTGGGCGTGCGCGAGGAAATCGTCGCCGATCTCGACGCCGTCATAAATCACGACGTGCGGATGCAGCACCGCGTTGTCCCCAATGGTGACATTTTCCCCGACCACGGCAAACGCGCCGATCGAGGCGTTCTTCCCGATCTTCGCCGTCACCGCGATCGACGCCATCGGATGCACCCCCGCTTTCGGCCGCGGAGCCTGATAGAACAACTCCGAAGCCCGCGCCATATCGAGGTCGGGGTTTTTCGAAATGAGCTGAGCGATCCCGAATCCGCGGTTCGCATCAGACGCGAGCGGCTCGGAAACAAGCACCGCCCCGGCGCGCGTATTCTTCACCTTGTGCGCGTATTTTGGATTGGAAAGAAACGTTAACTCCGTCGGCGAGGCATGTTCCATCCCGGCGACGCCGGTAATCTCCATGCTGGGATCGCCCCGCAACTCGCACCCAAGCGAGGCGGCGATTTCTGCAAGCTTCATGCTTCTAGATTAATTCCAGCCACGAATAAACACGAATGAACACGAATCAAAACCCGTAGATCACCCGCTTCCACTTCACCTTGGGATGCTTGAAGTTGATGAGTAGGGCGATGCGCAGACCCGAAGCTTTAAGGTAATTGATGCACTGCGCTAAGTGCTCGCGGGCGAACTGCTCGACACACTTCAGTTCGAGAATCAGTTTGTCGTTCACCACGATGTCCGCGATGTACTTGGCGACGAATTCGCCCTTGTACTCGACCCAATACGGAACACCGGAGCGAACGCCGAGCCCCCGCAGAGCGAGCTCGCGGACCATGGCGGCATGGTAGACGTTCTCGAGAAATCCGCAACCAAGCGTATTGCTCACTTCGTAAGCCGCGCCGATCACCTTCGCAATCAGGGCATCCAGGGATTCGTGTTCATTCGTGTCCATTCGTGGCTAAAAACATAGTTGCCCCAGCCCACGAAACTTCTCACGCCCGAAACTTATCCCTGCACTCGGCCGAGCAGAAGTAGTACACCTCGCCGCCGGACTTTTTCTGCAACGCCGTCGCCGTAGAAATGAAAGTGCCGCAGACCGGGTCCTTTTTCAGCTCCCCGCCTGAGGGAACCGAAGGACGCCTGGCCTGCGGCGCTTGTGGTGCTCCTACGAAATCGCCGAACAGTTTCCCGATCACCCCGACCACTCCTCGCAGCATGCTGATCAGCACGACTGTCAGGAGCAGATACAGGATGACGCGGAACATCGACTACTGCGATTTCTTTTTCGTCGGCGTGGCTTTCTTTTCGCCCGGCTTGGAGAAATTCGTTTCCACCGACGCGCCGATGGATTGCAGCATCGCCTTCGCTGTCTCCGCCTGCGGACCGTTCGGCGCCAGCTCCAGATACTTCTGGAACGCTTCTGCCGTACCCGCCACCGGGATCATCTTGCCGTCCTTGCCGACGCTGGCTTTGCCCATCAGCGTAATGCCGAACTGCAGATAAGCGTCCGCGTAGTTCGGATCCGCCTCGATCGCTTTCTTGAACGCGTTGCCCGCCGCTTCGGTCTGGCCCGTGTTCACCAGCACTGCGCCCAGATTGTAGTAGTATTTGCCGGCCTGCGTCGGGTCGAGTGTCGCCGCCTTGGTCAGTTCCGCCTGCGCTTCGTCGAACTTCTTCTGCTTGGCCAGCGCCAGCGCGTAGTTGTTGTGATACTCCGGAGCGTCCGGCTTCAACTCGATCGCCTTTTGATACGCCGCCACCGCTTTGCCGTAGGCCGCTTCCTGATCCGCGCCCGTCTTGGTTCCGGCGAGACTCGTATAGCTGTCCGCCAGGCGTCCCCACACGACGTTCTGATCCGCACCGAGCTGCGACGCCTTTTCGAACTGCGTCACCGCCACGTCCCACTGCTTGTTGTTCTGCGCGTCGACGCCCTGGTTGAATGCGTCGTTTAATTCCTTGTTCTTCTTCAGGGCCGCTTCCTGATCGGCTTTCTTCTTTTCGTACGCCGCTTTGTCCTTCTCCGACATCCCGCGCTCGACTTCCTTGGCCGGAGTTCCGCCGCCCGCGCGCGCCGCCGCTTGCGCCAGATCGAAGCTCACATTGGTCGGATCGCCAAACTTGGACTTGACGTTGTCCACCATGTCTCGCTCTTTGCCCTCAATCTCGACCGAGATTTTATAGGTCCCGTTCGGAAGGCCGCCGTAAAAGTAGTGGCCCTTCTTGTCCGTGTTGACCTTATAGTTCCCCTTGATATCCTTGCGCTCGATCTTGATGACGGCTTTCTGGACGGGTTTGCCGTCCTCGCCTTTCACATCGCCTTCAAAAGCGACCGTTTGAGCGAAGCAAGTCACAGAGAACAAAGCGACTGCCGGAACACTCAGTAGTAATTTGCGGAATGTCGATGACATGGTCGACAAAACCTCCCGGGAATGGTGTGAAGTGTCTAACCTTCAGAATACTACAGGCGCAACCGGTCAGGGAAGATGTTACTCAGTTTTAGAGCTTTAGTACTCGGAGGCTCCCTAGTTCATATTCTGTAACGGCTAGAACTATTGTTTGACAGAGCGTTACACCGATGATATTCTGTCCCAGTCGGAGGATGGTCAGCGGACTTGCAGAATTCCGCTTCAGATCACATATATGAGAACCGCGTTATCGCTGACAGCCCTGCTCGTTTTGGGCTCTGGTGCTGTGAAAGCCGTGTCCGTCGCATGCCCGCCGGATGCCCTCAGCGCACAATCGCTTTCGAACATAAACTCCTACGTCGTAACGAGTAACAACCCTGAAGGGGGCTGTTTCGTCACGGACAAAGAATTCTTCGGCTTCACCGCTTCCGGCGGCTCCAATGCCGGGACCTCGACCGATCCAGGGCTGGACGACATCGTGATCGAGGGCTCCACGAACGGGACGCCGTCGGGTACTACCCTTACGGGGGTCTCCGTGACCTTTGGGACTCCTGGTACTAACCAGTGGCAGACCACGAGCAACGATACTTCGAATTTCAATTACGTCGGAGCGGTGGTCCAGAGTAATGCTCCGGTTCCGACTCCCCCGAATACGGCCTGGGCGCTCGATGCGTTCAATCTCAGCATTGGGGGGCTGAATTTCTCGACTGCGGGCCAGCTCGCCATCGTGACCGAATACGTCTGCCTCGGCGGCGGTTCGGTGCCGGCCAGCGGAACCACAACGGCCCTGACCTGCGGCGCCAGCAATCTGGCGTCGATAACGGTCCTGGCTGTTTACAACGGCACCAGCACCTCGCTGTTCGATTCCTGCAATCTGGGCGGCGCTTCGGTGGCCTGCGCGGGAACGATCGCGAATCCCTCGCTGGCGAATCTCAGTTCGCTGTTTCCCTTCTCCTACAGCGTCCAGACTGTGGTCCAGTTGGTCACGGCGGGCGCGACGAGCCTGAGTCTGGGACACATCACGGAAGGATTCGACGAAGCCCAGGTGGTGCCGGAACCGGCCACGTTCGGCCTGATCGGATGCGGGCTGGCGGGCCTGATGGCGTTCCGCTCGCGCTCCCGCAAGCGCTAGATTCTTTAAGGAAATTCGGTTTACAACGGGCCCGGCCGAGCGCCGGGCCTTTCTTGTATCCAGCCTCGCATCCCGCGCATCTAAGATAGTACAATAAACGTTACCAACGGGGATGTTTGTGTTAGGAAGAATCTGGCTCGCAATCCCGCTTGCTGCCGTACTTTTGGCCGCTTCTCCGGAGCTCGATCGCGCCCGCGATCTGTATCAAAAGACGGAATACAAGCGCTCGCTCGACGTGTTGCTGCACTCCCGCCAGAACGACGCGGAAGCGCTGCAATTGATCGGGCAGAATTATTTCATGCTGGGCGAGTACAAGAAGAGCAGCGATACGCTCGAAAAGGCAGCGGCGCTGGATCCTGAGAATGCGGTGATCCTCCACTGGCTGGGACGCGCCTACGCGCGCCGCGCGGAGACGGCGAATCCGTTTTCGGCGCCCGGCTGGGCTTCGAAGGCGCGGCAGATGTTCGAACGCTCGGTGGCGCTCGATCCGTCGAATAAGGACGCCACCGGCGATCTGCTCGACTTCTATCTGGACGCTCCCGGATTTTTGGGCGGCGGTACACAGAAGGCCGAGGCGCTGGCCAAGGTGATCGGCAAGACGGATCCCGCCGAAGGGCACTACGCACAGGCGATGATCGAGGATCGCCGCAAGAATTACGACAAGGCCGAAGAGCATTTCCGCCACGCGGCCGATCTGGCGCCGAAGCAGGTGGGACGCTTCATCGATCTGGCCAAGTATCTTGCCAAGCGCGGGCGCATTCAGGAATCCGAGGCGGCCTGGGAACAGGCTGCGCGGCTGGCGCCCAACGATCCTCGCGTGATGTTCGAGCGCGCGGGCACTTATATTCGCGAGCAGCGCAACCTGGGCCAGGCGCGCGAGCTCCTCGAAAAATATCTGCGCGCCCCGCTGACGCCGGATGATCCGCCGCGGCAGGAAGCCGAATCCCTGCTGAAAAAGATCGGAGCGTGATGTTCCACCGCGAAGCGCTGCGTTCGTCGATCGAAGCGCTGCGGGCGAACAAATTTCGCGCTTTTCTCACCGCGCTCGGCCTGGTGATCGGCAACGCGAGCGTGATTCTGGTGGTCACCATTTCGCTCACCAGCCGCGACTACATTCTGGCGCAGATCCAGCGCATCGGATCGAACATGATCTATGCGCAATACGAAACCGGAAACAGCGGCGCGGTGGCGACGGCCGATGCGGATTTCATCAAAGTGGCGGACGTCGAAGCCGTGCGGGAGCGGCTCGGGTCGCGCATTGTCGCCGCGACTGCGGTGATGAACAGCTTTGACCGCATGCGCGTGCAGGGCCGTGAGCGCGACGTCGCCATCATCGGCACCGACGAATATTATCCGGCGGTGCGGAATCTGGATCTTCTGTCGGGGCGGTTCTTCGACGGCTCCGACGTGCGCCAGCGCAATCACGTGGCGCTGCTGATGCAGAAACTCGCCAAACAGCTTTTCGGAAGCGAAGCCGCGGCGGTGGGACAGACGATCAAACTGCACGGGCTGCAGTTTTCCGTGATCGGAACCTTTCGCGAAAAGGTCGAGACGTTCAACCTGGGCGAGTTGAACGGCGAAAATGCGTTGATCCCGATCACCGTGCTGAAATATTTCGCGCAAATCGAGCGCATCGATCCGCTGTACGTGCAGGCGCGCTCGTCGGGCGACGTGGAGCCCTTGACGAATGCGGTGCGCGCGGTGCTGCAAGGGCGGCATCGGCCCGGGGCGGTATATTCCGTGCAGAACCTGGTGGCGATTCTGAGCACGGCTCGCGAGATCGCGGCGATTCTGACGGCGGTGCTGGTCGTGGTATCCGCCATCGCGCTGATTATTTCGGGAATCGGCATCATGAACATCATGCTGGTGACGGTGACCGAACGGACGCGCGAGATCGGGCTGCGGATGGCCGTGGGTGCAGCGCGGCGCGACGTGCTCGAGCAATTTTTATCGGAAGCGGTGCTGATCAGCATGGCCGGCGGAACCGCGGGAATTCTGATCGGCGTCGCCGTTCCGCTCAGCGTACGGCTGTTCACCGACGAGATCCAGATCCCGATTTCCCCGGTCTCGATCGGCGTGGCGTTCACGGTGTCGCTGCTGGTCGGCCTTGTATTCGGGATCCTGCCCGCGAATCGCGCCGCGCGGCTGAATCCGACAGAAGCGCTCCGCTACGAGTAACCGCGGCCTGGCGGCGAGTGTGGAAACCGCGCGGTCCGCGCCTTCACATGACGCTCTTTCCACCTGGGCGTTGGCGCGAAAACGGCGCCGCAGCACTGCATCGAGTGAGGGCTAACCCCGACACCGAGCGGGTGGCGCTCTTTGCGCATGGTCGTTGCCGCGAAAACAGTGCTGCGGCGCTGCCTCCGAATGACCGAGTGAGGGCTAACCCCGACACCGAGGGTGACGCTCTTTGCGCACATGGGCGGGAGCGCGAAAACAGCGCTGCAGCACTGCATCGAGTGAGGGCTAACCCGAAACCGAGCCGCTCCTTGTGCGGTCCCCGGGGTTAGCGTTCATTCGGTCATTCCGACACAGCGCCGCAGCGCGCTTTTGCGCCAACGGCCCATGTGGAAAGAGCGCCGCCCGCTCCTTGGCAGTCGCGGCTCGGTGTCGGGTTACCGCTCATTCGATCATTCCGATGCGGCGCCGCAGCCGAGCCGCGAGTGTCAGCGAGGCTAACGATTCTCACCATGCCAGTTTCGCGGAAAAACTCATTTTCGGATACGACTCTGCAAGAATGAGGTGATGCCGAATCCGCTCTCCTACCTCACCGATCAGCTCGAAGAATTTCGAAAAGCCGGAACCTATCAGAAGCTGCGACAGCTCGAATCGCCGTGCGGGCCCGTCTCGACGTTCGACGGAAAAGAAGTCATCAATCTCGCGTCGAACAATTATCTGGGGCTGGCGAATCATCCCAAGCTGGTGGAAGCCGAGTGCGCGGCGGCACGGAAATACGGCGCGGGGTCGGGCGCGGTGCGCACCATTTCCGGCACGATGAGCCTGCACATGGAACTGGAGCGTCGCATCGCCGAGTTCAAACAGGTCGAAGCGTGCGTCGTGTTTCAATCCGGCTTCGCGGCGAATGCGGGAACGGTCTCGGCGATTCTCAGCCCTGACGACCACATCATCTCCGACGAGCTGAATCACGCGAGCATCATCGACGGCTGCCGTTTGTCGAAAGCGAAGATTCACGTGTTTCGTCATCGCGACGCGACGCATGCGGAAGAAAAGCTAGCGGCGCTGAAGGATGTTCCGGGCCACAAGCTGCTGATCACTGACGGCGTGTTTTCGATGGACGGCGATATCGGCGCGCTGCCGGCGCTGACCGCGCTCGCCGAAAAATACGGCGCGATCATGATGGTCGACGACGCCCACGCATCGGGTGTGCTGGGCAAAAGCGGACGCGGCACGGTGGATCATTTCGGCTTGCACGGTCGCGTCCATATTCAGGTGGGGACGCTGTCGAAAGCGGTGGGCGTGCTCGGCGGATATGTGTGCGGAAGCCGCGACCTGATCGATTATCTGTATCACCGCGCGCGGCCGTTCCTGTTCTCCACTTCGCACCCGCCCGCCGTAGCCGCCGCCTGCCTGGCCGCCTTCGACGTGCTCGAGGCGGAGCCCGAGCGCATCGAGAATCTTTGGGACAACACGCGGTACTTCAAGCAGGGACTGGTCTCGTCGGGCTTCAACA
>JAIQFJ010000294.1 GCA_020073325.1 Terriglobia bacterium | reverse complement strand
AAACCGAGTGCGTTGGGCAAGCCTGAAGTATGGGTGAGCAGATGGTGCACCGTGATGGTGCCCTGTTTCGCCACGATCGGCAGCCAGGGAAGATAGTACGTTGCGCCAGATCCGCACCGACCCCGATATCGAGATCGCCAGGATTCCGAGATTGCCCGCCTGAGGCGGGAAAACGAGGAGAAAACCCAATGAAAACGAAGTGTGAAGATGTAATGACTGCGAAACCCGTTTGCTGCAATCCCAAAGATTCCGTTCAGCGCGCCGCGCAAATCATGAAGGATCTGAATATCGGAGCCGTTCCTGTTTGCGAGGGACTGTCAAAACTCGTCGGCATTGTTACGGACCGGGACTTGACCCTGAAAATCCTGGCTGAAGCGCGCGACCCCAAAACAACTGCGGTCGGCGACGTCATGACGCGTGAGATGTTCACGTGCGCACCTGACGATAAGGTCGATCGTGTGTTCGAAATCATGGAGCACCAGCAAGTCCGCCGCGTTCCGATCGTGGATCCGCGCGACGGCCTGGTGGGAATCATCGCTCAAGCCGATCTTGCCACGCGGCTGAGAGCGCCTGCAAAAACTGCCGAAGTGGTCACCGAAATCTCGCGGCCCAGTTTTGCAGCCGTGTAAGCCCGGCAATGTTCCTCACGTCGTCACTGCGGACGAGTGGCTCGCTGCGAGCAGATGCTGCACTTCCACGTCGTTGACCTGCCGGAAATCGACGAACCACTCTCCGACGGCGAAAAACGACGCAGGAGTGGCCAGACAGATCAACTCATCGGCTTCTTTCTTCAAGCGCTCGCAGGCATCGGCGGAGCCGACCGGCACGGCAATGATCGTTCTCGCCGGCTTGAGCGAGCGAACATAGCGGGCAGCCACCAGCATCGTCGATCCGGTGGCGAGCCCATCGTCAACGAGAAGCGCCGTGTGGTCGCGCAGTTCCAGCGCGGGGCGTCCGCTGCGATACAGCGTTTCGCGGCGCTCCACTTCGATCCGCTCCTTGGCGAGCGCGGCGTCGATTTCCTGCTGAGGAATTCGCGAGCTTGCGATCACATTCCGATCGAGCACCTCGATGGAGTTACCGGCGATCGCGCCGATGGCGAATTCCGGCTGCCATGGTGCGCCGATTTTGCGGACCACCACGACGTCGAGCGGTGCGTGCAAGATCTTCGCGACCTCGAATCCGACGGGAACGCCGCCCCGCGGCAAGGCCAGCACGACCACATTGGCGGGCAACTTACGACGGAGCAGCTCGGCGGCAAGCGCCCGGCCGGCTTCCGCCCGATCGGCAAAAGGAAGGTGGATCATAACGACTCCTTAACTGAGATGAGTCGCGAACCAGTCCGTGGCCAGTTTCGCGACTTTCGCGAGCGTCCCCGGTTCCTCGAACAAATGTGTGGCGCCAGGAACGATTTCGAGTTTGGTTTCGCACTTCATGAGCGCCATCGCATCGCGATTCATTTGCAGGACCTCCAGGTCTCTTCCTCCGACGATCAGCAGCGTCGGGGCGCGAACCAGCGAGGCTTGCGGTCCCGCCAGATCGGGCCGGCCCCCTCGCGACACGACCGCCTTCACGAGTTGTGGACGGCGAACCGCGGCCAGCAGCGCCGCCGCTGCGCCCGTACTCGCGCCGAACAAGCCGAGCGTATGTCCCATCGCCTGAGGCTGGGCCGCCAGCCAGTCCGCGATCGCGAGCACGCGGTCCGTCAGCAGATGGATGTCGAAACGCAGCCGCGCGTTGTACTCGTCCTCGCGCTCTTCGCCGGCAGTCAGCAGATCCACTAACAAAGTTCCCAACGAATGATCGTTCAGAAATTCGGCGACGTATTGGTTGCGCGGGCTGTGACGGCTACTACCGCTGCCATGTGCGAACAGGACAAGCCCTCGGGGCGCCGGCGGAATGCTCAGGTCTCCATCGAGCGTCGCTGAACCGATCGGGACGGTCACCGGAATGTGTTCCATCACGGATTTCATGATTGCTCTCCTTCCTCAACTGAACTTGCCAGTCGGGCGGTAGTTCGGGGTGGACTTCCTTTGGAGGGCTGCAACCTGTCTACCATGCACGGTCGTTGATTTCCGGACTCCCGCATGAACTCCTTATGCGTCAAATCCCTCAGCTCCAATAGATCTGAGCGCAACCGCACAATTGCGAGCCTTGGCCGCCAAATTGCTGTTTCGCCAGCATGAAAGCGATGCTGTTTCTCCTGGCTGCTCTGCTCCCGGTGATGCGCGCACAGCCGGAACAAGAGACAGCCTCTCAAGAGCCGGCTTCCCCCAGCGTGGATTCCGTCGATGGAGAGGACACGCACTTTCAATGGAAGTCCGCGCTGCTGGAATCGGGCTTCCTCCTCGCGGTGCAGCATTCCACCCGGATGGTGCAAGCCAAGACACGCGCCGAATTGGGAGGACCATTCTGGGCGGATTACTTCAATTCGGTGTCGACGATCCACACGTGGAACGACTCCAACAGCGTCCTGACGAACTACATCGGACATCCGATCCTTGGCGCCGTCACAGGTTACATCCAGGTCTTCAACGATCCGATCGGACGCCGGCTGGAGTTCGATCTTTCGTCCAAACGATACTGGCAGAGCCGCTTAAAGGCGATGGCCTGGACGGCAGCCTACAGCACGCAATTCGAGATCGGCCCGATCAGCGAGGCCTCGATTGGAAACGTCGGGAAACATCCGCCCACGATGGCGGTGGTCGATTTGGTGGTGACCCCGGTGGGAGGGCTCGCCGTCATGATGCTCGAAGATTATGTGGACGCGCGTTTTATTTCCCGTTGGGAGCGGAACAAGTCCATACACCTTGCGCGGTTCTACCGGATCGCGTTCAACCCCAGCCGGTCCCTCTGCAACTTGCTTCGCCTGAAGCATCCGGCGTATCGCGATACTCGCCCGCTCTGAAGTCCTGACACGAAGCGAACTACGCGACCCGCGCTCGTTCGTCGACGAATTCGCCCGGTTGCTCCAGGTCCGACGCCGGAGCGTTGCGCGAGCTCCGCGATGCCCGGGATTCTCATTTCTCTCGACTTCCCGTCGACTTGAAATGGCAGAATAGCTTAACGCTTTCTGGAGAGAGCCGATCATTTCTGGAGAGAGCCGATCATGGATGTCACGCAACAGACCGATCATCAGCAGACGACGCTCTGGAACGGGCTCGGCGGCCACACCTGGGTCGAAGCGCAAGAGTTGCTGGACCAGATGTTCAAACCGTTCGAGGACCTGCTCGTAATAGCGGTTTCGGCACGGAATTCCCGAGGCCCCATTCTCGACGTCGGCTGCGGCACGGGGAGCACGACGCTTGCCGTTGCACGGGTGCCGGGTGCGCGGGGCTCGACCGGCATCGACATCTCCGAGCCGATGATCGCCAAGGCCCGGGTCCGCGCGGCGCAGGAACGCACGCCGGCAACATTCATCCGTGCCGACGCGCAGACGCACGTCTTCGAGCCGGCCAGCTTCGACATGATCATTTCACGCTTCGGCGTGATGTTCTTCGACGAGTTCGTCGCGGCCTTTGAAAACCTGCGGCGTGCGGCCCGGAATAGCGCCGAATTGCGGTTCCTCGCGTGGCGAGCTCCCGAGGAAAATCCGTTCACGATGACGGCTGAGCGCGCTGCTGCACCGCTCTTGCCGGAGCTTCCGGTCCGCCGGCCGGATGAGCCGGGACAGTTCGCGTTCGCCGACGCGCGCCGGGTTCACCACATTCTGGAGAGGAGCGGCTGGGCCGAGGCCGACATACGGCCGATCGATGTTGCCTGCACGCTGCCTGAGACGGAGTTGGTCCGTTACTTCACCACGATCGGTCCCGTCGGCCGAATTCTTCACGATGTGGACGAACGGACTCGCGCG
The DNA here is from genome assembly GCA_020073325.1 of Terriglobia bacterium. Taxonomy (GTDB): domain Bacteria; phylum Acidobacteriota; class Terriglobia; order Bryobacterales; family Bryobacteraceae; genus Palsa-187. The sequence goes on along the minus strand of JAIQFJ010000294.1, from coordinate 4,523 downwards.
CAGGTCATCGAAACGCTCCGGGCCGCTTTTGATCCTTACGTCCAGGGAGCCGAAGTGCGCTTCACCGCGGCCTGCTGGATGGTAAGCGCCCGGGCGTCCTCGGCGCCGCCGACGATTCCAAAGTAGTATGCTGGGGAACCATGCGAGGCGTCGTCACTTCTCTCCTCATCACCGCAGCCTGGGCGCAGGCGCAATCGAGCGTCGAGTTCGGGATGATGACCTGGCCGGAGGTCAAGAAAGCTCTTCAGTCCGGCAAGACGACGGCGCTGGTTTATAACGGCGGGACGGAGCAGCGCGGACCTCAGAACGTAAACGGCGGACACACGCTGATTGCGCGCGAAGTCTCGCGCCGCATCGCGGAAAAACTGGGCAACGCGATCGTGGCCCCCGTGCTCCCGTTCTCGCCGAATAACGCCAGCGCGAAGCTTCCCGGAACCATCGGCATCACGCCGGCCCTTTTCGCGGCGATTAACGAGCAGGTCGCCGAGCAGCTGATCATCACCGGCTTCAAGAGCGTCGTGCTGATGGGGGATCACGGGGGCGGCCAAAAAGAATTGGGAGATGTGGCCAGGAAGCTCGACGAGAAATATTCGTCCAAGGGAATTCACGTTGTCTTTTGCGACGGAGTTTACGTGGGCACCAAGGAACATCCTGGCGCGCAGGCCGATTTCGAGCAGTGGCTCGCCGACAATGGCTATCCGTCAGGGGGCCACGCAGGTGTTTCGGACACCTCGGAGATGCTCTACCTGGGCGGAGACAGGGGATGGGTCCGCAAGGATTTGATCAAGACGGCCGTGGGGGATCCGGTCCTCAAGCCGGGAGAGCGCCGCGACGCGAATGCTCCGCGGATCGATAACGGCATAACCGGCGACGCGCGCCGGTCCACCGCGGAGCTCGGCAAGCGCTTCATCGATATGAAGGTCGATTACGGCGTCCGGCAAATTCGCGAACTGCTCTCGACCGGCGGCGCGGCGCCGCGGTTTTAGCCGCAACGAGTTCACCTACATTCGAGTCAAACGATGTATGCCAGCTACCGTTTGGAAGGGCTACATCAGCTTTGGCCTGGTTTCGTTTCCGGTCCGCCTGTTCACGGCCGCCCGCCCGAAGGGTATCCATTTCCACATGCTTCACAAGAAAGATCTGTCGCGCATAAAGGAAGTCTTCTATTGCGCCGACGAGGACAAGCCGGTTTCGCGCGCTGAAATTGTGAAGGGGACCAAGGTCGATAAAGGTGAGTACGTCGTGGTCACCGATGAAGAACTGAAGAAGATCGCGCCTCCGACGGCGTCTACAATGGACATCCTGCAGTTCGTTCCCACCGGCGAGGTTGACCCGCTGTACCTTGAAAGCTCTTATTACGTCGCCCCCGAGAAGGATGTCAGCAAGCCCTACCTGCTCCTGATGCAGGCGATGACGGAAACCAGGCATGATGCGCTCGCGAAGATCACGATGCACAACCGCGAACACATCGCGATCATTCGGCCCGCCAAGACGGGACTCGTCCTGCACACGATGTACTTCGCGGACGAATTGCAGGAAGTGAACGCGCCGTCGGTCTCCAAATCGCGCGAGTTCAGCAAGAAGGAGGTTGACCTCGCGAAAACTCTGATCGGCAAACTTGCGGGTGCATTCAAGCCGGAGCAGTATCACGACGAGTATCGCGAAAATGTACGGGCGCTCCTCGAAGCCAAACAGAAGGGACAAAAGGTCGCGCGCGTGCCGCAGCCCAAGAAACGAGCGGTGGTGGACATCATGGAAGCCCTGCAGCGGAGTCTTCAATCGGCGAAAGAGCGTCCGGACAAATCGGAACGGAAAACTCCGTCCCGGCGCTCCCGCAAAGCGGCCTGATCATTTTGTCATCGTCATGTAGTCACGTTTTCTTCGGGAACAGGCCACTCGCATGACGTGCGGCCGAAGCCCCACACGAGAATCGGCCGCGCGCCTCACTGGGCGGGTAGCTCGCGCAGCAGATACCGGGCGGCAGAGAGGTAGTAGTTGCGGGCGATGGCGCTGATCTGCCGCTCGCCGAGCTCCATCAACGCCGTCGCCTTCAGCCGTTTTGCTTCGACGTTCCCGCCGTCGATCGCCAGCACGTAGTCTGTTAATTCGGCGGCCCACTGGAAATCCTTGTTGACCACCGCGCGACGCGCCCTCAACAGCACCTGGTCTCGCCCGCCGGCCAGCTCGATAATTCGGGCCGCCCGGTCGTTCCCGGAGAGTGGGAAGAGATTGCTCGGGTTGCCGTCGAACCAGCCTGCGTAATTCTCGTAGATGGCGCGAACCTCCCAGGCCACCGTGCCGTAGAACTCCAAGGCGGTATCCTTGGAATCCCAGGAGAAGCAAGGTGACTATCGCGATTGGTCTTGTGTGCACGGACGGAGTTGTGCTCGGGACAGATCTGCAATATACGGGGTCCTATGAAAAATTCCCAGGGAAGAAGCTATGGCAACTATGCCCAGAGCGCCAAGGCACTATTATCCTGACTGGAGCTGGTAACCCTACATCGATTGACCATGTCAAGAGAATCGCTGAAACGGAAATCAGAAAAGGGTCTGGCTCCACCGAAGATGTGATCTATGCACTTGAGGCCGGATTGCGGTCCCTGTACAGCTTGCACATCGACGTTGCGCCCAAGGAGTCGCAATCGGCAATGGAAGTATGGATCATGCTTGCCATGCGCGACGGCTCTGGATTCCGGTTATTCCACAATGACCGTTCCGTCCTAGCAGGAGTCGAAAGAATCAACTGCTCTGGTTTGGGGCTGTATGTGGGATATACAATGCTGGACTTGTTGTTGCCGAAATATTGCACTGTGGACTTGGCTGCTCAGATAGTAGCTTATGTGCTCGCTCATTCGAAAGAATGGTCGCAGGATGTAGGCAAGGGCTCGAACGTACACTTGCTGTACGATAGCGGCCATTGGGAAAGTCTATTGGTTCCCGAGCGGCAAAAAGTAGAATCCGCATTTATCGATGTTCTGGGCGAAATCCCTTATCTGATCGGATGCTGCGAGAAATATATTCCACCGGATTTGTTTGAGTCCCAAGTAGACAAGCGGTTGCTTGACCTCAAGGAAAAACTCAGACACATTATCGTGCTGCAGCGAGAACAGCAGGAGCGTCGCGAACAGAGAGCTAAGCGTCTAAGAGAGCTACAAGATCCTGAATTGACCAGAGGCGATTCGCAACCCCAGCCGCCATCGCTGGAGTCACCCGGAGGCTCTGGTGAATCCTGACAAAGTTGTAGTGCATGTAGTGGATCGCGAGAGACGCGACGTGGTTCTCCAATTTCTTCGAGAACGCATTAGTCAGTCGCGTCATGCGTCGAATCTGCATTCTCATGGTAAGATTCTGCCGTTCAACAAAGCTCGTGCTGATATGGCGCTCATCGGGATTTCCGATCTTCGGTTGTTTCTCGGACCCCAAGCATTTGGCCGGGGAGTAGCGGGTTTGCGTGGCGGTTTCAGACACCGTAACCAAGGAGCTCATTCCGGACTCGAATCCTGTGTGATCGCGTGGGCGAGTTAGGGTGCAGGCCGGTGCTGGGTCAGGAGGAGGTGGCGCGCCTGATTGCGTGGGGAAGGGAGCGTTCCAAACGTCGCACTGTAGAATAGCTTAGTACTGCTATGCTCGCGACCGCGCCACCGCCGGAAGACATCGAACACCAGCTCGCGCGAATTCTTGACACCGATGTCTTTCGCCGATCCCCGAGCCTCACACGTTTTCTTCGCTATCTTGTTGAACAGGCACAGTCCGGCGAAAGCGACAACGTCAAGGAATACCGCGTCGGAGTCGACGTTTTCGATCGCGGCCAGGATTTCGATCCGCGCGACGACACCATTGTCCGGGTCCAGGCGAGAAATCTCCGTAAGCGGCTCGAACGTTATTACGCATCGCCGAATCCGGCGGACTCGGTCCGCTTCGTTCTGCCCAAGGGCGGCTATGCGCTTCAGTTCGAAAGAATCGTCGCGGAGCCCGCTCCGTCTGCTCCGCCCCGAATTTCGAATCGCCTGGCGATCGGAGCAGGAATCGTGTTGGCGCTGGCGATCGCGGCGGCTCTTTTCTTCGTTCCCGCCCGGCACTCCGCGGCGTCCTCCGTGTCGAGCCCGATTCCCTCGCTGCTGGTGGCTCCGTTCGCAAATCTCAGTTCGGAGCGCGACAACGAGTATTTCGCCGACGGCTTAACCGACGAACTGATCGATTCGCTGGCCAACATCCCGGGACTCCGCGTGCTGACGCGGTCGACGGCGCGGCGCTGGAAGGATAGGGAACTGGATCTGGCGGGCCTAAAGGACCTGGGCATCACGCACGTCATCGAAGGGAGCGTCCGAAAAGAAGGCGCGAACGCGCGGATCGCCGTGCGGCTGGTGGCGGCGTCGAACGGCAGCAATCTGTGGTCGCACACGTTCGACCGTCCGGTTCAGGACGCTGTCGTGACGGAGCGCGAAATCGCGAGCGCGGTCGCGGTAGCCTTGAAAATCAAGCTGGGACCGGGCGTGGAATTCGCCGCCAGCAAAACTCCGA
>JAIQFJ010000293.1 GCA_020073325.1 Terriglobia bacterium | reverse complement strand
CGAAGGAGCTGTTTACGGGCGAGTAGATGATCGCGACTGGATACTTCGGGCCGAAGCGTACGGTGAGGCGTTGAGATTTTCCTTCGATGACGAATGCTTCGCCGGTGAGGTTTGTGAAGACGGCGTCGAGCGAGACGCCCTGAAGGGCGAATGGATTCGAGGCGACGGGGGTGCGCTCGGAGGTCGGGACGAGTTTGTCGGATAAGCCGACGCGGTCGCGGGCGGCGATGTGGACTTTCCAGGTCTCACGCGGCGAGTCGGTGAGTTGGAAATAAGGATGGTAGCCGAGTGAGAGCGGGAGCGGCTCGTCACAGAGGTTTTCGACGGCGGTTTCGATTTCGAGCGTTGAGCCGTTGAGGCGATGGGTCATCTCGATCGCGTGTGCGAAGGGAAATTGCGCCATCCATTTCGGGAATCGCCAGAACTCGAGGCGATTCGTGACGGAGGAAGAATCCTGACGCACCGTCTTCCATCCGGAGGCGAACAGAAGGAGTCCATGGATCGGCTGATGGTGCGCGTCGAAACGCAAATTCGCAAGCGAGGAGTTGATCAGGTAACGGCTACCGTTCGCGTTGTAGGATTCGGCGTCGAGACGGTTGGCCCATGGCGCGAGCAGCGGAACGCCGCCGAGAGACGGGGCGTTCCACGCGTTCGGGGTCCAGATGAACTCGCGGCCATCGACGATGAACGACGATGGGTTGTTGCCGAAATCGGGGTTGATGGAAACGGAATTGCGGCTGTCTTCGAGACGGATCACAACGATCCAGTATGTCATCTCATCTATGCAAATATGTCAATAGATGTTTCGGAGATTGACCCTTACCATTCTCATGAGCACCACGATTCCTGCCGCCGACCTGAAGCCGCCTGTCGCCAAGATTGTGCCCAAGGAAATGACCGTCCTGGGCGACACGCGGGTCGACAATTATTTCTGGCTGCGCGATCGCAACGATCCCGACACTCTGAAATATCTGGAGGCGGAGAATCGCTACACCGAAGCGGTGATGAAGCCGACCGACGCGCTGCAATCGAAGTTGTACGCGGAGATGCTGGGCCGGATCAAGCAGACCGATCTGAGCGTCCCGCTGAAACGCGACGAGTATTTTTACTACTCGCGGACGGAAGAAGGGAAGCAATATGCGATCCTCTGCCGGCGCAAGGCGGTGGAGAACGCGCCGGAAGAAATTCTGCTGGATGAGAACGCGATGGCGGAAGGGCACAAATATTTCCGCGTCGGCAATTTTGCGCCCAGCCCGGATCACAAGCTGCTGGCCTATTCGGTCGATTACGACGGCGACGAATCGTATACGGTTCACGTGAAGGATCTGGCGACGGGCAAATTGCTTGCCGACGAGATTCCGAATACCTATTACACGCTGGAGTGGGCCAGCGACAATGCGACGTTCTTCTATACGGTGCTCGACGAGTCGAAGCGGCCTTACAAGGTATTCCGTCACACGCTGGGATCGAAAGAGAACACGCTGGTGTATCACGAGCCGGACGAGAAATTCACAGTGGAACTGGGGAAGACGTCGAGCCGGGAGTACATTCTGATCGACATCGGAAGCTCGCTGACGACGGAGGTTCGTTATCTACGCGCCGACGATGCCAAGGGTAAGTTCGAGCCGATTCTGCCGCGCGTGCATGAGACTGAATACGACGTGACGCATCACGCTGATTCCTGGTTCATCCGCACGAATGACGGAGGGGCGAAGACGTTCCGCGTGGTCCAGGCGCCGGTGAACGATTCTTCAAAGCCGCATTGGAAGGAAGTGCTGGCGGCGCGCGCGGACGTGACCGTCGAAAATGTTCATGCGTTTCGCGATTACCTGGTGATCGAGGAGCGCGATCGCGGGCTGACGAAGATCCGGATTCAGAATTTCGCCGACGATAAGGTGCACTTCATCGATTTTCCGGAGCCGGTGTATACGGCGGTGCTCGGCGGGAATGCGGAGTACGCGACGAAGGTGGTGAGGTTCACGTATACCTCGCTGGTGACGCCGAATTCGGTGTTCGATTACAACATGGAAACGCACCAGCGCGAATTGAAGAAACAGCAGGAAGTGCTGGGCGGGTACGATCCGACGAAGTATGAATCGGAACGCGTGTATGCGACGGCTCCGGACGGCGTGAAGGTGCCGATTTCGCTGGTCTATAAGAAGGGGCTGGTGCAGGATGGCAAGGCTCCGGCGCTGTTATATGGATACGGCGCTTACGGGATCAGCATGGACCCGGCGTTCGCATCGGACCGGCTGAGTCTGCTGGATCGCGGGTTTGTGTATGCAATCGCGCATATTCGAGGTGGCGCGGATCTGGGTAAGCCTTGGCATGAAGACGGGCGCATTCTGAAAAAGAAAAACACGTTCACGGATTTTATTGCGGCGGCGGAGTATTTGGAGGCGCAGAAGTACACGTCGGCGTCGCGGCTGGCAATCATGGGCGGCAGCGCGGGCGGGTTGCTGATGGGTGCGGTGACGAACATGCGTCCTGACCTGTTCGCGGTGGTGGTGGCGATGGTGCCGTTTGTCGACGCGCTGAATACGATGCTGGACGCATCGCTTCCTTTGACGGTGGGTGAGTACGAGGAGTGGGGGAATCCGAACGAGAAGCAGTATTACGACTACATACGGTCGTATTCGCCGTATGAGAACGTCGATGGGAAGAAGTCGTATCCGAAGATTCTGGTGACGGCGGGGTTGAACGATCCTCGTGTGTCGTATTGGGAGCCGGCGAAATGGGTGGCGAAGCTGCGCGCGACCAATGGCGATGATCGAGTGCTGCTGCTGAAGACGAACATGGGCAGCGGACACTTCGGCGCGTCAGGTCGGTATGAGCATCTCAAAGAGACAGCGTTCAATTACGCGTTTGTGCTGATGGCGTTGGGAATTAAGTGAATGAACCCCGTCCTTACGGGCGGGGCTCCCATACACCTAACACGCGGCGAAGCAGGATCAGTTCGCCGAGGTGATAGGCGTTGTGATCGGCGAGCACTAAGGCTTCGCGCGTCGGGGTTTGGCCGGTGCCGTGTTCGAGCGGTTTGAGTAAATCGACCGATTCGTCGGCGATCAAGGCGGCCATCGCCTTCAGATCGTGATGGAACGCGGCGACGCTCTTGTCCCAAGCCTTCGCGTCGGGCGGCTCGGGTGATTTGGGCCAATAGCCGCTCGGGAAATCCGGGGAGACATGCTTGGGATTGCGCGTGAATTCCAGAATGTCCCATTGCGCGATGCGCAGGTGTTCCAGAACTTCCCACGGAGAATGCTCGGCGCCCTTGGGGCGTCTGCCGCGGGCTTCGGCGGGCATGTCCTTCACGGCGGTTTCGAATCCTGCATGGGCGTTTTCGCCGGTGAGCAGGTTGACGAGATGATCGCGGAGTGATTTGTCGTTTTTCATTTCGATTGATCCTTTCTGCGGCGAGCGCGAAACTCGCCTTCCAGTTTCCAGGTTTTGCCGTCGGCTTCGAGAACCTCGCCGGTCCAGCGGAAAGTGTCAGGGGTTACGTCGTGAAACAGCCAGCGGATGGGCGTGCCCGCGCGATTGGTGCCGACCTGCACGATCTGGCCATCGACACGGCGACCGATCAACTCGTCGCGACGGCTGGTGGAGGGGGCGATCCAGGTGACCCGCCATGCCTCGATGGCCGGATCCCAGACGCGCAATGTGGTGCCGTGCATGTGCAGATCGCCCGCGTGAAACATCCAGAGGTCCTGCACGGCGCGGCCTTCGAGAGTCCATCCGAAATGCGCTTCGCCGCGGATTTGTTGAGCCGATACATCGGTTCCGTAGCGGATCACGTCAAGGTCCCAACTGCCGGCGAGCCATCCGTAGAGGTCGGCCGATTCGGGTATGTCGGGTGAGCGCGCGGGTGCGGCTAACGCCTTCAATAGTTCCATCGTTGTCTCTCCTATTGTCATCAAAACTTGTGTTAGAACCTTTATACGGCGTCTAAGCGGGGAATTCTTGGCGAAAATTGCGGCAGAAATCGAGCGCGCGCTGGCGCGGCGGGCGGCGGAAGGACGAGGAGCGAGTACGTCCGCGCGGCGACTGGCGCATGGCGCCGGATGGGCCGTCGAGGACGTCATGTGCACGGCAGGTCCACGCGACCGCACCTTCGAAGAAGAGCACGCGCGCGTCAATATCGCGATCGTCGCGGGGGGAACGTTTCAGTACAGGTCGCGTGCGGGACGCGAGTTGATGACTCCGGGGTCAGTGCTGCTCGGCAATCCAGGGGAGTGTTTCGAGTGCGGGCACGAGCACGGCGCGGGCGACCGCTGCATCTCGTTCGGATATTCGCCGGAATATTTTGAACGAATCGCCGCGGACGCGGGAGCACGGCGGGTAGAATTCGGAACCGGGCGGCTGCCGGCGATCGCTCCGCTTTCCGGCGTGGTCGCGCGAGCCTGCGCCGGGCTGAATCGCGAGGGCGCATCGTGGGAGGAATTGAGCCTCCAGATGGCGGCCCGCGCGGTGCAGGTGGCGCAGGATGTTGCGCCGAGTGTGGAGGCTCCGGCGGGCGCGGTGGCCCGGGTGACGCGAATCGTGCGGAGAATCGAGCGGGAACCGGATGCGGAACTGACCATCGAGCGGCTGGCGGAGGAGGCTCGATTGAGCCCCTATCATTTCCTGCGGGTGTTTGAAGCGATTGCGGGTGTGACGCCGCATCAATACATCCGGCGGATGCGGCTGCGGGACGCGGCGGCTCGGCTGGCGGCGTCGCGGATGAAAATTTCCGATGTCGCGCTGGATTGCGGGTTCGGCGATGTGTCGAATTTCAACCGCGCGTTTCGCGGCGAGTTCGGGATGTCGCCGCGCCAGTGGATGCGTCGTTAGCGCAGATTCTTGTTGAACCAGTCGAGCGTGCGCGTCCAGGCGAGCGTCGCAGCGGCTTTATCGTAGCGAGGCGTCGTGTCGTTGTGGAAGCCGTGGTTGGCTCCTTCGTAGATGTAGCCTTCGTATTTCACGTGATTCGCCTTGAGCGCCTCCTCGTAAGGCGGCCAGCCCGCGTTAACGCGCGCATCGAGCCCGCCGTAGTGCATCAGCATCGCGGCTTTGATTTTCGCGACGTCGGCTGCGGGAGGCTGTCCGCCGTAAAACGGGACTCCTGCGGCGAGATCCGGGCCGAGGCGAACGGCCAGCGTGTTGACGATTCCTCCGCCGAAGCAGAATCCTACGGCGCCGAGCTTTCCGGTGCAGTCCGGACGGGCCTTCAGCCAGCGAGCCGCGGCGACGAAATCCTCCGCCATCTTGACGCGATCGACTTTGCCGAACGCCGCGCCGCCCTTTTCGTCATCGCCGGGGTAGCCGCCGACGCTGGTCAATCCGTCGGGAGCGAAGGCCATGAAATTTTCGGTGCCGAGCCGCCGCGCGACGTCTTCGATGTAGGGGTTCAGTCCGCGATTCTCGTGGACGACGATGATCGCAGGCAGTTTGCCCGACGCCTTCGCGGGCTTGACGAAATATCCTTTGATGCTGCCGTTGCCCTGCGGAGAATCGACGGTGATGTACTCAGTCTTGAGGCGGGCATCGTCCTTGGGGACCTGCTGCGCCCAGGCGTAGTTGGGTCGCAGGCTTTCCCACAGCATCGTCGCGGTGACGCCGGCGGTGGTGAATTTCTGAGCGCCGTCGAGAAACGCGCGGCGGTCGATTTCGCCGTGGACGTACTTGTCGAAGAGGTTCAGCAGTTCCTGAGGAAATTCAGCAGCGGTTTTGCGTTCCATGTCCAGCGCATCATACCACGCGCCGGATGGCCGCCGATCAGCGTAGAGAAACGCCGATTGGAACCTTCTTATCTGGGATTTTGTGCGGCTATTGGACCGCTGCCATTAAGCGCTGGATCATTCCGTCCATCGACCGATTTTCGTACCAGTGCCAGACGAAGACGAGCTCGTGGTCGGGATCGATCCAGATCGTATTCGAGCCGTTGCCGAGCGCGGCGAAGCTCGATGCGGGGCCGTGCGGCCACTGCTTCTGTTTCGTGTTGAGCCACCAGAGATAGCCGTAGTCGGGTCCATGCTCGCTCGGCGTGACGGCGTCCTTGAGCCAGGCGGCGGAAACGATCTGGCGCTTGCCCCATTTACCGTGATTCAGAATCAGCAGGCCGAAGCGCGCGAGGTCTTCGGAGTTGATCCAGAGGCCGCCACCCCACCGCGTGCCGCCGCTGACGGAACCGATCTTCTTGCCATTGATGTCGACCGTCGAGTTGTTATAGGGGACCCATTTCCATTCGCTCGAAGCGCCGATCGGATCCATGATTTCGGTTTTGAGGACGTCGCCCAGCGGGCGGCCGAACAGGCGCAGCAAAGAAAGCGAGAAGCGATTGATGCGGACGTCGTTGTATTCGTAGAACGTGCCGGGGTCCTGGATGGCGCGCGGCTTGCGCTCGCCGGCGCCGAACTGTTCGTGGCCGACGAAATCGGCGTTCTTGCCCCACATTTCGCCTTCCCATTCGCTCTCCTGCTGAAGATGATTCTTCCAAGTGATTTTCGCGTTGTGCGGCGAATCGTAGCCGCCGTCGTGGATGTATTTTGCGACCGGATCGTTGACGTCTTTGATCAAGCCTCTGGCGACGGCGATGCTGCAGACGGTCGAGAGGAAGCTTTTGGCGACACTGTAGACCGGATCGTTCGCCTTCACGTCGCCAAATTGGGCGGCGATGTAGCCGTGGCGCAGGATGATTCCATTGGTCGCGGCTCGCGATTTGGGGAGCGGTCCGACAGGGGTGCCGAAGACGCGGACCTGGTCCTTATCGAAGTCCCACTTGCTGCCGTTGGCCTGGGCGAAGTCGATGGCTTCCTGAAGCTTCGCGGCGTCGAAGCCGAGCTCGGCGGGAGATTTCTTTTCCCATTTGCCGGAGGGCGGGAAATAGGTCTGGCAATAGAGGACAGGGGCGAGGAAGATCGTCGCCAGGGTGAGGCGGGTCATCGTTGTTCTAGTGTAAGTCGATGTCGCTTGACAGGCAATGCAGCCGGTTTGACAACCGGCTTGCCGCTCTGACGAGCGGCCCCACGTGGGCTCACCCGCGATCGCCGACGTTGCGGGAGGCGAGCGAACTGGCCGATCCGCGGAGTGCGGCGGCGCGCTGCTTCTGGCGTTCGAGGCGAAGCAGTTCGGCGCGGCGGCGGCGTTTGACTTGATCGTCCACTTTGCGCCAGAACTTGCGGAAATAATCGGCGGCGGAGGCGATTCCGAAAATCATGACGGCCCACATGCCGAGCGTCGCGGGAAACTCGAGTTCAGGCCAGCGGATGCCGGCGATGACCAGCGAGATTGCCAGGACCTGTGCGGCCATTTTCGTTTTTCCGAGCTCGCTCGCTTTGATCGTGTAGCCGGAGGCGGCGGCGATCGAGCGCAGGCCGGACACGGCAAATTCGCGGCCGATGATCAGGATGACGATCCAGGCCTGGACGCGGTGAATGTCGACGAGCGAAACCAGGGCAGCCGAAACCAGCAGCTTATCGGCAATCGGGTCGAGCAGCGTGCCGACGGTGGTGACTTGCCCCCAGCGCCGCGCGAGATAACCATCGAGCAGATCGGTTGCGGCGGCGGCGAGGAATACAGCCAAGGCGAAGAATTCCCGCGAGATCGAAAAAAGCTCCTGCCAGCGCGCGGCCCAGGCGCCGTCGGCAAGCAATGCCCCCACCAGGAGCGGAACGAAAAAGATCCGCAAAAGCGTTAGCAGATTCGGGAGATTCACCCTGTAGAAATCATAGCTGAGTGGAGCGTTTGTAGGGCAGGGTTGCGTTACCGGTCGAGAAGGTAGCGCGACAATCGGCGGCGGATCGATTCGGGGACCATCGCTTCCACGGTGCAGGATTTTCCGGTGTAACGCGTCTTGGTCACGACGGCGTTTTCATGCAAAAGGTGCAGCGGGGCGCCTTCGGAAATGGGGAAGCGGAACACCGCGGGCGACACGCGGTCGAGCGGAAGGATCTCGTCGATTTTCTGGAGCAATTCTTCAAACCCGGCGCCGGTCGCGGCCGAGATGGCGACTGCGCCGGCGGGCTGATGCTCGGGATCGCCCAGGATTCTGCGCGCCAGAGCGGCGGCGTCGGGCTCGCCGGGGATGAGGTCGGACTTATTCAGTACCAGGATCTGCGGAGTTTCGGCCGCGCCGATTTCGCTGAGCGTCGCGAGGACGTGCGCGGTGTGATGCGCGGCCTCGGGCGAACTTGCGTCGACCACGTGGAGCAGCAATTCAGCCTCGACCACTTCTTCCAAAGTGGCTCGAAACGCGCGGACCAGGGTCGTCGGAAGATTGCGGATGAAGCCGACCGTATCGCTCACCAGTGCGCGGCGGTGGGACGGCAGCGTGATGTGGCGAACGGTGGGGTCGAGCGTCGCGAACATTTTCGAATCGGCCAGGACCGCGGCCCCGGTGAGGCGATTGAACAGCGTCGACTTGCCGGCGTTGGTATAGCCGACCAGCGC
>JAIQFJ010000292.1 GCA_020073325.1 Terriglobia bacterium | reverse complement strand
ATAGCCGCTGTACAGCGCGCCTTCGATCGAATTGACATTCAGACCGAGCACCGCCGCGCGGTCGCGGTCGACAATCAGGTTCACGCGCGGGCTCTTGATCTGCAGGTCCGTGTTGACGTCCTGCACGTAGTTGGTTTCTTTTTCGACCGCCAGCCGCAGTCTTTCCGATTCGCGCGCCAGCGCCTCGGTATCGGGACTCAGGACGGTCAGTTCGTAGGCCGCGCGCGATCCGCGGGTGCCGATATTGATCGCCGGCGGGATGCGCATGAAGGTCTGGAAGCCGGGGTAGCGCGCGATTTGCGGACGCAGCTCGTCCATGATCTGCTGCATCGTCTTGGTGCGCTCGTTGCGAGGCTTCAGGATGATGTTCATGTTGGCGTTGTTGCCGCTCTGCCCGCCGAATCCGCCGCCGACGCTCGCCATAAACGTATCGACGTTGGGATTCTTGCGCACGATCTCGGCGACCGCCTGCTGGTAATCGCGCATCTTGTAGAACGACGTCCCCTGGGCCGCCATCATCTGCAGCATGATCTGGTCGGTGTCCTGATCGGGAATGAATCCTTTGGGGACGATCTGGAACAGGTAGCCCACGCCGCCGATCACGGCGAAGAAGGTCACGGCCATCACAATGCGGTATCTCAGGACGCGCGCCAGCGTCCATTCGTAAATCCTGAATTGCAGGTTGAAGAACGACTCGATCACGCGATAGATCAGGTTGTGCTTCTTGCGCGGGTCGTGCGCTTTGAGGAAGCGGCTGCACAGCATCGGCGTCAGCGTGATCGATACGACGCCCGAAATCAGAATCGCCACCGTGATGGTCACCGCGAATTCGCGGAACAGGCGTCCCAGAATCCCGCTCATGAACAGAATCGGGATGAACACCGCGGCCAGCGACACCGTCATCGAAACGATGGTGAACCCGATTTCTTTCGATCCCCGCAGCGCCGCCTCGAACGGCTCCTCGCCCATTTCGATGTGGCGCACGATGTTTTCGAGCATCACGATCGCGTCGTCGACGATGAAACCGATCGCGAGAATCAACGCCATCATCGACATGTTGTCGAGCGAAAAATCGAGCGCGGCCATCACCGCCATGGTCCCCAGCACGGTAAACGGCAGGGCCAGCGTGGGAATCGTGGTCGCCGAAAAATTCCTGAGGAAAAAGAAAATCACCAGCACCACCAGGATCAGCGTGATCCCCATGGTGATCTGCACGTCGTCGAAAGCGCGGCGAATGCTGACGGAACGATCGCCGCGGACCAGCAGATTCAGCGAGGGCGGCAGCAGCGATTTGAAAATCGGCATTAACGCGCGCACGCGGTCCGTCACTTCGATGGTGTTGGTGCCCGGCTGGCGCAGCACGCTCAGCGTGACGGCGCGCGCCGCGGTCAGCTTTCCGGTTTTCTCGTCGCGCGTGTACAGCCAGGACGCCTGTTTGTCGTCCTGCACGCTGTCGATCACGTTGGCCAGATCCTCCAGGTGCACCGGACGGCCGTTCTGATAGGTGATGGTCAGCTTCTTGAACTGGGCCGCATTCATCAACTGGCCGTTGGCGTAGATGTTGTACGCGATCTTCGGCCCGTACAGAATCCCCAGCGGCGTATTCACGTTCCACTGATTCAGCGCCTGGTCGACTTCGTTCAGCCCGATATGTTTCGCCGCCAGCTTGTCCGGATCGATCTGCACGCGGACCGCGTATTTCTGCTGTCCCTGCACCTGCACCTGCGACACGCCGTTGATCATCGAGATGCGCGGGGCGATCTGCGTCTCGGCGTACTCGTCGATGGTCGACATCGGCAGAGTGTCGGAGAGCAGGCTCAGGAAGATGATCGGCTGCTCGGAAGGATTCTGCTTGTGGAACGACGGCGGCGACGGCATCCCCGCCGGCAGCAGCGGCGTGACGGCCGCGATGGCGCTTTGCACGTCCACCGCCGCCCCTTCAATGTCGCGGTCGAGCGTGAACTGCAGGCTGATATTGGTCGAGCCGGTGGAACTTCTCGACGTCATCGAGTCGAGCCCCGCGATTCCCGTGAACTGCCGCTCCAGAACCGACGCCACCGACGACGACATCGTGTTCGGGTCGGCTCCGGGCAGGCTTGCGCCGACGTTGATGGTCGGATAGTCGACCACCGGAAGGTCGCTCACCGGCATGGCCTGATAGCCGAGCACGCCGAACAGAGCGATCCCCGCCATCAGCAGGCTGGTGGCGATCGGACGCCGGATGAAAATCTCTGAAAAATTCACACAGCACTCCGCCCGCGGACGTTAACTGGTGCCCCCGCGGCCTTTGCCTTGAAAATCGCCCTTGCCCTGACCGTCGCCGCGGCCCCGGCGCCCCCCGCCTTCCGGCGGAGCATTGGGATCCCGCGTCGTCACCAGGCTGCCCGGCGCCAGCCGCAACTGGCCTTCAGTCACGACCGTGTCCCCGTTTTCCAGGCCCTTATCGATCACCAGGTCCTGATCGACGCGCGGACCCACCGTCACCGGGCGCGCCTGCACACGGCGATTCTCTCCCACCACATACACGAACGTCCCGTCCTGCCCGCTCTGAACCGCCTGATTCGGCACCGTCAGCGCGTTGGGACGCGTGGTCAGCCGCAGCACCACGTTGACGAACTGGCCCGGCCACAGCTTGTGGTCCGGGTTGGGGAACGTGCCCTTCAGTTTGATGGTCCCCGTGGTCATGTCCACGTTGTTGTCGATGAACGTCAGTTCGCCGCGCTCTTTTACGGATTGGCCGTCCTGCATGGTCGCCGCCACCGGCAGCTTGCCCTTGGCCATGAAATTCTTGATATCGGCGAGATTGTTTTCCGGGACCGCGAAGGTCACATAGATCGGCTCAACCTCGGTGATCGCGATCAACTGCGTCGAATTGGCCGAGACCACGTTGCCCTGCTTTATCATCAGGTTGCCCGTTTTTCCATCAATCGGCGAACTGATCATGGTATAGCTCAACTGGATCTCGACGTTGTTGATCGCCGCGCGGTCGCTTTCGATGGTCGCACGGGCGCTGTCGATCGCCGCCTTGTCGGCGTTGACCGACTGAATCAGCGTGTCGGACGTGGTCCGATACTGGTCCACCTGCTCGCGCGAGACGATTTTTTCTTCAAACAGCCTGGCGTAGCGGTCTGCTTCGGTCCGCGCATTCACCAGCGTGGCCTCGTCGCGCTTCAGGTTGGCTTCCGCCTGCGAAAGCATCGCCTGATCGCGCGCCAACTGGGCCTTTGCCTGCGCCAGCTGCGCCTGCAGAGGACGCGGATCGATCACAAACAGCTTCTGGCCCTTCTTGACGTAATCGCCTTCGTGAAACGCCACTTCCATAAGCTGTCCGCCGATCTGCGGGATCACCGTGATGGTCGCGTAAGCCTCGACATTGCCCACCACCGAAAGCTCGATCGGGACATCTTTTTGCGTCACCTTGGCCGTCACCACCGGGACCGGGCCGCCGCCGTCGAAACTGCGCCGCCCGCCGCCCTTGCCGCCTCCTTTTCCGCCGCCCTTGCCGCCGCCCGAACCGGGGTCGGTGGAGTCCGCTGTGGTCGAGCCAGCACAGCCATGCATCGCAAGCGAAGCCAGGGCCAAACATGCGAAAACGGCCCAGGTCCTCGCACGGATCGAGAGTGTAGAGATGACTTTCACGAGTAGGTTTCTAGTATACTTCGCCCCCGTGATGTGAACGGGGGTATCCTCACTCCATTGGGCGTTGCCGGAAGGCGAGAGGTTACTGATTTACTGGGGCTTACACGCGCTTTTCCTATGCCATTCGGCGGTTGCGGGAGCGAATTCGCCGGGTCCCGTGCCATACTAAAGAAATTCCCGGAGAAATGCCTTGCGTCTTGCCATTGCCGCCATCCTGCTGAGCCCTTTTTTGACCGCCGCGACCGCCCTCCAATGCGGCCGTGTCCTCGACGTCGGTAAGGGGGAGTTGATCCCCAATGCCATCATTCTGATCGACGGCTCCACCATCTCGGCGGTTGGATCCAATGTGACCATCCCGGCGGGGGCTGAGCGGATCGATCTGTCGCAGTCTACCTGCCTGCCCGGTTTAATAGACGTGCACGACCACCTGACGTCAGATCCCAAGGATACGGGATATCAGGGCCTGGGAATTTCCGTGCCCCGCTCGACCGTTACGGGGGTCAGAAATGCCCGGGTGACGCTGCGTGCCGGGTTCACCACTGTCCGGAATGTGGGAGCGGCGGGCTATTCCGATGTCGCGCTGCGGGATGGGATCAACGACGGCGATATCGAAGGTCCGCGAATGTTCGTGTCGGGACCGGCGCTGGGGATTACGGGCGGTCATTGCGACAACAACCTGCTGGCGCCCGAATTCAACTTCAAAGAGACCGGCGTCGCCGACGGACCCTGGGCGGCTCGTGCCAAGGTTCGCGAAGTGATTAAGTACGGGGCGGACCTGATCAAGATTTGCGCCTCGGGCGGGGTGCTGTCGAAGGGCGACCAGCCGGGGACGCCGCAATATTCGCTGGAAGAAATGACGGCGATTGCTGAAGAGGCTCACAAGCTTGGCCGCAAAGTGGCGGCGCATGCGCATGGCACGCAGTCGATCAAGGACGCCATCCGCGCCGGGATCGATTCGATCGAGCACGCCAGCCTGATCGACGACGAAGGCATCGCGCTGGCCAAGCAGCACGGGACCTACCTGGTCTTCGACATTTACAACGACGACTACATTCTGGCGGAAGGCGCCAAAGCCGGGATGTTACCGGAATCGATTGAAAAAGAACGGCAAATCGGCAAGACCCAGCGGGCGAATTTTCGCAAGGCGTACCTGGCCGGCGCGAAACTCGCGTTCGGAACCGACGGCGGCGTTTATCCGCACGGCGACAACTGGAAGCAGTTCGCGACCATGGTGGAGTTCGGAATGAAGCCGGCTGAAGCGATCCGCGCGGCGACGATCGAGGCGGCGACGCTGATCGGGATCGAAAAGAAGACCGCCGCGATCGAGCCGCAGCACTTTGCCGACGTGATCGCCGTCGACGGGAACCCGCTGACCGGTATCGAGGCGATGGGTCGCGTGAAATTCGTGATGAAGGAAGGGAAGGTCTACCGCAACGACTTTGTGCAAACCGATCATCATCGCAATTGACGGACCGGCGGGAGCCGGAAAAAGCACCATCGCGCGATCGCTGGCCGGAAAGCTCGGGTTCACGTATATCGACACCGGGGCGATGTATCGAGCCGTCGCGTTGTGGGCGCTGCGCGCGGGCGTCGATTTGAGCAACATGCTGGGGCTCGAACGGCTGGCCCAGGAAGCGCGCATCGAATTTTCCGGGGACCGCGTGCTGCTGAACGGCGGCGACGTGACCGCGGCGATCCGCGAGCCGCAGGTTTCCGAAGCCGCGTCGAAGGTGTCGGCGGTGCCGGGCGTGCGCCGGGCGATGCGCGACGAGCAGCGGCGCATCGGCCTGAAAAACTCCGTGGTGATGGAAGGCCGCGACATCGGTACCGTGGTTTTCCCGGATGCGCAGATCAAGATTTACCTGGATGCCGATCCCGGGATCCGCGCCGGCCGCCGCGCGAAGGAAACGGGCGCGTCAGTGGGACAAGTCGCGCGGGAAATCGCCGAGCGCGATCATCGCGACCGGTCGCGCGCGGAGGCTCCGCTGACGCAGGCGCCGGATGCGGAGTACCTGGATTCGAGCGGATTGAGTCCGGAAGCGGTGGAAGAGGCGATTTTGAAGATCGTGCGTCAGCGCACGTCCAATTAGATGGCCGCGAATGAACACGAATGCACGCAAATTCGTGTTCATTCGTGTGCATTCGTGGCTAAAACAATGAGCAACCTTCTTGTGATGAAATTCGGCGGCACCAGCATGGGCTCTGCGGAGCGCATTGGTGTCGCGGCGAAAATTTCGGCGGAGCAGCATGCCATGCGGCCCGTCGTCATTGTGGTTTCGGCGATGTCGAAGGTGACCGACCTTCTGCTGGACTCGCTGCGCAAGGCGGAGGCGGGCGATCAGGCGGATCTCGACAGGAATCTGAAGACTCTGTTCACGCGCCACTTCGATTGCTGCCGCGCGCTGCTGCCGCCGGCCCGTCAGGAAGCCGCGCTCGCGGGGATCCACCGGCTGATCTCGGAATTTTCGCGCATCGCCAAGGGGTGCATGATGCTGGGGGACCGGCCGCCGCGGTCGACCGATGAAGCCGTGGCGATCGGCGAAAAACTTTCGGCGCTGCTGATGGCCGAATACCTGGAGTCGCAGGGAGTGCGGGCGAGGGCGGTCAGCGGAGAAGATCTCATCGCGACCGATGCGGTGTTCGGCAACGCGACTCCTTTGATGGAACAGACGCGGCACCGCTGCGACTCGGTTGCCGCGCCGCTGCTGGCCGATCGCGTGCTGCCGGTGGTGACGGGATTCAACGGGTCGACGCTCGATGGCCGGCCGACCACGCTCGGCCGCGGCGGATCGGATTTTTCGGCGTCGATTCTGGCGGCTGCCCTGGATGCATCGGAGTTGTGGATCTGGACCGACGTCGATGGCATCATGACCGGCGACCCGCGCCTGATCCCCGACGCCCGCGTGCTCGACGAGATCACCTACAGCGAAGCCGCCGAGTTGGCCTACGCCGGCGCCAAGGTCCTGCATCCGCGCACACTCGCGCCGCTGATCGAACGCCAGATTCCCGTGTGGAGCAAGAACAGTTTTGCCCCGGAGAAACCCGGCACGCGCATCGTCGCCCAGCTTGGCCGGGAAGTCGCCGGCGGTCCGCACGCCGTGACCTCCATGGCCGAAGTAGCGCTGGTAGCCATCGAACCCGCCAATGCCGGAGTCAGTGGCACGCGACTGATGGCAGAGGCACTCGAAGCCTTGGATGCCGCCGGCGTCGAGTTACTCGCGATCACCAGCTCCAGCTATCGCCAGAGCTTCTGTTTCCTGGTGCGCCAGTCTGAACTAAAGGCCGCGCTCGAGCACATGCAAGAAATCTTCGCCCTCGAACTCACACACGGCTACGTGAAACCCATCCAAGTCGATTCCAACGTTGGCCTGATCGCCGTAGTGGGCGAGGGTATGCGCGGCACCCCAGGGTTAGCCGGCCGCATATTCACCGCGATTTCGCGGCACAACATCAATATCATTGCGATCGCCCAAGGCTCCAGCGAATTGACGATAGCGATCGTGGTCCGCCGCGAAGGCTTGGAACGGGCCGTCCGTGCGGTACACGAAGAATGCGGCTTAGGCTGCCTGGTCCCTTAGGCCGTAGGTTTCTTCTCTTCTGGCGCTTCTCTCAAAGCTCCTCGGAGATTCTTGTCGGCGTTTTCCAGACAGTCCTGGATCTCGTCGACTTCGGGAACTTTGGTTTCATCGATATCCGTCAAGGACGCCCGCGCGGACTGGATACTGTGCACGCTATCGGTAATTTTGGCACGTTCATTCTTAGTCAGTTGTTGCATCGAATGTCGAGCATCTGTGAGTCTCCAGATGGTGAAGATACGCGTACTTGGCTTCATGTTTGCGTTCGTTCGCCATAAAGATCAAATCGTCGAAGCGCGTACTATCCAGGTCGCCTCCGACAATCGCTTGGAATTGCTCCTCGTGCAGCCTCGTCAACTCGCGGACTGTCTCGCCAAAAGCATCCAAAAGCTGTCTAGCTTCCTGACAGTACACGAGACTAGTCATGGAGCCTTCCAGACCACTCACAGCTCATCTCCTCCTGCCACAAGACGGGCAATCGAATTGCCATAATACCCCCAGAGGAGCCCCCGCCCAAGGCTCGATTGGATTAGAGTTTCTTCTGCTGGGAATGTTTCAAAAAAATGCGGTCATCGCGCCGCAAGGGTATGGTACTCATAGCCCTTCGGGTGTTCCCCCGAGGCTGGAGTACAATAAATATCAGGCGGTTTTTGCCCCACGTAGGAGCTTCACACACATGTTCAATTTGTTCCGTAGCGGCGCCAAATTTACCAAGTATATGTTGGGAGGCTTGCTGCTGATTGTGGCCGCGTCAATGGTCACCTACCTGATCCCTAACACCGGGCTGACCACTGCAACGAGCACCGGGGGCGACAATGTCCTGGCCGAAGTGGGCAACTCCACCATCACGGTCGACGACGCCAAGGCAGCCGCGGACCGGCTGGTTCAGGGCGGCCAGTTGCCCAAGGACGCGGTGGAAGTGTATCTGCCCCAGTTGGTGGATCAATTGGTGCAGGATCGCGCCGCCACTTACGCTTTCGAAAAACTCGGCCTGAAGGTTACCGATGAGGAGGTGCTGACCGGGCTAATGTCGGTCTACCCGCAATTTTTCAAAGACGGAAAACTGGTGGCGCCCGACCAATTGGAAGCAGCGCTGGGTCAGCAGGGTCTCACACTGGCCGGCGGAGTCGACTCGATGCGCCAGCAGCTCTTGCTGCGCAAGGTTCAGAACATGGCGGTTGCCAGCGTAGTGGTAACGCAGGCGGAAGTGGACCAGGCGGTGATCAAAAAGCATCAGA
>JAIQFJ010000291.1 GCA_020073325.1 Terriglobia bacterium | reverse complement strand
ACTCGCTGGCGGGCACGCTGCGCACCTGCACCAAGCCGATGAGCATGGCGATCACCTTCGACCAGCAGTATCTGCTGGTGGGCTGCGATCATTCGCACATCATGAAGATGTTCGACCTGGATACGCTGCAGGAGCAGCCGTATATCACCATGAATTTCGAATACATCCAGTCGATCGCGGTTTCGTCGAATCAGATCCTCGCGTCGTTCCGCAACGGCGGCAGCTCCTTCAACGGCGGATCGCCGGGAGTGACGGTGGTCGATCTGGCCAGCCGCACTACGCAAACGCCAGGGCAGTTGGGCGTGTGGCAGAACAAGCTGGGCACGAATAACACCGTCCTGGCCGCTTCGGGCAATGGCGCTCATGTGCTGATCGCGGGCGCGGATGGCTCGGTGCTGCTGTACGACGCCAATGTCGGTTCGTTCACCGCGTCGCGCCACGACTACACCAGCCTTGCCGGATCCTACGCGGCGTCGAGCTTCGGCCAGTATGTCGTCGGCAATCACCTGCTGGATGCGTCGGCCGCGCCGGTGCGCGATTTCGCTTCGGTCGGTTCGCCTTCGGGATTCGCGTTCGTCAACGCGGCAGGGTATTTCACGACGGCTCCGGCCGTCACTTCGGGTTCCGGACAGAGCAGCGCCGGCACGATCACGCAGATCGATCTGGCCAGCGGCAATCTGATTCAGCCGACCCCGATGGTGGAAGCGCCGCTGCTCGGTAACGTGAACGTCGGACTGGGCACCTGCACGGGCAGCCAGACGACCACCAACGCCAGCGGCACCACGACCACGACGACCACCTGCACCACGTCGGGCGGCGTCACCACGATCACCACCACGGTTTGCACCGGCGTCGGCTCGGGATCTTCGAACTGCTCGAGCACCGCGAGCCAGGGTCCGGCCAATACGTCCATCAGCGGATTCATCCGCAGCATCGCTCCGCTGCCGAACCAGACCGCGATCATCAATCTGACGACCTCCGGTTTCACGGTGCTGCCGTGGAGCTACGCGGCCTCGGTCGCGCTGCCGCAGGTCACCAAGGTGGTCAGCGCGGCGGACATGTCTTCGCAGGTCGCGCCCGGCGGATTGATTTCGATTCTCGGCAATCAGTTGAGCCCGGTGAATCTCGCCACCAGCGAAATTCCGCTGTCGACGGCGCTCGCCAATAGCTGCCTGACGGTGAACGGCCAGCCGATGCCGCTGGTATTCGTTTCGCCGAACCAGATCAACGCACAGATGCCGGCGCAGGCCGTGGGCGACGTGACCATCAACGTCCACACCCCGGGCGGCGTCAGCGACAACTTCAATCTGACCGTTCAGCCGACGGCTCCCGCGGTGTTCATGAGCGGCGTGGCCGGTCCGGAGACGAATCTGCCGGTGGTGGTCCGCTCCGTGAATAACCTGCTGGTGACGGATTCCAACCCGATTCATCGCAACGACGGGATCACCATTTATCTCACCGGGTGCGGACAGACGAATCCGCCGGTGGGCGACGGACTGCCCGCGCCGACCAGTCCTCTGGCGGTCGCGCTTTCGGCTCCGACGGTCTATCTCGGAAGCACGCAGCTTCCGCTCAGCTATGCAGGACTCGCGCCCGGCGAGGTGGGGGTCTGTCAGATTAACGCATTGGTTCCGGGCAGCACGGCCACGGGCCTCGATATGCCGCTGATCATCAATCAGGGCGGCGCGACACAGACGCTCAGCCTGCGCGTCGTGAATTAAAACAGGACCGAAGGAAAGGACGACCCATGAAATCGTTTCGAACGCTCATCGTGTGCGCCGCGGCGTTGATGCCGCTGGCGACGGCTCAGAAGTGGGAGGCCGGCGGCGGCGTCGGCGGAGGTTTTTATACGTCGCAAGACGTAAGCCTCGGGAGCAACTCGGCTTCCGCCAAGATCGGGTCGAACATTGCGGGCAGCGGCTGGCTGGAGAACAACAAGGGCGACAAGTGGGGCGGCGAGCTGCGCGTCGATTATCAGCGCGGCGACCTTCAGCTTTCCCAGGGCGGCTCCACGGCAGCCTTCGGCGCCCAGTCCTACGCGGTCCACTATGACGCCGTCTATCACTTCGCTCCGAATGGAGCGCGCGTGCGCCCGTTTGTGGCGATCGGCGCCGGTATCAAAGTATTCCAGGGCACCGGGACCGAAGTGGTCTACCAGGCGCTCAGCCAGTTCGCGCTGCTGACCAGGGATCAGGACGTCACTCCGCTGATCAGCGGCGGCGTCGGCTTCAAGATGCAGCTTTCCGAACACGTACAGCTTCGCGCCGAGATCCACGACTACGCCACGCCGTTCCCCAAGAAAGTGATCACGCCGAACTCCGGCGCGAAGGTCGGCGGCTGGCTGCAGGATTTCGTCCCGATGGTCGGTATCAGTTACACCTCCGGCGAAGGACGCTAGAAGCAGAGCTCGTAAGGTCAGAAGCCAGAAATGGGGCGCGCTGCCCGTTTCTGGCTCTTTCTTTTTAGCGGAGCAGAAATCCTCAAGTGCCCACAAGCCTTCACACCGAGCCGCGACTGTTGCTGCTCTTGCAATGCAAAGTATTTGGAAACCGCGAACCCGCTCGTTGACACTCGCGGCTCCGTATCGGCGATCCTTGACCGCGAACCGGCGGCTGCTGCAAATGTACGTCGAAACCGCAACATCCATGCGATTTTGGTAAAAGAATCGTAAATTCCGATTT
The DNA here is from genome assembly GCA_020073325.1 of Terriglobia bacterium. Taxonomy (GTDB): domain Bacteria; phylum Acidobacteriota; class Terriglobia; order Bryobacterales; family Bryobacteraceae; genus Palsa-187. Next base: position 5,806 of record JAIQFJ010000291.1, on the reverse strand, counting down.
TTGAATCCTCTGCGCTTTCCTCGCACAATCGACGCTACTTCCACCGCGGCTATATTGGGACCATGAATCTGGTTCGAGCTGCAATGCTCGTCAGCGCAATCCTTCCGGCGTTTGCGGCGGACTACGTCGGAAGCGACGTCTGCAAGACCTGCCATCCCGACGTCTGGGCGAATTTCTACCGCAATCCGCACTTCAAAAGCGTCGCATCCGGCAAAGAATCGCCTGAAAATACCGGCTGCGAAAGCTGCCACGGCCCGGGCAAAGCGCACGTCGAGGCGCGCGGAGGCAAGGCGACCATCGTCGCTTTTTCGCAGCTCGCGCCGGACAAGGTGTTGGACGCCTGCCTGCGCTGCCATTCGAAGACGCTCTCGCGCGCGAATATCCGGCGCAGCTCGCACACCGAGCAGGACGTCGTCTGCTCCACCTGCCATTCCATCCACAAATCGCCTGCGCCCAAATTTCTGCTCGCCAAGGCCGAACAGCGCGATCTCTGCTACGGCTGCCACACGTCGGTGCGCGCGCAGTTCTCCATGCCGTTCAAGCATCGTGTGAACGAAGGGACCATAAAGTGCACCGATTGCCACAACCCGCACGGCGCCTTCGACCCGACTTCAAAGATGGCGGAGCGTCCGCACATGATGGAGCAGAGCGAAGGCAACGAACAGCCTTGCCTGAAGTGCCACATCGATAAACGCGGACCGTTCGTCTACGAGCACGGCTCGGTTCGCGTCGAAGGCTGCGACACGTGCCACTCCGCGCACGGCTCGATGAACGCGCGCCTGCTGCGCCGTCCAGTGACGTTTACGTTGTGCCTGGAATGTCATAACGGCGTCGGCCAGCAGGGGTCTTTCGGCGTGAAATTCAACAACGGCGTCCAGCGCACGCCCTCCGATCACAACATGGCCGATCCACGATACCGGAACTGCACCAGTTGCCACGTGCGAATCCACGGATCGAACACCAGCGAGTTCTTCTTCCGATAGGAGCCAGCCGAAAATGAAAAATACACTCCTTCTGCTGATTGCTTCTATTTGTTACGCGCAGCCTGCCGTCGCCCCGACCACCGGTGAACAGGTCGGCGACGCGCGCGGCGAAAATCACGGCGAGTACAACATCATGAACTCGATGGAGCTGGGCTATCGTTTCGCCACCACCGGCGGCGATTTCGATATGTACCGCTCGACCGTGAACTACACCGACGGGATTCGGCTTCTTTCGAGCTCTCTCAGCGTCCAGTCGCGCGACGGCCACGGCCGCTTCTTCGATTCGCTGATGCTCAACACACAGGGCCTGGGCAACGATCCCTACGAATCGGCCGTGCTGCGCATCGAAAAGAATCGTCTGTATCGCTATGACATGACGTGGCGCCTGAACGATTACTACAATCCCGCCCTGACCATCGCCAACGGCGAGCATTTCAAGAACACCAGCCGCATGTGGCAGGATCACGACCTGACCCTGTTCCCCACCGGCAAAGTGAAATTCTTCCTGGGCTATTCGCACAACGACGAAAACGGTCCCTCGCTCACGACGATTCAGATGTTCGACGTCCGCGGCGACACGTTCCCGCTATTTGCCGACATTCGCCGCCAGCAGAACGAATTTCGATTGGGCGGCGAAGTCGACGTGCTCGGGTTTCGCCTGAACGTCCTGCGCGGTTGGGAGGATTTCAGGGAAGACACGCCGACCCAGATCCTTCGGTCGACCGAACCGGGCGATGCCGGCCTGAACACGCTGAACGCCTACAGCAGCACGCAGCCGTATCACGGGACCAGTCCGTACTGGCGCGTCGGCTTGTTCCGCGAAGGCAGGAAATTCTGGGCTGTCAATGGACGCTTTACGTACGTTGCCGGCCAGCGCGATTTCATCGACAACGAAGCGTCGGCCGGCTCACTCGGCAGCGGCGCGCCGATCACACGCCAGATCCTCGTCTCCGGCGACGCGCGCCGTCCGGCGCTGGCGACGAATCTTAACGTGTCGCTCTTCCCCGCGTCGTTCCTGACGATCACGAATCAGACCACGTTCAACAACATCCGCATGCTGGGCAACGCGCTGTTCAGCGAAATCGATAACGGAGTGGCGATCACGCCGTTCGTTCCGTTCACGCTGCTCGGCATTCGCACCGTCGCCAACGGAACCGACGCCGAGGCTCGCTTCGGCAAGAAAGTTTCGGTTCATGCCGGCTATCACTATTCCGATCGCCGTATCGAGGTGATCGACGGCCAGCAGAACGCGGGCCTTCCCGCGCCTTCAGGCGCCGCCATCACGCCAATCACGCAGTTCAACCATCTGCATGCCGGCGTGCTCGGATTCCGGCTCCGCCCCTTCAACGGATTCACGCTTCTCGCCGACGGCGAAATCGGCCGCGCCGATCAGCCCTACACGCCGATCAGCGATCGCAACTACACGGTCTTCCGCGCGCGCGCCGAATACAAGAAGAAAACTTATCGCCTGGCCGCCTACGCGAAGACCGACTACAACACCAACTCGATTTCGCTCACCAGCTACGCCTCGCGCTCGCGCAACATCGGAGCCGACGCTTCCTGGACTCCCAGCGGCTGGTTCGCCATCGACGCCAGCTATTCGAAGCTGCACCTCAATACGCTCGGCGGGCTCGATTTCTTCGTTTTCAATCAATTGAATCAATTCAATTCGCTCTATATCAGCAATATTCACACTGCGAGCCTGGGCGCGCGATTCGGCATCAAGAATCGTGCCGACCTGTACTTCGGCTACAGCCATTCGCAGGACGTGGGCGACGGCCGCGCCACAGCCGACGGTTTGCCGCTCGGGGCGGGCGCCGCGACGGTGTTCGATCCGTTCCTGGCGGTCCAGACGTTCCCGTTGAAATTCGTTTCTCCCGAAGCCCGCCTGTCGATTCGAATTCACAAGCAGCTCCGGTGGAATGTCGGCTATCAGTATTACGGCTACAACGAGCAGTTCTCGAATATCCAGGATTTTCACGCGCATACCGGCTACTCGTCGGTTCTCTGGTCGTTCTGAAGGAGGACGGACGTCAGTCCGCGCGGAGCTTCGGCTCCGCAGCCCCGGGTTGGAGCGGCCTAACGAAAACGACCGGTTCCGCCGATTTCTCCAGTATGGATTTCCAGGGCACCCCCCTGAACATGACCGAGCTTCTGGTGGCCGTGCTCGCGATGGTGGCCACCTTCATGACCCTTCGCAAGAAGTACGACAGCAATCTTCCGCTGCTGTTCTACTTCGTCGCCCTGGTGTTCACGAACCTCACGGATCGCGAAGTGAACCCGTATCTGCTCTACTCCGGGCTCGCCTTCGCGCTACTGCTGCGATTCGAGTTCATGAACCAGGGTTTTGCGAAAGTCATTGGCTTCTTCGCGACGTCTTCCATGTGCCTGATCATCTACGTGATGGTGCACGAAGTTTTCGGCGACGGCTCCTCGCCGTTCTAAAACTATTTCGCCCGCAGACTTCGCCGCAGCCTCTCGACCTGATCAAGAGCGTTCTGATCGTCGGGATATTCGTTCGACTCCGCTTCATACTCGCCAAGCGCGCCCTGAAGATCGCCCTTGCGTTCCAGCAAATCCGCCAGCGTGGCATGATAGCCCTGATACTGCGCCGACGACGCGCGCGGCCGCAGCCGCAGGGACTGTCGCATATCCCGTTCCGCCTTGGTCGTTTGTCCCAGTCCCGCTTCGGCCATTCCTAGAAGCAGAAGTCCATGCGGATTGTTCGGAACCATTTCGGTGAAGCGCTGCAAATCGGCGACGGCCCGGTCGAACTCGCCGAGCTTCAGATAACAAATTCCGCGCGCCTCGAATAACCCATCTTCTTCCGGATGCACAGCCATCGCCTCGGTCAGCAGCGGAAGGGCGTCGACGAAACGTTCGTTGATCACCAGCACGCCCGCAAACGTTTCCTTGGCGCGAATGCTTCCGGGCGAAAGTTCCAGGTCGCGCTGGGCCAGCGTTTGGCGATCCCGCCATGGACCGCTCTCGCGAACCGTTCCCCAAGCCCCCGCCGCCGTCAGCAGCGCCACGCACACGATCTGCAACTGCGGCATTTCGAATCGCCGGATCAGCATCGCCGCCAGGACGCACAATCCCGCCGAGGGCAGATACAAATAGCGGTCATGCACGAAATCTTCCGGCGAAAAGTTGCGGATGGTCAGCACCGGCAGCATCGGGACCACCAGCACCACGACAAAAAATGCCGCGACGCGATCCATCCGCCAGAGCAGCGCCAGCAGCGCGCCGGTCGCGAGGCAACCCGCCAGTGGAAGAACGAAATTCGAAAAATCGATCTGCCGCACCGGCGCGATGTCGTAAAACGTCCGCATCCCGGCCGGCCAAACCAGCCGCGTGAAATAGAACCATGCGGCCTCCGGTGTCGTGCGCCAGACGGCGCCCGCCGGCCATTTGCCGATCTTCACCGCGAACGCGCCCAGTACGAGGATCCGCGCGGTCACATAGACGGCGGCCACGCCTGCGTAAGGCACGACGGCTCGCACGGCCGCGATCGCGCGCGGGCGCCAGCTTCGGACATCCTTATCGAAGATCCACACCGCCGCCGCGAGGATCGCCGGCACGACAATCGCGGTTTCCTTGGCGAACATATCCAGCGCAAACAACGCCACCGACCATGCCTGCCACCATCGCGCGCGCGACGCCTCTCTGCGCGCTTCGACGAAACACAGGATCGAGCCGAGCGTGAGCGCCGCAAACAGCGGCTCCGTCACTCCACTCACCCATGCGACCCCCTCGACATGAATCGGATGCACCGCGAACAAGACCGCCGCTGCGAATGCCATGGTGTCGTCGCCGCTTAATTTACGCGCGAGGAAAAACAGCAGCAGCGTCGCGGCGGCGTGCATCGCCACGGTGGTCGCATGCCAGCCCGCGGTCTCCAGGCCGAACGTCTGGTAGTTCAGCATCAGCCAGACCAGAAAGACCGGCCGGTAGTAATTGCTCTTATCGCGCTCGACGTAGCTCCAGACGTCTTCGGTGAAATAATGCGGAATCTGCGACCAGGTGAAACGCGAATGCGCCACTTCGATCTGGCGTGGATCGTCCGCCACGAATCCGTAGCCGATCGTCTGAAGGTAAACACCCGCGCTGACCGCAACCAGGATCAGCGGCAGCAGCGCGCGGAGCCTTGGATTCACTTCTCGACGGGCAGGCCCGCGGCGTTCCAGGCGCGCCATCCGCCGTCGAGCGAAATGGGATTTTCGTAGCCCATCTTCTGCAGCGCTTCCGCCACTAGAACCGACCGGAAGCCGCCGCCGCAATACAGCACGATCGTCGCCGACTTATCCGGGATCTTCGTCTCGATGTCGCGCTCGATGATTCCTTTGCCCAGATGCAGCGCGCCCGCGGCGTGCCCGGCGGCCCATTCGTTGTCCTCGCGCACGTCGACCAGGACATGTCCTTTGGCCGGCATCTTTTGGTACTGCTCGATGTCGATCTCTTTCACGCGCGACCTCGCGTCGTTGACGATCGCCAGAAAAGCGGGGTTGTGTGCCTTATGCGGAATGCTCATGAAATCCTCTGGATGCGCGCGCCGGCGCCGGATAACTTCGCCTCGATTTTCTCATAGCCGCGATCGATGTGGTACACGCGGTCGATCACGGTTTCGCCCTGCGCCGCCAGCGCCGCCAGCACCAGCGACGCGCTGGCGCGCAGGTCGCTCGCGATCACCTGCGCTCCCGAAAGCCGCGACGGCCCCGCCACGATCGCCTGCCGCCCGTCGATCCGGATGTTGGCGCCCATACGCGCCAGTTCCAGCGCGTGCATGAAGCGATTTTCGAAAATCGTCTCGGTGATGACCGAAG
>JAIQFJ010000290.1 GCA_020073325.1 Terriglobia bacterium | reverse complement strand
ACCTCGGACGCTCCGGACTCATCGTTTCCCGCCTCTGCCTCGGCACCATGACCTACGGATCGAAGAAGTGGCGCGAATGGATCCTCGAAGAAGACGAAGCGCGCCCGTTTTTCCGGCGCGCGGTCGAGCTCGGCATCAATTTTTTCGACACCGCGGACATCTATTCCCTGGGAGCCAGCGAAGAAATCACCGGAAAAATGCTCAAGGAATTCGGCGGCGGCCGCGACCGCGTGGTGATCGCGACCAAAGTCTTCAATCCCATGGGCGACGATCCGAATCAGCGCGGCCTCAGCCGCAAGCATATCCATCACGCCATCGACGACAGCCTGCGCCGCCTCGGCACGGATTACATCGACCTGTACATCATTCATCGCCTGGACCAACGCACGCCAAAAGAAGAGGTGATGCAGGCGCTCGACGATGTAGTGCGCGCGGGGAAAGCCTTGTACATTGGCGCGTCGTCGACGTTCGCCTGGGAGTTCGCCAAGCTGCAGCACATCGCCGAACGCAACGGGCTTACGCGCTTCGTCGCGATGCAGAATCACTACAACCTGATTTATCGCGAAGAAGAGCGCGAGATGAATCCGTACTGCATCGAGGAAGGAATCGCGATCACGCCATGGAGCCCGCTCGCGCGCGGCTTCGTCACGGGCCATCACCGCCCCGAAGATTTCGGCGACACGATTCGCGCCAAGACCGACGCCTATGGTCAGAGCCTGTATTACCAGCCGTCGGATTTCAAAGTGGTGGAGCGGCTCACTGAAGTCGCCAAGAAGATCGGCAAGCCGAACACGCGGGTGGCGCTTGCATGGCTGCTGGCGAAGCCGGGCGTCACGTCGCCGATCATCGGCACGACAAAGCTGTCGCATCTGGACGACGCCGTCGCGGCGCTCGATCTCAAATTGACGGAAGACGACATGAAGGCGTTGGAGCAGCCGTATCAGCCTCACCCCGTCATCGGCATCGAATAAGCGCCGTAACTTTTCGGCGGCGTCCCCGTTATATCCATAGAAAATGAGCGGCGGGCGACCCAAAGTCCGGGAAGAACCCGACGAGCGGCTTCTGATCGAAGCCGCCAAGCTCGACCCGCGCCGTTTCGCCGATCTTTATGAGCTGAATTTCGATCGCGTGTACGCCTATATAACGTTGCGCGTGCGCGACCGGGCCGAGGCGCAGGACATCGCGTCGGAAGTTTTTCATCACGCACTGGAAAATCTGGCGCGATTCGAATGGCGGGGCGTACCATTTTGCGCATGGCTATATCGGATCGCCGCGAACGCGATCGTCGAGCGGACCCGGCGCGCCGCGCGCGAGCAGACCGGCGACCCTCCTGAAATCTGCGTCGAGCCGGATCTCGACGACGTCAATCGCCGCGCTCGCGTTTTTGCGCGGATCGAAGAACTGCCGGAGGACCAGTCGCGCGTGCTCCTGCTGCGATTCGTCGAAGAAAAGAGCATTCGCGACGTAGCGAAAGAAATCGGGCGCAGCGAAGGAGCCGTCAAGCAGCTCCAGTTCCGCGCGCTCGCGAATTTACGAAATCTGTTGGGTGAAGAGAATGCCTGAGAGCGATCTGATCCAACAACTCGACCTGGCCGTAGAGGCGATCCTGCGCGGCAAACCCGCTCCCGCGGCGGGGCCCGAGGTGACTGCACTGCGGCGAGTCGCCGAAGACGTCCGCGCGCTGCCAGATCGCGATTTCCGCGCGAACCTGAAGGCTCGCCTGATGAGTCAAGCTGCAAAGGAGAGAGAAAAAATGTCCGCGACCACCACTCCTGTCCATTGGATTCCGAAAGGATTTCATTCACTGACGCCCTATCTGCACGCGAGCCCCAAAGCGAAGCTGCTCGATTTCCTGCGCGACGCCTTCGGCGCAGTGGAAGCGGGACGGTTTCCGAGACCCGACGGCACGATCATGCATGCACAGACGCAGATCGGCGATTCCATCCTCGAGTTCGCCGAAATGCCCGACGATTTCGCGGGTCCGCGCGGCACCTCGTTCTGGTATTTCGTCGATAACGTCGACGAAACGTATCGGCGCGCCGTCGCCGCGGGCGGAACTTCGCTAAACGAGCCCGTCGATCGGCCCTATGGGCAGCGCGAAGGCGGCGTAATCGACCCCGCCGGCAATTACTGGTTCATCAGCCGGGTGATCGGAGCCGAATCGCCCGCTCCCGCCGGAATGCATACTGTCTCGACGTACTTCATCGCGCGCGGCGTTCCGGCGTTTATCCAGTTCCTGGAGTCCGCTTTCGGAGCGAGCGTCGTCGAAAAGCACGAGGGTCCCGACGGCAGGATTGTCCATGCCCGGATTCGCATCGGCGATTCGGATTTCGGCATGGGCGAGGCACAGGAGCAATGGCAGCCCATGCCCGCCGGGATTCATCACTACGTGCCTAACGTTGATGAGGCCTATCAGCGCGCTCTCGCCGCAGGGGCGAAATCGCTGGAGCCGCCCTCCGATAAGCCCTACGGCGATCGTTATGCCGGAGTCATCGACCCACAGGGGAACTATTGGTACCTGACGACGCACATCCACGACGTTTCGGCCTAATCTTCTAAACGAAACGGCTTCGAGCGCGTCATCATGTCTATATGCCGGCAAAGGATCTGTTGCACGCCGCTCGCTCCCTGCGCAAAAGCCCCGTTTTCCTGATCACCGCCGTCGTGACGATCGGCCTCGGCATCGGAGCATCCACAGCGATCTTCAGCGTCGCCAACGCGGTCCTGCTGCGGCCGCTTCCGTATAAGGATCCGGACCGCCTGCTGGTGTATGGAGGCGATCTGCGGGCGCGCAATCTGATCGACGAGCGCGAATCGTACGAGAACTGGGCGGATCTGCGCAACGCCGGCGGCTCGGTTTTCGAGGATGTCGCCGCGATCGCGACGTTTCGCAATGTCCTGCCGCAGGCCGATGGAGCGCCCGAGCGGGTGTCGACGGCGCTGGCGACAACGAATCTGTTCCGGCTGCTGGGCGCGCACATCGTCGCCGGGCGCGACTTCGAAGATTCCGACGCGCAGCCCAATCCACCGCCCGATCCGACGGTCGCGCCCGCGCAGCAGGCGCCGCGCCTGCCGCCCATGGCGATCATCAGCTACGAATACTGGCAGCGCCGTTTCGGCGGGAACCCTGCGATTTTTGGCCAGAAAATGCAGAATGCCGGACCCGGCGCGCCGGTCATCGTGGGCGCGCTCGCTCCCGGATTCGAGCTGGAATTTCGCGCCAGCTCCAACGTCGACCGCCATCCCGATCTCTACATGGCGCTGCGCGTCGCCTACGACAATCGCAACCGCAATACGTATTTTCTGCGCGGAATCGCGCGCATGAAACCGGGCGTGACGCTCGATCGCGTCGAAGAGGTCGCCGCGACAACCGCAGCCGAGGTGCGCCGCACTTTTCCGATCTACGGCACCGGCCAGTTTTACTATCACATCGAGCCGATGAAGCAGCACCTGACCGACGAAGTGCGCCCGGCTATCCTCGCGCTGATGGGCGCGGTGCTGTTTCTGCTGCTGATCGCCTGCGCGAACGTCGCGAACCTCCTGCTGGTCCGGATGTCGCTGCGTGAGCGGGAACTCGCCGTGCGAGCCGCTTTGGGAGGCAGCCGCGCGAGACTCGTGCGGCAGGTGCTGGCCGAATCGCTGCTGGTCGCGGGCGTGGGGACCGTCCTGGGCGTCGCGCTCGCTTACGCAGGAATTCGCGAGCTGATCGCCATCAGCCCGGCCAATCTCGCGCGTCTCGAAAAAATTTCGATCGATCCGGTGGTGCTGCTGTTTTCGGCCGGCGCGGGCCTCGCGGCCGCGGCTCTGTTCGGACTTGTTCCGGCGCTGCGGGCCTCGCGTCCCGACGTGATGCAGGTGCTGCGCGGCGCGGGCCGCAATGCGGGACTCGCGGGCGGCGGACTGCGCAACGTGGTCGCGATCACCGAAGTGGCGCTGTCGTTTATTCTGCTGGTCGGCTCCGGGCTCATGGTCCGGAGCTTTATCGCGCTGCAGCGCTTCGATCTGGGCTTCGATCCGAACAAGCTGCTGACGTTCCAGTTGCTCGGCGGACGCGGCGGAACTCAGCCGGACGCGCGCGCGGCGAGGGTTCGCGAAATCCAGACCGCGCTCGGCGGCGTCGCCGGCGTACGCGAGGTGACCGCCGCGCAGCTTGTCCCGCTCGCCGGGGGCTACTCGACCATCCGCTGGGGCAAGGAAAACGCGTTGGCCGACCCCAGCAAGTATCAGGCGACCGACGCGCAGGTCATCCTGCCGGGATTTTTCGAGACGATGAAGACTCCGCTGCTCGCCGGACGGACGTTCACGGAGGCCGACAGCGCGCCCGACCGGAGACTGGTGGTGATCGACGATCTGTTCGCCGCCAAGGCGTTCCCGCGCGAATCGGCGATCGGCAAACAGATTCTGATTCGCATCCGCACGCCCGAGCCGGAGTGGGTGGAAATTATCGGCATCGTCGCGCATGAGCGCGCCACCTCGATCGCCGAACCCGGCCACGAGCAGATTTACTTCACCGACGGCTTTCTCAGCCACGGCGCCGTGGGGCGCTGGATTCTGCGCACCTCGGGCGATCCCGCCGCGATCGGGCCCGCTGTCCGCGCGGCGCTTCGCAAACTCGATCCCAATCTTCTGATCAGCGAACTCGAGCCGGAAACGGTCTGGGTGGATCGCGCGCAGGCCGGGACGCGATTCGAGCTGATTCTGATCGGCCTCTTCGCCGCCGCGGCCGCGATTCTCGCCTCCGTCGGCCTTTACGGCGTTCTGGCGACCTTCGTCCGCCAGCGCACCGCCGAGATCGGCGTCCGCATGGCGATGGGTGCCGCGCCGTCGAACATTTTCCGGTTGGTGGTCGGCCAGGGCCTGCGGCTGAGTGCCTTCGGGATCGGCATCGGAATGATCGCCGCCGCCGCGCTCACGCGCGCCATGAGCAGCATGCTGGTCGGCGTCCGGCCGACCGATCCGCTGACCTTCGGGGTGATGATCGTGTTCTTCCTGGCGATCGCCGCCATTTCCTGCTGGATCCCGGCCATGCGCGCGTCCAGCCTGGATCCGACGGTCGCTCTGCGGGACGAGTAGAATCATTGGCATGCGCCCCCTGCTGGGTCTGGTCTTCGCCGTTTCGCTCGTTGCCCAGCAGAGCGCGCAGCCGAACTTCGAAGGCAACTGGCAGGGGACCCTCAACGCGGGAGCCACCCGGCTCCGCATCGCGATCCATGTCACCCGCGACGCGCAGGGCGGATATGTCTCGACGCTCGACAGCCTCGATCAGGGCGCGCTCGGCATCCCGGTGAGTAAGACCGCGATCGCCGGAAACACGCTACATCTCGATATCGCCCGCCTGAGCGCCGCCTACGACGGATCGCTCAGCGCCGACGGCGCTTCGATCGAAGGCAAATTCAATCAAGGCATCGCGATCCCGCTGGCGCTGCATCGCGTCACCGCAACCGCGCCTCTCCCGGCCCGCCCGCAGACGCCGAAGCCGCCCTTTCCCTACCGGTCCGAAGACGTCAGCTACCAGGGCATCGCGGGAACCTTGACCATCCCGCCGGGCTCAGGGCCGTTCCCCGCCGCGATCCTCATCACCGGCTCCGGCACGCACGATCGCGATGAAACCCTCTTCGGCCACAAGCCCTTCCTGGTCATCGCGGATTTTCTGACGCGGCAAGGCATCGCGGTCTTACGAACCGATGACCGCAGGACGAAGTCGCGCTCGTCGTTCGATGCGCTCGCCACGGACGTTCTCACCGAAGTCGATTTTCTCTCCTCGCGCAAGGAGATCGACGCCAAGAAAATCGGCCTGATCGGCCATAGCGAAGGAGCGTCCGTCGGTCCGCTGGCCGCATCGCGTTCGGAGCGCGTCGCCTTTGTCGTGATGCTGGCCGGAATCGGCGTGACCGGCGCAGAGGTACTCCTGAAACAGGGCGAACTGGTGGTTCGGTCCCAAGGCTTGGGCGATGCCGCAGTCGCCGCGCAGCGCCGGACTCAGGAAGCGATGTTCGCCATCCTCAAGCAGGAGCCGGACGAACAAAAAGCGGCGGAGAAGATGCTGGCGGCGTTGAAGAAGATCGCTCCGCAGCTTTCCGACGACGCCCTGATGGCGCAGGTGCACGTTGCCAATTCGCCCGAGATCCGCGCGATCATCAATTTCGACGCGGCGCCGGTTTTACGAAAGTTGAAGATCCCGGTGCTCGCCCTCACCGGCTCGCGCGATATTCAGGTTCCGGCGTCGCAGAACCTTCCGGCCATCGCCGCCGCACTGAAAGAGGCCGGTAACCGCGACTTCGAGACGCACGAAAGGCCCGGCCTGAATCATCTCTTTCAGACGTGCAGAAAATGTACGGTCGGCGAGTACGCCGAACTGGAAGAAACTTTCTCGCCCGGCGCATTGAAAATCATCGGCGATTGGAGCAAGGAACATGTTCGCTGACATCCCGCCGATGCTGTATCCGCTTGCGTTCGCCGAACGGCATATGATTTTGGGCGCGCGACTTCGCGGCTCCCGCTCGTTTGGGCGAGTTGACAAGCACTTCGGGGTCCGGTACTATTCTGAAGTACTGATTCTTCAATGGTTTGAATCAGAATCGGAGCTTGGTGATGGCCAGCAGCGCGAATGAGCCGGATGTCGACTTCAACTTCTCGCCGGAAGATGATCTCGAACACCTGATTGAAGACTACAGTCACCTCGCTCCTCCCTCGGAAGGGGAGTTGCTGCAGGGCCACGTCGTGAAGGTCACTTCGCAGGAAGTGATTGTCGACGTCGGGTTGAAGCTCGAAGGCGTCGTGCCGATCGAGCAGCTCCGCGCGCCGGACGGTTCGGTCACGGTCAAAGCCGGCGACACCATCGACGTGATGGTGGATCGCCACGGTCCGCAGCCGGAAGGCTACGTTCTTCTTTCTTTTTCGAAAGCCAGCCGCCTGCGCATCTGGGATACGCTCGAGCGCGCGATGCGCGAGCAGCTTCTGGTGTCCGGCCGCGTCACCGAACGAACCAAGGGCGGACTGATGGTCGATGTCGGCGTGATGGCCTTCATGCCGGGCTCGCAGGTGGATGTGCGGCCCTCGCACGACGTGGATCAGTTCGTCGGGCAGGATATTCCGGTGAAGGTCCTGAAGATCAACCGGAGGCGCGGAAACGTGGTCGTTTCGCGCAAGATGGCGATCGAAGAGGATCTGAAAGCGCGCAAATCGCAAGCGCTTGAGACGCTGGCCGAAGGATCGGTGGTCGCGGGCGTGGTGAAGAATCTCACCGACTACGGAGCCTTTGTCGATCTCGGCGGCATCGACGGCCTGCTGCACGTCAGCGACATGTCGCACGGCCGCGTGAATCATCCGCAGGAAGTCGTGGCGGTCGGCCAGGAGATCACGGTCAAGGTTCTGAAGTTCGATCGCGATAAAGAACGCATTTCACTCGGTCTGCGGCAGTTGACGCCGGACCCGTGGGAATCGCTTCCGGACCGCTATCCGCAGGGCAGCCGCGTGATCGGCCGCGTCATGAGCATCACCGATTACGGCGCCTTCGTCGAAATCGAAGCGGGCGTCGAAGGCCTGATCCACATTTCGGAAATGACCTGGAGCCGCCGGATGAAGCATCCGAGCAAAGTGGTCAAGGTCGGCGATCAGGTGGAGGCGGTCGTGCTCGAAGTGAAATCCCGCGATCGCCGTGTGTCGCTCGGCATCAAGCAGCTCGAGGCCGATCCGTGGACCACGGTCGCGGAGCGCTATTCGATCGGCTCGGTCGTGGAAGGCCGGGTGCGCAAGCTGGCGGACTTCGGCGCGTTTCTCGAAATCGAGGAAGGCGTGGACGGGCTGGTGCATGTTTCGGATCTTTCGTGGACCAAGCATGTAAAGCATCCCTCGGAAATGCTGAAGAAGGGGCAGGTGATGCAGGCGGTGATCCTGAACATCGATGCTCCCAACCGGCGCCTGTCGCTGGGCGTCAAGCAGCTTCAGCCGGATGCGTGGGAGAGCTTTTTCCGGTCGCATGAAATCGGCGACCTGGTGCGTGGACGCGTGTGCCGCGCGGCGCAGTTCGGCGTGTTTGTCGAACTGGCGCCCGGCGTCGAAGCGCTGTGCCACAAGTCGGAAATTCCGCCGATGCCTTCGCAGGAGTCCGCCGAATCACCGCTGCCCATCGGCGACGAGTACGACTTTAAGATAATCAAAATGAACGAAGCCGAAAAGAAAATCGGACTGAGCCTTCGTGCAGTGGCCGAAGAGGAGGAGCGTACGCGCCTGGAAGATTATCAGCGCCAGGCCGCGGCGGCCACCATGACCATAGAAGAAGCGATGAGCTTACGAGGAAAAGGGGAACGATGACCAAGGCTGAATTGATTGAGGAAGTTTCACGAGTGGTAGAAATGACGCGCAAGGATTCGGAGGTCATCGTCGAGGCGATTTTCGACAGCGTGGTCCGCGCACTGCGAACCGGGGACAAAATCGAAATCCGCGGATTCGGCAGCTTTCGCACCCGCCAGCGTCAGCCCCGCGTGGGACGCAACCCCAAGACCGGCGCTCGCGTGGAAGTTCCCGCCAAACGCATTCCCTATTTCAAGCCGAGCAAGGAACTGAAGGACCTGGTCAACACCG
>JAIQFJ010000289.1 GCA_020073325.1 Terriglobia bacterium | reverse complement strand
GCGCCTGGAAGTCGACCAGGACATCCGCGTCGACCTCCCCATGCTTCCGCCGACCGCCAAGAACGCCACCGCGTCCGTCACCGCGACGCCCTCGCCTCTGCGCCGCGAATCGTCGGGCGTCGGAGCCGTGATCGATGAGCGCATGGTCCTCGGCCTGCCGCTCGACGGACGCAATTTCTATCAACTCAGCCTGCTGCTTCCCGGCGTGGTTCCTCCGGCGCAAGGCTCGGCCGGATCCGTCCGCGGCGACTTCGCGATCAACGTCAACGGCGCGCGCGAGGACTCGAATAATTTCCTCCTCGACGGCGCCTACAACGGCGATCCGAAACTGAATGGCGTCGCGCTGACTTCACCGGTCGACGCGATTCGCGAATTCGAAGTCGCCGAGTCGACCTACGATTCGAGCTTCGGCCGCAACGCCGGCGCGCAGATCAACGTCGTGACGCGATCGGGCGGCAACGCTTTCCACGGCACCGGCTACGAATTTTTCCGCAACGGCGCCATGGACGCACAGAATTATTTCGCGCCGAAAGATCAACCCGCGCCGAGGTATCAGCGCAACCAGTTCGGCGCGACGCTCGGCGGACCGGTTCGGAAGAACAAAACTTTCTTCTTCACCGACTACGAAGGCACGCGCCTCAACGCCGGCCAGACGCTGATCACCAACGTCCCCACGGCGCTTGAACGCAAAGGCGATTTTTCGCAAAGCCCCGGCCTCTACGCCATCGACCCGACCAGCGGCAGTGTTCTGCCCGGCAACGCGCTGCCGACGTTTTTCCAGAACCCCATCGGCCAGAAGATCGCCAACCTCTACCCGCTGCCGAACCGCTCGACACCCGGCGCGAACTATGTTTCCTCGCCCATCGAAACGCAGGACGACAATCATTTCGACGGCCGCGTCGACCAGGTGATCGGCGCAAAGGACAACCTCGCCGCGCGCTATAGCTTCGTCGACGGAACTTTCTTTTCGCCGTTCAACGGGTTCTCTTCCCTTCCCGGCTACGGGCTGAACATTCCGCGCCGCGCGCAGAATATCGCGCTGAGCGAGACGCACATTTTTTCGCCCTCCCTGCTGAACGAATTGCGCCTCGCCTACAACCGCGTCGCGAACAATACGATTCAGCAGAACGCCGGAACCAGCATCAATCACCAGGTCGGATTGCCGGAGCTGTCGACCAACCCGCGCGACTGGGGACTTTCGGAAATCAGTATCAACGGCTTTTCGCCGCTCGGCAACGAAAACACCAGCCCGCAGCGCGGCACCACGAACACGTATCAGATCAACGACAGCGCGACGTGGAATCATGGCACGCACCTGGTCAAGTTCGGATTCGATCAGCGCATCCTGCAGCAGAACGCCTTCCGCGACGTCGAAGCGCGCGGCTTCATCAACTTCACCGGCGCGCTGATCGGCAATCCGCTCGAAGAACTGTTGCTCGGCGCGCCCACGCTGACCGGCGGCGCGACGATGGACAATCCGCAGCACCTGCGGACGCATTCTTCCGACTTCTTCGTCCAGGACTCCTGGCGGCTGCGCCCCAACCTGACCGTGAATCTCGGCCTGCGCTACGAATACAACGCCCCCGGCGTCGACGCACAGGATCGCGCGAACGTGTTTGATCCATTGCAGGGCAAAATTGTTCCGGTGGGCCAGAGCGGCTTTCCGCGCTCCGGCTACAATGCCGACCTGAACAACTTGGCCCCGCAGCTCGGCATCGCGTATTCCAAAGGCTCCACCGTGTTCCGCGCCGCCTACGGGATTCACTACGACACATCGTCGCTTGCGATCAGCGAAGGCTTGTACTTCAGCGCGCCGTATTTCAACCTGCGCGTCGCCTTCGATTATCCGGGCCTGCCGCCGCTCTCACTGGCGGATCCGTTCCCCGCGAATTTCCCGATTCCGATTCCCTCCTCCGCCACCGCGTTCCAGCGCGGTCTGCGGACGCCCTATATCCAGCAATGGAATTTCGGAATTCAACAGCAGCTCGGCGCGTCGCGCGTGTTTGAAGTGGCCTATGTCGGGTCGAAAGGCACGCACCTGATCGACTCGCGCGATATCAACCAGCCTGCGCCGTCGAATTCGCCGCAGCTCATCCGGCCGAATCCTTATTACAGCGACGTCGATATCATCGAGTCGCAGGCCAACTCGGTCTATCACAGCCTGCAGGCTCGCTTCCAGCAGCGGCTTTCGAACGGACTCTCGCTGCTGGCGTCGTATACGTTCGCGAAATCGATCGACGATGCGTCAGCCTTCTTCTCCTCCGCCGGCGATTCGAATTTTCCGCAGAACAGCAACAATCTCAGCGCCGAGCGCGGCCTTTCGAATTTCGACATCCGCCATCGCGTCACGCTGAGCTATGCCTACGACATCCCGCTCGCCAAGGGCCATCGCTATCTGGGCGGCTGGCAGAGCTTCGGAGTGTTGACCTTCCAGAGCGGCCAGCCGTTTACAGTCCTGCTGCTGCGCGACCTGGACAACTCGAACACCGGCCAGACGACGATCCTGGGCGGCAGCAACGATCGTCCCAACGTGATCGCGAATCCGAATCTTTCCGATCCGACGCCGCAGAAGTGGTTCAACACGTCGGCGTTCGTGATCTCGCCGCGCGGCACTTTCGGCAACGCGGGACGCAACATTGTGGAAGGTCCCGGCCTGGCCACGGTGAATTTTTCGATCGTGAAGAACACGCAGATTCTGGAACGCCTGAACATGCAGTTCCGCGCGGAATTTTTCAATTTGCTGAACCGGACCAATTTCGATCTGCCGGACAATTTTGTCGGCTCGCCCACGTTCGGGCAGGTTGTTTCCGCCGAGGATCCGCGGCGGCTGCAGCTCGCGCTGAAGTTTCTGTTCTAATTGATGTGTAGATGTCGCCGGATTTCTGGCAGGACCTCCAAAAGATCGCGATCACTTATTTCCTGATGCTCGTCATCGGGTGGGACCGTGAAAAAGAGGCTCGCAGCGCAGGCGTGCGCACGTTTCCGATCGTCGGCATGGCGAGCTGCGGCTATCTGCTGATTATGGGTCCGGCGGGCGACGCGGCGGCGCAGTCGCGCATTCTACAAGGCCTCATTACTGGAATCGGATTCGTCGGCGGAGGCGCGATTTTGAAGGACGGACCCAACGTTCGGGGATTGGCCACCGCCGCCAGCATCTGGAACGCGGGCGTGATCGGTTCCGCGATCGCGATGAATCGCTACGGGATCGCGATCGTCCTCGCGGCGCTCAATCTATTTACATTGCGCGCGCTGCTGCCCCTCAAAGCACGGATCGATCGCGACGAACACGCGGACCATACATAGAGCGCCGTGGGGCCGGTCGTCAGACCGGCAAGCCGGTCGCTTGACCGGCTGGTTTTGTTTTTCTGTGAAGTAAAACCCAGCCGGTTTGACAACCGGCTCGCCGGTCGTCGACCGGCCCCACAGCTTCCTGCCTACTGCTGGCGCTGATCACCAATGTCCGCGGATGTGCGACGGACGCCACGATCGCAAACGCGGGCGAGATCGGCTCAGCCGTCGCCAGGCGCTACGGCATCGCGATCGCGTACATTGCGGGCGCTGCTGCCCCTCAAATCGCGACGAGCACGCGGACCATACGTAGAACGCCGTGGGGCCGGTCGTCAGACCGGCAAGCCGGTGGGTTGACCGGCTGGGTTTTGGTTTTTCTGTCAAGTAAAACCCAGCCGGTTTGACAACCGGCTCGCCGGTCGTCGACCGGCCCCACAGCTTCCTGCCTACTGCTGGCGCTGATTTCCGGTTCCGCCGCTGGGGGTGGAACTGCCCAGCGGATATTTCCGCTGACCCCACGTCGGCGACGGAGGCTCGTGCGTCATCCGATTCACCGGATGCTCCTTCAGCATCCGCAATCCTTCGGCGACCGCGCGCTCGAGCTGCGGGTCGTGACCGGCGATCACGTCCTTCGGCCAGTTCTCGACATCCACATCCGGCGGCGTGCCGACGTTTTCGACATCCCACTTGCCGTCGGCGTTGAAGAAGCCGCCGCGCGGCGCGATCATCGAGCCGCCATCGATGAACACCGGCGTATCCGCAGTGTGCACCAGGCCGCCCCACGTGCGCTTGCCGACCAGCGTGCCCACATGCCGGTGCTTGAACATCCACGGCATCAGGTCGCCGCCGCTGCCGGCCATTTCATTGATGATCATCACTTTGGGACCCCAGATCCCGGCCTCGGGACTGGTGAACGGAACGCGATCGCCCGCCACGTTGTTGAAGTAGCCGTCGAACTTGCGCTCCAGAATGTCGACGATATAATCGGCTGCGGAGCCGCCGCCGTTGAAACGCTCGTCGATGACCGCCCCTTCTTTATCCTGCTGCGCGAAGTAGTAGCGATTGAAGCTGGTGTAGCCGGGCTGTCCCGTGTTCGGCAGATAGACGTAAGCGAGCTTCCCGCCCGACAATTTTTCCACCGTCCGGCGATTCGCTTCCACCCACGCGCGAGTCCGCAGGGTCTGTTCATTCGCGACCGGCACCACGGTGATCGGATGCGCGCCGTCCATCGACGGGCGATTGTTCACCGTCAGCACCGTCTGATGATCGGCGCTGCCGTCGAGCAGCCGATAAATATTATCCGGCGCGCGCAGTTCCTCGCCGTTGATCGCGACGATGTAATCGCCGACCGAGACATCGACGCCCGGCGCGGCCAGCGGAGCTTTGAGTTCCGGATTCCAGCTTTCGTTGTCGTAAATCCGCGTGATTTTGTAGCGGCCGTTGTCGATCGCGAAGTCCGCGCCGAGCAATCCGCCCGGCGACGGCGGCACCGACGGCATATCGCCGCCGCGAACGTAGCTGTGGCCGATCGCGATTTCCGAGCCCATCATGTCGATCAGATAATTCAGGTCGGCGCGATGGTTGATGTAGGGCAGCAACTGCCCGTACATTTCCTTCATGCGCGGCCAATCGGCGCCGTGCATGTTGGGGACGTACAGATAATCGCGCTGATTGCGCCAGCCTTCGTAGAAGATCTGCTTGAACTCTTCCTTCGGCTCCAGGTACATCCGCAGCGCGACATTCAGGCGTCCCGTGCCCGCCGCCGGCGGCTGACGATCCGCGTCCACCAGGAACAACTGCGGACCATTCCCGCCCGCCGCGCCGCCGCGTCCTCCACGGCCACCGCCGCCGCCCGCCGTGCGATACACCAGCTTGTGGCCGTCGGCGCTGACGTCGTAGGCCGCGACGTTCGCGACAAACTGCGCGGGACGCCGCTCGCTCAAACGGAAGCGCATCAGGTTCCATCCGTCACCGCGCCCGGTCGCTTGGCCGTAATAGACCGTTCCCGTGGCGCCGGCTTTCAGTTCCGTGTACTCGTGCACCGGAACGCTCTGCACATTGAGAATGCGCTGCTGGATGCCGTCGAAATCGATCTGCACGTTGACCGGAGTCCGAGGCGTGCGGGCCGCCGGCTGCTCGTCGGCATTCGCCCCGCCGCGTCCGTTGCGCGCCCCGTTTGCCGAGGGTGTTGCCGCGCCGACGCCCTTGTCTTCATCCGATTCCGGCAGCAGCGGGCTCGCTTCGCCCTTCTTCAGCACAGCGAGATACAGGCCGAAATTTTCGTCGTGCTCATACGACGTCATGTCGAGCCACTGCGATTTCAAACCGTACTCGGTCGAAGCGAGGAACCACAGATATTTTCCGCTGGCATCGAACACCGGCCACACGGCGTCGGCGAGTCCGTCGGTGATCTGTTTCGACTGGCCCGTCTCGACGTCCGAAATAAAGATCGCGTGATAGAGCGAATTGAGATGCGCGACGTAGGCCACCCATTTTGAATCCGGACTCCATACCGGATTCACAGTGCGCTGCGGCACCATCCATGCGTCGCTGCCAACGGTCTTGGCCTGCCCGCTGGCCACGTCGAGCACCCAGACCTTCAGGTCGGTATCGGTGTACAGGAGCTTTTTCGAATCGGGCGACCACGAAGGCGTGTAGTAATGCTTGTGATTCGGCAGCGTGATCTCGCGCGGCGGCGCGATGCCGTCCTGCGCCTCGACGATGAGTTTGTATTCGCCCGATTTGTCGCTGAAGTAGGAAACGAATTTCCCGTCGGGCGACCAGGCCGGGTCGCGCTCGGCCGATCCGCTGGAGTGCGTCAGGTTGCGGACATCGCCTTTTTCGGCGGGAATCGTGAAGATTTCGCCGCGCGATTCGACCAGCACGCGCGCGCCGGTCGGCGACAGCGAAAGATTCGTCATGCGGCTGGTGACGTCTTCCCAGCGCGGCATCATCCACGGAAAATCGCCGGTGGCCGTGATGTTGACGACGTGCTCTTTGCCCGACTTCGGATCGAGCTCATGAATGTAGCCCGCCTGCTCGAACACGACGGAGCTCGCGCCCGAGTCGAGCGTCTTGACGTCGAAATCGGTGAAGTGCGTCACCTGGGCGAGCTTCTTCGACTTGGTGTCGTAGGACCAGATGTTCGCGACCGAATCGCGATCGGAAATGAAGTAGACCGTTTCGCCGATCCAGGCCGGGTCCATGTCTTTCGAATCGGTCCACGGCGGGGTGACGAGGTCGAACGTTTTCAGGTCGACGATCCAGATGGGCCGATTCTGGCCGCCGCGGTAATTGCGGCGCTCTTCGTCCCAGGAATTATTCATGCGATAGGCGATGTGGGTGCCGTCGGGCGAAATTTTGCCCTGATAGGCGCGCGGCAGAGCCATCGGCTCCTCGACGCCGCCTTCGGCAGGCACGGTCCAGAAGCGCGGCATCGCGTTCGGTCCCCACGACGCGCGGGCCGACGTGAAGACGATCTTCTTGCCGTCGGGAGTCCAGCCCTGCACGGTGTCGGCGCCGGGATGCCAGGTGAGGCGCTTCGGCTCGCCGCCTTCAGAGGGTACGACGTACACGTCTTCGTTGCCGGCATAGCTCGCGCTGAAGGCGATCCATTTTCCGTCGGGCGAAAAATGCGGATTGCCGGTCTGACCTTGAAAGCTGGTGAGCCGCCGAGCCGTTCCGCCGGCGCGTTCGACAATCCAGATATTATTCGCGTAGGCAAACGCAATCTGTGACGAGCTGACAGAGGGGCTCCGCAGCATTCGCGTGGACGTGTTGGCTCCGATAGTGGCGGGCTCAAAAGCCGCAAGCATCGCGACAGCAAGAGAGAGGCGGAGAAGAAGGAGGGTGCGCTTAGACATAGTGACCTTGGATACGGTAATAGTCTACACCCCGAATGCGGGCGGAGCTCTAGCTCGCAATCACACTAACTCGCCTCCCCCCTTTCAGCGCGCGATATAATCCTCGCGATGCACGCACGCCTGCTCCTGCTGCTTTCCACGGCTCTGTACGCCGCGACTCCGATACCCGACGCAAAACCGATTCCTTCGACGCCCGATTCTCACCCGTTCGGAAGCGCGGCCTACGCGCGCGATCCGGAGGATCTGAAAAAGATCGGCTACGTCGAAGAAGAATTTCTGCTGTCCGGCAGCGCGAATGTTTACGACTGGCCGGCTGGCGGACCCGCGGTGGTGCGCACGGCGAACGCTCCGTACACGACGCGCGTGCTGATTCGCAGACCACTGCGCAACTTCAGCGGACGCGCGATTGTGGAGATGCTGAATCCGTCGAATCTGTTCGACCTGAACATCGGCTGGGCGCTCTCGCACCAGGAGTTTGTCCGCAACGGCGACGCGTGGGTCGGCATTACGGCAAAACCGATTGCGATCGCGGCGCTGAAGACGTTCGACCCGGTGCGCTACGCGGCGCTCGCGTGGAAAAATCCGGTCGCGCCGGACGATCCGAAAAATTGCGCGACGGTCGCGCGCGACAGCGACCGGTCGACGGAGAACGGTCTCATTTGGGACATCCATTCGCAGGTGGGGGCTTGGATCCGCAGCGGAAAGAGTCCGCTCGGCGCGGTGAAGCATGTTTATGCGTGGGGCTATTCGCAGACCGGCGCGTTCCTTTATACGTACGTCGACGCGATTCATCCGCTCGACGTGAAGGCGAACGGGAGGCCGATTTTCGACGCGTACTTCATTGCCGTCGCGAGCGCGCCGACGCCGATCAACCAATGCGCGGCTCCGATTGCCGCAGGGGATGGCCGGCGCAAGATCATTCCTCCGGGGGTGCCGGTGATGCGCGTGATGAGCCAGTCGGATTATCTGCGGACGATCGCGGCACGGCTGCCGGATACGGACGATCCGCCGCTCAGGAATTACGAAATTTCAGGATCGGGACACGCGACGCCGGACGAACTGGCGTTCGCGGCGGCTCCGGCGGACATCGTCAAGGCGGGGCGCGAGGTTCCGCCGATGGATTGCAACGAAGGTCCGCGCAGCCGCTTCCCGAGCCGCTATGCGTACAACGCGATTCTTCACAATCTGGAGGAGTGGGTCGAGAAAGGAATCGCCCCGCCGAAGGCTGAGCAGATTCAGGTGGAGAACGGCGCGGCGGTGCTCGACAAGTTCGGGAATGTGACGGGAGGCGTGCGGTCGCCTTACATCGACGTGCCGGTGAGCACGTGGTTCGGGAACTCGACCGGAAAATCGTTCTGCATGATCGCGGGGCACGAAGCGGCGTTCGAGAAGGGCCGGCTGAAGGAGCTGTATCCGTCGCATGCGGATTACGTGAAGCGGGTGCGCGAGGATGTGGATCGCCGGGTTCGCGAAAGATTTCTGGT
>JAIQFJ010000288.1 GCA_020073325.1 Terriglobia bacterium | reverse complement strand
GGGAAATCATGTTGCCCGGGATCGGCGCGCCGCCGCCGTCGAAGATCTGCGAGAGCCCCGAAAAATCGCCGCCGCGCTCGGCCAGCGTCGGCATCAGCGCGGAGGCGATACTCGCATTGCGATTGTGCAGCCACTGATAGCCGACAAAGAACACCGGTCCGTCTTTAAACAGATGCGGGATCTTCATGGGACCGCCGAACGTCGCCACTCCCTGAAGACGGCTGTAGGAAGGCTTCGCGGTGTCCTGGCCCGTCAGCGAATAAGAGCGCGCGTCGAGCGCGGAATTGTCCAGGATCATCCCGATCCCGCCGTTGTACTGCCCTCGCCCCGCGCGCCGGTTGTTGCCGAAAGCGGCGAACTGCGCAAACGGTGACGACGCCCCGTTGTTCACGCTGCCGTTGATCAGAAAATTGTCGGCCGTATCGGGACTCGCTTCCGCCGGAGCCTCGGATTTCGCGGCTTCCTTCGGCTTCTCCTGCGACGCCGGAGCTTCGGATTTTGCTTCCGCGGCTGGCGCCGGAGCCGCGGGTCGCGACACGATGGTCGCGGCGGCTTTGATTTCGTCGAGCGGGAGAAGTTTCAGATCCCACTCCTCCGCCGGCGCATTCGGAGCCACCGTCACGTCGCGCTTTTCCTTGCCGAAAGCCAGCATCCCGACTTCGACGCTCCACACTCCATCCGCCAGATCCGGAAAAGAATAATTTCCTTGCAGATCCGTGACCGCCACCTGCGTCTTGCCGTCGTGCGCGGCCGTGACCGTCGCGCCGGGCAGCGGGAGTCCGCCGAATTTCACGGTTCCGTGATGCTCGGCCGCGGTCAGCGGGACCAGCAACGCAAGTCCGGCGATGAAAAAAATGCTTTTACGAAAATTCACTGCAGTCCACACATCCAGCAACGATTCCTCAATTGTTTCAAATCCCTGGATTGAATTACGAAACCGGCTGCCATGAGTTTCAAATTTTTCGGTCTAATTGGCCGAGGGCTTCTCCACATGTTCGACGGTGAATATCTCGACCGGGCCGCGCGCGGGCGCCATTTTCAGGCCGAGGCGGTCGAAGATCATAAAGAGAGTGGGACGCGTCGGATCGGCCACAGTGAGATCCTCGGCCGTGGGACCGTCCGCACGCGGCGGACGCGCGCGCATGTCGGTCCAGCCTTCGGTGTCCAATTGATAGAGGCCTTTCAGGCCGGTGCGATCGACGACAGGACGGTCGGTCCAGATGGCCGCGAAGGTGGTGATGTCGTCGAGGTCCACGGCGTGCGCGTGCATCCCGCGGCCGACGCCGCCGTTCACGATGTGGCACGAGGACGCGTCGCGCGGTCCGTCGGGGCAATCTTTTTCTTCGATGCCCGCCGCCTTTAGCTTCGGGCCGTTTTTCGCTACCGTGAGGGCATAAACCGGCATGTCTTTCGATTCGCGGCGCAGGCGCAACTGGAAGCGCTCGGCGAGAAGCTGGCGTAGCATGAGCCTCATGCGACGCTCGCGTTCTTTTTCGTTCAGGCCCTTGAGATCGGCCCGCGCGTCAATGTCGTAACCCTGCTGCTCGGCCCAATCGGGAGCGCCGGTGATCCGTCCGGAAATCGTGAGCGGAAGATCGTAGGCGATCGCGATCAGCGTCACGAGATTCAGATTGGTCGCCTTGAAGCGTTCGTGCTCAAACTGGAGTCCGCGCCGGTCTTGCGTCGTCGGATTCGGTCGCACCGAGGCGACCTCGAAGGCATACGCTTCCGGCCGCGCTTTCAGCAGGCCGGTGACGAAAGGAGCCGCGCACGTCGCGAGTGTCGCCAGCGTGAGCAGAAATTTCTTGCCGGCATGCAGCCGTGACGAGCGGTTGGACAAAATATTCTGCACGCGCTGCTTCAGATCGGACCCGGAGACGCCGGAAACGCAGGCCAGCGGCGTTTCGAGATAGAAGCGGCACACCGCGAGGATTCCTTGCGCGTACATCTCGGGATCGAAGGAGCGGCTGAGGACCGCCTCGTCGCAGGCTCGCTCGCGTTCTTCTATGAGCTTCGTGCGAATGAGCCGCAGCGCCGGATGAAACCAGAAGATCGACTCCACCAGCATGTGCACGGCGGCCATCGGATTATCGCGGCGGCGGACGTGCGCCAGTTCGTGCGCGACGACGGCCTGCATCTGGCTTGGACTCAGCCGGTCCTCGATACTCTCAGGCAAGAGCAGCACGGGATGAAAAATTCCGATGACCGCCGGCTCGATTGCGCCACGGGTTCGCATCACGGGAACGCCGTCGATCGATCCTGCTGGGAGGGCATCGCGAACGATGTCGCGCGCGCGGCGGGATTGCCGGGCCCACGACGCGAGGCTCGCGGCGAATCCAGCGGCCCAGATCGCATCGAACAGCAGCGGCAAGCGGCTCGGCGGTTCCGTTGCACGAGCCCGCGCCGCAATCGCGATCGTTTCAGGATCGGGAAATGGCCGCACGACGTGATTCAGCAGCATCGCGGCATACGGCGCTGCTGCCGGCGCGGGACGCCAGTCGATCCGATTGCCCAGGGCGATCAGAAATGAAAACGGCACCAGAAATTTGCAACTGGCCGCGAACCAGATCCGGTAACGAAGCGCGGCGCTGTTGCTGCGCAGCGCGAACGCCACAATCGCCGCAGCCGCCGCGAACACCGTCGATTGCCACAAATGATTCAGCATCGCGTCTTCCCCTTTCTGCGGTGCTCGCGAAGCAGGTCTTCGGCCTCCTTCATGTCGTCCAGGGTGAGTTTTCCCGATTCGATCAGGTGCGCCATCACCGGCTTCGTGCCTCCGCCGAACAGTGCCAGCAGGTCGTCCAGCAGGCCCTTGCCGACCTCGTCGCGCGAGATCGCGGCTTCGAAAATATTGGCATTGCTGATCCGTTTAACGCAGCGCAGCGCGCCTTTGTTTTCCAGGCGATAGACCGTCGTCTGGATGGTCGTGTAAGCAGGCCGGCCTTTTTCGGGAAACGCTTCCAGGATTTCGCGAACCGAGCAAGGCCCCAGCTTCCAGACGGCCTCCATGATCCGCAGTTCGAGTTTGGCCAGGCTGATTCGTGCCATTCGACTATAGTAGACGTTCAGTCTACTATATCGATAGGCGAATTCTCAAAATTAATTTTCGCTCGGTTTTTCCACGTGATCGACAACGATCAACTCCACCGGTCCGCGGGTCGAGTCGAGTTTCAATCCGAGTTGCTCTTGAATCGCGGTGAACAGCGACGGACCGTTTTCAGTCGCCGGCGGAGGCGCGTCGCCGGGCGGCAGCCCCTGCGGCGGCTGATCGGGTGTCCAGGTGAGCTTCAGGTCGTATTTCCCGGTAAGGCCAGTCTTGTCGATCACCGTGCGTCCAAGGATCTGCGAGAGCTGGCCTGCGAGCGCGGGCATATCCAGCTCCTGCGCCGTCAGTCCGCCGGGACCCATGCGCATCAGCGACGCGCGAAACGGCGGCTTCGGAGAGTCGCCGCCGCGGCCGGGCGGAGGCTCGACCAGCGGCGGAGCGTCGGGGTTCGACGCGAGCAGCTTCGTGCCTCCCTTGGCGACCACCAGCGCATAGACCGGCATTTCCTTCGTCTCCCGATGCACTTTGAGCCCGAAGCGGTCGGCGAGCAAATCCTGCAGCATGGCGCGAAGCTTTTTCTGGCGCTCTTCCATTTCTGTTTGCGACGGCATTTTGGTCATCGGCGCGGCTTCTTCGGGGGTCACGTTTTCGGCTTTGGCGTTGATGTCGTAACGGTCGGATTCGGCCCACCCCGGGAGTCCTGTGAGCTGATATTGCTTGACGCCGTAGGCGAAGGCGAGCAGCATTTTGAGACTGGTGTTTTCGGTGACGAAGCGTCCGCCGGGGCGCACCTGAATCATGACGCGCGGATCCGCAGCATGGTTCGCTTTGACCGACGCGACTTCGAATTTCTGTGCGCAGGCCGCGGCGGCAACGGCGAAAAGAGCGAGGAGTTTCCGGCGCATGGCCCTTATTGTGTCAATTTTCGCTGGGCTTATCGACGTGGTCGACGACGATCAAATCTACCGGCCCCTTCTGCGAATCGAGCCGCAGGCCAAGCTGTTCCTGAATCGCCGTAAACAGCGACGGACCGGAATCGCCGGAAGCGGGAGGAGGCGGCCCGTCGGGACGGGGGCCGCGAAACAGTCCGCCCTCGCCATCTTCGGGCGTCCAGCTCATTTTGATGTCGTATCTTCCCGTCAAGCCCGTCTTGTCGACCACATTGCGTCCGAGGATCGTCGAAAGCTGATTGACCAGCATCGACATCTGCATCAACTCGCCGCTGACCTGGCCGCGTCCCATGCGGATAGTCTGCCCGCGCGGCCGGTCGCCGTCGGCCGGAGCCTGTTGTTTGGATTCTTCCAGCTTCGGCCCGTTCTTCGCGACCACCAGCGCGTAGATCGGCAGCTCCTTCGATTCGCGATGGATCTTCAGACCGAAGCGGTCGGCCAGCAGATCGCGCAGCATCGCGCGCATTTTTTCCTGCTGGGTCTGCAACTCGGCCGCCGAAGGAATTCCCGCGGGAGGAGGAGTGGCGGACGCGCCTTCAGGCTTTGCGTCGATGTCGTAGCGATCCGAATCCGCCCACGACGGCAGGCCTGTGACCTGATATTCGCGGACGTTGTACGCGATCGTGATGAGCTGCTTAACGGAGACGTTCTGCGCGTTGAAGCGTCCGCCGGGACGCATCCCGATGGCGACGCGATGAATATCCCCGTGGCTCGGTTTGATGGAGGCGACGTCGAACTTCTGGCCGCTGGCGATGGCGGCAAGGACGAAAGCGAGAGCAATCCGCTGCATACCCAGGATTCGGCCACCAGCTCGCAAAGGTTCCAAAATATCGATACCCTATCGATATGAAACCCGTCGCCGCGATTCTCGTTGCCGTCGGCGCTCTGGCGGCTCAGCAGCCGGACGGCGCTGCGATCAATCCTCCGTGGAGTTCCGCCGAAGTGATTCACGCGGCGGATCTAGCCAAGATGGTCGGCAAGAATCAGCCGCGCGTTTTTCAGGTCGGCTTCGCGCAGCTTTATAAGAGCAAGCATGTGCCGGGCTCGATATACGCCGGACCGGCCCTCAGCGATGAAGGGCTCGCCGCGTTGAAGAAAGCCGTGGCGAACGTTCCTAAAGACGCGCAGATCGTTCTGTATTGCGGATGCTGCCCCTGGGATCATTGCCCCAACATGAAGCCTGCCTACAAGCTGCTGCACGGCCTGGGTTATTCGAAAATCAAAATCGTCGAGATCCCCAACAATTTCGCCACGGACTGGGTGGAGAAGGGTTATCCGGTGGAAGGGAACACAGCGTCCTCGCATGGCAACTGACTGGAAGCAGCATGGGATTCGCGTGGTGCGGTCGAATCAACTGGACCTCAACACGCCGCAGACTCCGGGGATGACGCGCGCCGCGGCGATCACGAATGCCGTCGCGGGAGCGAACAAGCTGTGGGCCGGGACCGTCGTGGTGGAGCCGAACGCGAAGACCGGCGCGCATCATCATGGCGAGGTGGAAACGGTGCTCTACATCGTCCGCGGACGCGCCCGCTTCCGCTGGGGTGAAAAGCTGGAATATTTCGCTGAGGCCGATCCTGGCGATTTCATCTACGTGCCTCCGTACGTCCCGCATCAGGAAATGAACGCGAGCCCGGACATGCCGGTCGAGGCCGTCGTCGTCCGCAGCGGCCAGGAGCCTGTCGTCGTGAATCTGCAGATCGAAAGCGCCGAGCAACCGACCGAGGTTCGCTGGGACGACGCCTTTCATCCGGCGAAGTAAACTTCGACGCGCTCCATGTCTGTCGCGCCTGAATTCCTACTCGGCGAAATTGTCTGCATTTTCAGGCGCGACAGACATGGAGCGCGTTCATCCTGATGCGTTAAACTGATCCGATCCTCATGCGGGCAGGCGAAGACGTCCGGATCCACAGTGCGGAGCTGAAGCAGGAACTCGGGCTGTGGGACCTGGTGTTCACGCAGATCCTGTTCATCATGGGGATGAGCTGGGTCGGCGCAGGCGCGAAGCTTGGACCGTCGCATGCCGTCTTCTGGCTGCTCGCCGTCATTCTGTTTTACATTCCTTCGGCGATCGTCGTCATTCACCTCAGCCGCAAAATGCCGCTCGAAGGCGGGCTGTATCAGTGGGCCAAGATCGGTTTCGACGAACGCGTCGGTTTCCTGGTCGCCTGGAATCTGTGGATCTATTCGATGATCCTCAATTCCGAAATCGGCCTGATCTCGGCGACCAGCATCGCTTACGCATTCGGCGACCGCGCGCAGTGGATCGTCGAAAGCAAATGGTTCATCGGCCTGGCCAGCGCGATCATCATGGCGGGACTCTCGTGGCTCTCGACGGTCGGCCTGGGAGCAGGGAAGTGGCTGCATCGCGCGGGCGGCTTCACCATGGTCGCGATTCTTTCGCTGATGATCGTGCTGCCCGGCGTCGATTGGCTGCGCGGAGGGCACCCGAAGACGCAGCCGTTTTCGCTGGCCATGCCGGCGCTGACGCTTCTGAATCTGAATATTTTGGGAAAGCTCGGCTTCGGCGCGCTCGGCGGATTCGAGTACATCGCGATTTTCGCGGGCGAGACGCGCGAGGCCGCGAAGCTGATCGGACGCAGCGTGATCATCGCCGCGCCGGTGATCGCCGTTCTGTTTATCCTCGGCACGGGCTCGGTGCTGTGGTACGACGGCGATCAGAATATCGATCTGATCTCGCCGATCTCGCAGGTGCTGGCGATCGCCACGCATCCATTCGGCGTCGGCGCGCGCATCGCGAGCGTGGTGATTCTATGCGTGCTGGGCATGCGCGTCGCGCAGGTCAGCGTGAATTTTTCAGGAACCGCGCGGCTGCCGATGGTGGCCGGTTGGGACGATCTGCTGCCGCAGTGGTTCACGCGCCTGCACCCGAAATATAGAACGCCAATGCTTTCGATTCTGTTCGTCGGCGCGATGACGCTGGCGTTCAGCATCTCGGGGATGCTGGGCGTCGGCAGCCAGGAAGCGATGCAGCTTTTCAACAACGCGGCGGGAATTTATTACGCGCTGACGTACCTGGTGATGTTCGCGGTGCCGATCGCCTCGCGCGATGCGTCGGCGCTGGTGAAAATCGCCTCGCTTTCCGGATTCGCGATGACGCTGCTCTACGTGGTCTTGTCGATCTTTCCGATCATCGCCGTCGAGAGCCGCTTCTGGTTCAGCATGAAAATCGGCGGCGTAGTCGTGCTGGGAAATGTGCTCGGCTTCGCGATTCTGTGGATCGCGGAAAGAAAAAAGAGATCTCGTGGAGGGCGTGCTTCAGCCGGCGCGGAGCTTTAGCTCCGCATGCTCATTACGAGGCTAAAGCCCGCACTCCGTTTTGCACATCTTGATAGCATCGGACTGATGCGATTTCTACTTGCGCTGTTGCTCGCCGCCTCCGCCCACGCCGCCAAGACGCTGGACATTTATTTCATCGACACCGAAGGCGGCCAATCGACGCTGGTCGTTTCTCCGTCCGGCCAGGCCCTCCTGATCGACACCGGTTATTCGAATTTCAGCGGACGCGACGCCGATCGCATTGCCGCGGCGGCGAAGATGGCCCACGTGAAGCATATCGAGTCCGTCCTGATCACTCATCATCATTCCGATCACGAAGGCGGGGTGCCGAATCTGCTGGAGCGCCTCACCGCCGGCACGTTCTACGATCACGGCCCCACCGTCGACACGTCGGCCGATCAGCAGAAGACCTTCAAGGCCTACGAAGCCGCGATGGAGAAGCAGCATCGCCAGATCGCCAAGCCCGGCGACACGATTCCGATCAAGGGACTCGAAGTGACCGTGGTCGAATCGGGCGGCGAACACATCAACAAAAGGGGCGATGCGAATCCCTTCTGCGCGGGCGTCCAGCCGGAGCCGCAGGATAAAGAAATCGCCGAGAACGCGCAATCGGCGGGCGTGCTCATTCAGTACGGGAAATTTCGTTTCGCCGACCTGGGCGACCTGACGTGGAACAAAGAAATCGCGCTGCTGTGTACGGAAAATCGCGTCGGCAAAGTGGATCTTTTCCTGAGCGATCATCATGGCGGAGAAACCGCGCCGGTCGTTCACGGCCTTGCGCCGCGTGTGATCGTGATGAACAACGGCGCACGCAAAGGCGGCGATCCCAAGGGCTGGAAGACGTTGAAGGAAACGCCGGGCCTGGAGGATCTGTGGCAGCTCCATTTCTCGGTGGCGGGCGGAAGCGAGGCAAATGTGTCGGACACGATGATCGCGAACATCGAAGAGCATTGCGAAGGCAAGTTCCTCAAGGTTTCCGCCGAGTCGAACGGCGCGTTTACGGTGTATAACTCGCGGAACAAATACTCGAAGTCATACGCCGCGAAGTAGACTCGCGCGCCGGAACCGTGTCCCGTGACAGGTCGGGTGCGAAACGCCGGGGCTCGCGCTCAGGCGCACGGCGGTGCTGCCCCCGCCATCACTGGCGCGGGGCCGGTCGTGCGTTGTCGACACAAACTCGTATTAAGGCGTGGTGCCGAAACGCGAGGGCTCGCGCTCAGGCGCAACGTGCTGCACATTTGGCACCCCTGCCCCCGCCATCACGAGTCTGTGTGAAAATGATCGGCGTCGGCCGCTTCCTGCGGTCGCGGTTCCTTAAACGGCTGATTCAGCGGGATGCCGGCAATGAACCGCGACCGCAGGAAGCGGCGAACGTTCAGT
>JAIQFJ010000287.1 GCA_020073325.1 Terriglobia bacterium | reverse complement strand
GTCTACTCGCCCGTAAACAGCTCCTTCGTGTGCATCGAGCCGATGACCGCACTCACCAACGCCTTCAACACCCCGGGCGCCGCTCTGCCGCATGTCGCCCCCGGCGAAACCTGGCGCGAATCCTTCTGGATCTCGATCGAATCCTGATGGTGAAAATTCACCGTATCCTGTGGCTTACCTATATCGTGGTAGCGGGCACGATTACGTTCCGCAACGCGTGGCCCTATCGCCGTGACCTGATCGCTTTGTTCGCTTTCCTTTCGATCGGCGCGGCGACGGGGTACGCTATCAGCGGATTCGGAAGACGCGCTCCCTTCCTTCACGCAGCCGCCGGAGCATTTGCAGCCGCCGTGATCTGGAGTTTCAGCACCTCTGTATGGGCGTACCGCGCTGCTGCGGAACGGGTCCCAGGCATCCCTTCCGACACGATCTGGCTGCTCTCTTGTGGGACCATCCCGTCACCTGCGCCGTCCTTGCAAGCGCGGCCGCCGCGTCGATCGCGAGCGCGCTTCATCACTATCGCGCTTCAAATCGAATCCCCGATACCGAGCCGCGCGCGCCAGCAAGCGGTTGATCCTGCATCTCTCGATCACTCGTCTTTGAGGCGCGACAGTAATGGAGCGCGCTCGCCCGCCCTCGAAACGGCCGCCGCCCGCTATCCTGAAAAATAGTGTCCCAATCCTTCGACGTCATCATCATCGGCGCCGGCCATAACGGACTCGTCACCGCCGCCTACCTCGCCCGCGCCGGACGCCGCGTCCTCGTTCTCGAATCGCGCGAACTGGTCGGCGGCTGCGCCGTCACCGAAGAAATCTGGCCCGGCTACCGCGTCTCCACCGCGTCGTATCTTTCCAGCCTCATGCAGGAAAAAGTCGTGCGCGAGCTGGAACTGGAAAAATTCGGCTACGTCGTCGACTCCAAAGATCCGGCGTTTTTCTCCCCATTCCCCGACGGCCGCCATCTCTTCATGTGGCAGGACCGGAAAAAGACGCTGGACGAAATCGCGAAATTTTCCAAGCGCGACGCCGAAGTTTATCCCAAGTACGAAGAACGTCTGGAGCGCCTCGCGATCGTCGCCGAATCGTTGCTCCTCACCACGCCTCCGCCGTTTCCCCCGCGCGCCGTCGACCTGCCGCATTACCTGCGCCTGGTCGGCGCCATGAAAGGTCTCTCGAGCAAGGAAATCGTCGCACTGATCAAAATCTTCACGCAGAGCGCCTCGGAATTTCTCGACGAATGGTTCGAATCGGAAGAACTCAAAGTGACGCTCGCCACCTACGGCGTCATCGGAGCCAACGGCGGACCTCGATCTCCCGGCACAGCCTACATTCTTCTGCATCACTGCATGGGCGGCGTGAACGGACATCGCGGATTGTGGGGATTCGTCCGCGGCGGCATGGGCGCCGTCTCGAACGCCATCGCCGATTCCGCCCGAGCCCGCGGCGCGACGATCCGCGTCAATGCGCCGGTCGAAAAAATCCTGGTCCGCGACGGCCGCGCCCGCGGCGTCGTGCTTCGCGATGGCGAAGAAATCGAAGCAAAGATCGTCGCCAGCAATCTCGACCCGCGCCGGACGTTCCTGAAACTGCTCTCAGCCGCCGACCTCGATCCCGATTTTCGCGACAGCATCCAGAAATTCCGCACCGAAGGCACGTCGCTCAAAATGAATCTCGCCTTGAGCGGACTTCCCGAATTCACCGCACTCCCCGGTTCTCCAGGCCCGCAGCATCGCGCGACCATGCACATCTGTCCGTCGGTCGAATACATCGAAAAGGCCTGGGATGACGCGAAATACGGCAAGCCCTCGCACTCGCCGCTGATCGAAATGACGATCCCGACGATGTACGACCCGTCGCTTGCTCCGCCCGGCCGCCACATCATGGGAATTTTTCTGCAATACGCGCCCTACACGCTGCGCGGAACCACCTGGGACGAACAGCGCGAACCGTATTCGAACCGCATCCTCGCCGTGATCGAAGAATATTGCCCCAACATTCGCCAGATCGTCGTCGAACGCCAGACCCTTTCTCCCTACGATCTCGAACAGCGCTTCGGCATCACCGGCGGCAACATTTTTCACGGCGAAATGAGCCTCGACCAGATGTTCGTGCTCCGTCCCGTCGCGGGGTGGGCTCGCTACCGGACCCCCGTCAAAGGCCTGTATTTATGCGGCTCCGGCGCACATCCCGGCGGAGGCGTCATGGGAGCCCCCGGCCACAACTGCGCCCGCGAAATCATCCGCGACAAATAACCTCCGCGCCTTTGCGTGAACTTACTTCACCTCAAGCGGCCTCAACACGCCGTCGCGCCGCACCCCCAACTGAATCGGCCGAGGCGGACCTCGCTTCGGCACCGAAACCTCCACCCACAACTCCTCCCCCACCGGCCTCCGCGAAGGATCTGGTACATGCTCGGGAATAAAGTAAGCGACCGCCTCGCTCAATCGCGCGCGATTCCCGGAAATCGTCACCATGACATTTCCACCCTCGTCCGGCCGAGCGATCAGTTTTCCATCCTCCGCCGAAAGCCGCGACGCCGCGTAGATCACGCCCGATCCGAACCCGCGAGGTTCCGCCTCCACCATCAGCCGCACATAGCGCCCGCGAACCGGCAGATTCGGATCGTAGGGCGCCGTCCGCACCCAGACGCGCGGCAACGACGCGCGATCGGCCAGCAGCTTCGCGCCGATCGACAGCACCATCGCCACCTGCACCGCCGCCAGCAGCAATCCTCGCTTCATGCCGACTCCCGCGCCTGCGCCACAAACCTGCGGCGCATCTTCTCGAACCCCCATCCGCCCGCCAGAAACAGCAGCCCCAACCCGATCAGGCTCGCCGACCGTCCCAGCTTGTCCATCACTGCGGAAAAATAGAAGAACAGCAGCGTCAACGCGAAGCCCGCCATTCCCAGGTTCACCCGCTCGCTCGCTCCGTCGCGAACGCCCCACGCGACCAGTCCCGCCGCCCCCAGCGCGCACCACAGATACAACCCGATGTTGTTCGTAATCCCGATCAGGCCGAGCAGCAACACCCACGACGCCGCGATCGCATTCATCCACACCTCGCGCCCGCGAAACGCGACCGCCAGCGCCAGCGGCACCCCGAACGCGACGACATATCCGGCGCCGACAGGCCCGGCCGATCCGTTCGTGTCGTGCCCCCACGCCGCCGCTTGCAGGCTCAGCGCCACCGCGCACGGCAGCAGCGTGATCCCGCCGATCCACGCCAGCACTTGCCGATTCACCCCGTCCACCGTTCGCGACCGCGCGCCGAGATACGTCATCGACAGCAACAGCAGTCCTTCCAGCAGCACCCGGAACGCATCGCTGCCGATCCGCGGAAACAACTCGATCCACTCGCCGGTCACCCAGAACGGCGCGAGCATCGCGAACATCGCAAATTGGACCCAATCTCTCAACAGCCACCATCCCACGCCTGATCCTATCGCCCACAGCAGCACCGCCGACGGCCAATGCTCGTCCATGTTGAAGATTTGACCGGACAAATAGATGCCCGCTCCCAGTGATACCGTGCCGACCCCGTGCAGCGTGGTCGCCAGCGCCCTGGTTCGCGTCATCGCGCCGAAGACGTGAAACACCCCGACCATCGCGACCACCAGCGCGAATCGCGCCTCAGGCGATAGGGTCTCCCAATGCGCCGCGACAAACAGCAGCACACCTGCCGCGAGCATCAATCCGCCGAAGACCAGCGCGACCACCGCCGGCCAGCGCCATCGAGTCGAACCCGCGTTCTCCTGCTCGAACGCGCGGATGCGCGACGCGGCGGCTTCATCGAGAAGCCCGGCTTTTGTCCACCGTTCGAGCGTGCGCTCCCAGTCAGTCACATCTCACCCGCGTTATCCAGGCTACGCCACAGATACCACGACGCAACCGAGCAGTACGGCCGCCACGACGCCGCGATCCGATGCATCTCCTCCGGCTTGGGCAATTCGGGCAGATCGTAAGCCTTCTTCATCGCCGCGCGAATTCCCAGGTCGCCGGTCGGCAGAACGTCGGGACGCCGCAGCGCAAAGATCAGGAACATGTGGACGGTCCACACGCCGACGCCTTTGCAGCGGGTCAGGTGCTCGATCACCTCAACGTCTTCAAGCGTGAGAAAGCGCCCAAAATCGATCTCTCCAGCCCGCGTAAGTTTCGCCAGCTCCCGGATATACGTCATCTTCTGATTCGATAGCCCCAGCGCCCGCATCCGCGCCGGACGCAGCTTGAGAATCGATTCGGGCGTCAGCGGATCGACCTTGGCCGCGGCCGCCAGCCGCCCGAAAATCGTCGCGGCGGCCTTGCCGTGCAGTTGCTGATACACGATCGACCGCACCAGCGTCTGAAACACCGGCTCCCGGTATTGGATCTTATAGGGACCCACCCGTTCGATGATCGACCCCAGCACCGGATCGGCTTTCTTCAGATGATTCAACGCTTTTCGCATGGTAACTGGATCTATTCTCCGCGCATCTATGATTGTAAGTATATGAAGGTCTTCCCGATTCTTCTCGCTTTGTGCTCCGTCGCGTTCGCGCAGGAGGAGCCGACCATCAAGGTCGACGTCAGCCTGGTCAACGTCCTGTGCTCGGTTCGAAACAAGGGCAACGGCCTGGTCGGAAATCTCGAAAAAAGCGACTTCAAGGTTTTCGAGGACGGCAAGGAGATGGAGATCAAGTACTTCACGCGCGAGACCGATCTGCCCTTGACAATCGGCCTGCTGGTCGATACCAGCAAGAGCCAGGAGCGGCTGATCGACATCGAGCGCCGCGCGGCCTACGAATTTTTCTCCAAGGTTCTTCGCAAGAAGGACCTGGCGTTTCTGATGCAGTTCGGAGCCGAAGCGGAACTGTTGCAGGACGACACTAATTCGCCCCGCCTGCTGCAGGACGGCCTGAATCAATTGCGACTCAGCGTCCCCGTCGGCGGCCTGCATCCGGGTCCGGTGCCGACGCAGCAGAGCCAGGCCGGGACCATCATGTTCGACGCCGTGTACCTGGCCGCGACCGAAAAACTCCGCACTGAGGTGGGCCGCAAGACGATGGTGCTGATCACCGACGGCGTCGATACCGGCAGCAAGACGTCACGGGAAAAAGCGATCGAAGCGGCGCAGAAGGCCGACTCGATCATCTACAGCATCGACTACGAAGATTCGATGTACCACGGCGGCGGCTTCGGCACCATCACGCTCGGCGGCGGCTCAGGCATGGGCGATTTGAACCGGATGTCGAGCGAGACGGGCGGCCACGTCTACAAAGTGGATCGCAAAAATTCGCTCGACGATATTTTCCGCGAACTGCAGGAAGAGATGCGCTCGCAATATTCCATCAGCTATGCACCTCCGGGCGGAAAAAAAGACGGCTCGTATCACAAGATCGAAATCCGGGTCGCGGCGAAAGACTACAAGGTGCAAGCCCGCAAGGGATATTACGCGATCGAGAGTAATTAAAACGCGACAATGTCGGGGTGTTCGAAGGAAATCCGAAGCACGGCACGAAAGACCGTCCCGGGTCAAACCGAGCGCCCAAGGATGGGCAAGCGGCTCTCGACAACTCTGCGCAGGTGAAACCCACATCCCCTCGCCGTATCGGCGTTGATCGGACTCACGATGAAATTGTCGTCTTGGATCGGACCACGGAAGGCCGCTTCCATGGCCACGTCCGAATTTGGGAGGAACTCACGGATCAGCAGCGCGCCGCGCTGGTCCGAAACAACCTCACCGACCGGCGAGGCAATATAATAAAAACCGAAGACAAGACATGAGAGCAGGCACGGCATGAAATACGAAGAGCTTCAACCGATCAGTCACGAGGAACTTCGTCACGCCCTTCTAGGTGCCAAGGCTGTGGAGGCTGCACGAGCGCTCTTGCGCATGGCGCTTCACGAACGCAACCTCGATTTCGCCGAGAGATTGTGTTTGGACGCGCTTGAGGACCGGCGGCCCGAAGTGAAAACTGCCGCGATTCAAAGTCTGGGGCATCTGGCACGGATTCACCACGCGCTCGCAAACGCGGCCGTGGTCGACCACCTCAAAAAACTTCAACAGGATCCGGCATGGAGCGGGCTGGCGGAAGATGCCCTCGACGACATCCTGACATTCGTGCCGTCGCAATCACGCGCGAACTGATTTAAATCACATCCGCAAAACTGCGGCGCAGGCGGTGGAACCACGCATGTCCGGCCACCGCGACCGCAATCGAGAGCAGCCATAACGCCGCAAGCGACCTCAGGTGCGGCGCCTCATTCTGCAGGAAGACCGCCCGATAGCCGCGGACCAGCACGAAGAGCGGATTGAATTTTTCGAGCTGCATCGCCGCTGCCGGAAGGCTCGACTCGGGATAGCAGATCGGCGTCAGGAAAAACCATAGCGTCAGGACGAACGTCGTGACCGTCGCCAGGTCGCGCACGAAAACCCCCAGCGCCGAAAGCAGCCAGCACAACCCCAGCGTCAGAACGATCTGCGGGACGATTAACAAAGGCAGCCAGATCACCGAAAGCGGAATCGCATGCCGCGCGGCGATCAGACCGGTCAGGAAAATCGCGAGGCCGAAAGCTTCCGTCACGATCCCCGCGATCACCAGGTTCACCGGCAGCGTCTCCAGCGGAAAGACCAGCTTCTTCACGAAATTCCGATACTCGAGAATCACGTAGGTCGATCGCCCCACGGCTTCGGAAAACGCGAGCCACGGCAGCATCGCCGCCAGGAAATACAGCACGTATCCGATTCCCGAGCTGTCCGCGCCGAAACGCGTCTTCAGCACGACGCCGAAGACAAACGCATACGTCCCCATCAGCAGCAGAGGATTGAGAAACGTCCACAGCGCGCCGAAAAAGCTGCCTTTATACCGCGACAGAATATCGCGCCGGACCATCGACCGGATCAGCTTGCGATGCCTCCACAGCGATTGCGGCGGATACAGCAGCGCCTTCGGAATCGACCGGAAAATCCGTTCGCGACGCAGCCCCGATTGCGTCGCGACACGCGGCGCGGCGATTTCGAGCGCTCCGTCGTGAACGTGCGCGTCGATCAGAATGAATTTTTCGCGATCTTCCACCGGAGCGACGTGGATGCGATACGGCCCGTCATCCGCTGGCACCGCGACTTCCAGATCGACATTGCGGCCGCGGACTTCGTGCCACTCGCCTTCAAACAGGAATGCGCCGGTGGCGGGATCGTAAATCTGGTAGCCGACCACGCACGGCTGATCGATCTCAAAACGAACGCGAATCGAGCCGCCGTCCTGTTTCGCCGCGAGATTTTGGAATACGGCCATTTAGCTGTACAGCCACGACGGATAACGATCCTTCACCGGCGCGACTTTGCGGCCCACCACGTAAATTCCGTCGCCGCGATGCTCCTTCGACAGCATATAACGATCGAGCAGATGCTCCACCCAGCCCAGTTCCGGTTTCGGTTCGTCACGAAACGGACCCGTGTCGAGCAGTTCCACCTCGAACCCGGAAATCTCAAACAGCGCGCGAATCTCGGGAGCCGTGTATTCGCGATTGTGCCGCGCATCCACCTCGCCCGATTCGCGTGGACGAATGTACGCCGGGAACAACATGGGATGAAAGCCCTGCAAAATTCCGGCAACCGCGCGCAGCGACGCGATGTTCGGCGTGGTCAGCACCAGGTGCCCGCCCGGCTTGAGGATGCGGTTGATCTCGCTCATCATGAACATCGGATCGGCGGGCAGATGCTCCAGAAGCTCGCAGCACAGCACGGTCGAAAAAAATCCGTCCACGTAGGGGAATCTGTCTTTTTCGGCGTCGAAGAGATCGATGCGGCACTGAAATTCCTCACCCGATTCACTGACGACCGTTTTGCAGGTATGCTCGCCCGCGGGACCGTAATAGCAGCCGTAGACTTCGCCGTATCCCAGCCGGGTCTTGAGAGCCGGCGTGATCTGCAGATACGCGCCCATCTCCAGCGCGCGATCTTCGAGACCGCCCGGAGGCGTGACTTGCAGCGTCTTTTCGAGCCGTGTGAGATGGCTTTCGACATACGCTCGCGAGCCATCTTCGACCGGAGCCCAGCTTGCGATGTATTCTCCGGAAACGTCGACGGCTGCGGGCTGTGATTCAACCTCGCCATGACTGGCGGGGCTTTCGTCTACCTCAGCATCGCGAGTCGCGATGGGGCTTCCGTCGACGACGGACTGCAGAAAGTCAGCGTAGCGCCGCGCGACCGATTCCCAGTTGCATTCGCGCTCCACCCACTGGCGAGCCCGCTCGCCGAGCCCTCGCGCGACGTCGGGGCGCGACACCAGCAGGTTCAAGTACTCGTAAAGATGATCCTCTTCGGTCGCATCGACAGGCGCTTTTAAGCAAATCTCGTCCGGATATTCGCGGAACGATCCGATATCGGAAACCACCACCGCGCGTCCCATTCCCAAAGCTCGCAGTAGTGTGCCGGAGCTTTCGCCGACGGTCGGGAAGCGCAGATTCAAAATGATGTCGCATGCGCTGACGTAGCCGTTGAAATCCTCGATCGGCGTGAAGCCCAGGTGCCGGGCGTGCGCCGAGAGTCCCATCGAATGAATCATCGAATCGAGCGGCAGCTCTTCGTGCGCCTCGCCCACCAGGATCATGCGCGCGTCCGGTCTGACCCGAATCAGTCTTCGAAACGCCCTGAGCGATTCGGCGATGCGCTTGTACGGTTTCAAGAATCCGAAGATGCCGATCAGCGG
>JAIQFJ010000286.1 GCA_020073325.1 Terriglobia bacterium | reverse complement strand
GAAACTGGTGTAGAGTGGTACCGCGTCCTCGCCAACTGGGGGGCGTTCCCCCCAGACCCCCTCGGAGGGCGTGCCGCCCCCCGCATCCCCCCTGCTAAAACCCCATCCTACTGGTGCACTACCAAACCGACCGGCGCGGTGTTATTTCTCGGCGGCGCTGACAGCGGCATGGGCTTCTCGTTGGGGTCCACCCGGGGCTGGAGCGCCACCAACAACTTCTCGATCTCTTCATCGCAAGCGGCGATCTGCTCCCAGTAATGTTGGTACATTTGCCGCGATTGCTTCAGCGTGAACAGGTGCTCCGGCCGCCAATTGCCCACCAGCGATTTGCGAATCGTCTCTTCACTGGCTTTGATATGCGGATCTCGCAGTTTCGCCAACTCCACTGGGTCGCGTTGCCCGTTCAAAATGGCATCCACGATGGCCAGGCCGGTCAACCCCGTCATGTC
The DNA here is from genome assembly GCA_020073325.1 of Terriglobia bacterium. Taxonomy (GTDB): domain Bacteria; phylum Acidobacteriota; class Terriglobia; order Bryobacterales; family Bryobacteraceae; genus Palsa-187. Next base: position 8,253 of record JAIQFJ010000286.1, on the reverse strand, counting down.
GCTGATCGCATGATGGATTTGTAGATTCATCTGCGTCAGGGCCTTGTGCATGTGCTGGATATGTTGACAGGCCATCTGCACCAGATCGCTGCGGTATCGCATTAACGACCGCACCGCACAGACATCGCCGTCCGGTCGAAATGCCGGCCGCAGCAATCCTACCGAATGCAGAAATTGCAGCCACTGGCATTCGTGCCAGTCGGTGCGTCGCCCCGGCACATTTCTCATGCCACGGGCGTCCACCAAACAAGGCTTCACCCCGTGTTGTTCCAGCATATCGTAGGGCGGAATCCAGTACACCCCGGTAGATTCCATCGCCACCGTAGTGACCCCACAACTGACCAACCACTGAGCCATTTTCTCCAAATCTTCGGTGAAGGTTGAGAATACCCGCACCGGATGCTCATCCCGGTCCGGTGGTACGGCTACAAAGATTTCCCTCGCACCGATATCAATTCCCGCCGCGTTCGGTTCCAGTATGGGTCGATCTTCCAGGCACATCCCTTTCCGTTTTCGGCCCCGTTTGCCTTGGCCCGTCGCGATCTTCTTCTCGCCGGGCTTCTTGGAATGCTTCTTTGGCTTGGACATACCTGTTTATCCTTTCGGCTCAGGTAGAGGCCAAGTCGCGCAAATCAAAAGGTACTCTTCCGAAGGAAATCAGCCTGGAGTGCTGGCTCAGGCTGTAACCACCCGTTGATTGAGGAGAATCCGGTTCGCGCGGGTTTGGCGAATGAGGCGGAAGAGTATCGGTGGTCCAGCGCGTATGCCGGCACGACTGAAGGCCCAGAAGGCGCCCCGGGCTGAAAGCCTGCTCCACGGTTCGGCGCTATCCTCAGAGTAGTGGCGAACGCCCTCCAGTCCATCTTTCGGCAGCTCTGTCCGCGATGCCGCACGGGGGCGATCTTTCGCGTACCTTTGTGGCGCGGATTCCTGTCGATGCATGAGAAGTGCCCGGTATGCGGTCTGAAGTTCGAGCGCGAGCCCGGATACTTCCTGGGGGCCATGTACTTCAGCTACATTCTCTCCATCCCGCCCGGTCTGGCAATCGTCCTGCTGATCTGGCGCATTAGCCATTGGCCGTTCGACGTGGTGATGCTGTGCGCCTTCATCGGGTACCTGCCATTCGTGCCGGCAGTCACACGCTGGGCGCGGGTAATCTGGATGTACGTGGATCGCCACTTCGATCCCGACTGACTACCTCTTCGCCCGGTCCAGGGATTGCTGTAAGCGGTTCAGCGCCGCGATCTCCTCGGGGTTTCGCGTCTTGGCCCGCCCCTTCTCAATCAGCAGCCGGGTCTGGGCGATGTCGCCGACCCTGTAATGCGCCTCGGCCAAGTGATAGAAGTAGCGGTATGCGTGCTCGGGAGACAGGTGCTTGATGGCGTGAAACTCCGCCAGCGCTTCGCGATAGCTCCCCGTCCGCACCAACGTCACGGCCAGTTCGAAGTGGGCATCGTCCGACGTGGGGTCGAGCTTGAGTGCCGTCTTCAGGGCACCCGTGGCCTCGCCGTCGCGGTTGGTCATGCTCAGCACGCGGGCGTACCTCACGTACATTCGGGGATCGTCGCTGCCCAGACCGGCGGCGCGCGCCAAATGCTCGACGGCCTCGATGTTCTTCCGCTCGCGCGCCAGAAACTCCCCCCAACCCTGCTCGATTTCCCATCGATTCTCGTAGTCCCGGGACAACGCCTGGTACGCGGCGAGCGCCCGGTCGAGCTTGCTCCGATCGTTGGACAGCAGTTCCGCCAGGGCGAGCCGCGCCTTCATTGAGGCGTCGATCTCGATCCGCGGCGCATCCACCGATGCCGGAAGCTGCACGTGAAAAACAGCGGCGTTGAAACTGCCACCGTGCAAGTACGCCTGTAGATCCTGCTGCACCTTCTCGATCGGTCGGCCGTACGCCTTGCGCAAGGCCTCGATGGTGTCGCCTTCCTTCATGGCATCCACCATCGCGCGAAATCCGGGACTGTACCGATTGTCGAGCGTCAGCATATGGACCAGCGCCCAGCTCTCGGCATAGAACGCGCTGTCCGACGAACCCGCGGAGAGTTGCGCCGCGTTCAGCCGGTGTTCCGAAGCAAGCAGGGCGACATGCGAATCGATCGGCGCGCCGATCTTCAGCCGGTTCCGGTCCATCTCCGCAGTGGAATAAAATTCCGAAAATCCTTCATCGAACCACTTCGGCAGCGCGACCGCGGAATGCCGCAGCACCATGTGGACGTACTCATGAAAAGCGACGCGGCCCGACTCGGGGCCGGTGTGAAACGCGATGTAATCGCGATCGGCGCCTGGATAATAAAAGCCGTCGGTGCGCGGATGGTAGAGATGAAATTCGTTGGTCGAGTCAAACAGGAAAACGCGCAGGCGCAGAGGCGCATTGGAAATTCCGGCCTGGAGGAAAATCGAGCGGATCTGCTCGAAGCGCCCTATCGCGGCGCGGCCCGATCTTTCACCCGCGTCGGTGAACAGCTCGATGCCGGGAGTCTCGACGCGAATCCATTCTCCGCGGCAAAGGCAAGCCGAAATCAGCGCGACCGCCAGCGCCCGCATGCTGCTTCAGTTCGCCGCCTCAACCATGAACTGCTCGAATTTTCCGTCCGGCGTCACGTAGATGCTGAGATTCATGGTGCGATGCTCGAACTCGGCGCGATAGATGCGGAACGTCATTCCGCCGCGCAACCCCTGCCTCGCCAGCGCCACCGACTTGAGTTTTCCGAGCGGCGCAATCGAGCTCTTAATATCGCCAAGAGCGGTCGCGGTGAAATAAAACCGCGCGTTTTCGGTGAACAGCGCCGGATCGATTTTTCCTTTCTGCAATCCCTCCACGACGCCGGTTACACGAGGCACATCCGTGTCTTTCGGCGCCGACGCCGAAGGGGGCAGGAACGTCATCCGCGCGATTTCGTCGGAGAGCGGCTGCACCAGATTCATGCCGTCCTGATTCGAAAGCACCACCACCGCGCCCTTGCGGGTCTGGAAAACGGCGTTCGACGAAATGAATCCCGAAACCTCGCCGCCGTGCGAAAACTCGGCCAGCCCGTCGATTTCGCGCAGCGAGAGCCCGAGCGCATAATGCGTGTGGTCTCCATTCGCGAGCAACGTCTCACGCGTGAACTCTTCGTACGACTTCGCCGAAAGAATTTTCTTCTCGAGAAACGCGATGTCCCAGCGCGCCAGGTCCGACGGCGTCATGCACAGCTCTCCCGCTGCGAAATACCAGCCGTCCGCTTCACGCTGCGAGGGACGCGGCGGACCGAGCGCAAAACGCGTATACGCGATCGCGTCGCCGGACAGAATCGGCAAACAGTCTCCGGCGGATTTCATTTGCAGCGGCTCGAAAATCCGCTCTTTCAGCATCGCGATGAGAGTCTTGCCGGACACTTTTTCGGCGATCGCTCCTGCCAGCACATAGTTCGTGTTGCTGTACTGCCAGCGCGTGCCCGGATCGAAATTCAGCGGCTTCTTCGCCCACCGGTCGAGCGTCGCGCGCGGCGTGGTCGGCTTCAGCCATTCGGGAATGGTGTAATCCTGCGGCGCGAAATCTTCATAGCCGGCCGTGTGCGAAACAAGCTGGCGAATGGTGATCTCGTTGGCGCGCATCAGATCCGGAAAATATTTCGACACCTTGTCGTCGAGCGAAAGCCTGCCTTCCTCCTCGAGCAGCAGCAGCACGGCGACCGTGAACTGCTTCGAGATTGACCCGACCGCGTAGCGCGTCGAGACGTCGCTGGCCCGTCCGCTGGAGATGTCGGCTTTCCCGAATCCTTGGGCGAACGTCAGCTTTCCATCGGTCACCACGGCGACCGACACACTCGGCGCGCCGGATTTCTGAAGCTCGCTTTGAATTTTTTCCGCAAGAGGAGCCTGCGCGAGACAGGTGCCCGCAGCCAAAATTGTCGCCAAGAATCGCATGGATCTATTTTATGTGGGGCGGCTCGTCAGAGCAGCGAGCCGGTCGCCGGACCGGCTGCGCTTTCCTACAACGTCGCGATCCGCCGGTGCACGAACAGGAAATACATGCCGAGCAGCGCCAGCACCGATCCCGTCAGCGTGAGCGCGAACGAAATTGTCAGCACCGGAATGAGTTTTCCGAACACCAGGCTGCCGATCGGCATCCCTCCGCGAAACGCCACGTTGTACACGCTCATCACGCGGCCGCGCATTTCATCGGCGGTGATCGCCTGCACCAGCGACTGCACCATCGAGAACACCCACATCAGCGCCGCTCCGCACACGAAGATCAGGACCTTTGAAAGCGTCAACGATCGCGAAAGCGAAAATCCCGCGACGAATCCGCCGAGCACGATCAAGGCGAGCAGCGCGACCAATCCTTGCCGCTTCACCTTGCCCGATGCCGCCACCAGCAGCGCTCCGCAAATCGAACCCGCGCCGGACCAGATCAGTAATCCCGAAAATGTCGTCTCGTCGCCCTTGAGCACTTCCTTCACGAACACCGGAAGGAACGTCATGAGCGGAATCGCGAACAGCGTCAAACAAAACGCGAGCACGATCAGCGAATCGAGCCCCGCTTGCGTTCGTATGAAGCGTATCCCCGCCTTCATCGCGTCCATGATCGGTTCCGTGGATTTCTGCGGCACGAAGCGAACCTGGATTACGTAGAGAGAAATGATCACCGCGATGAACGACACCCCGTTGATTCCGAAACACCAGGTCGCCCCCAACTGCTTCAGGGTCAGGCCGGCGATGGTCGGGCCGATGATCCGCGCCAGATTGAACTGAATCGAGTTCCACGCGATCGCGTTCGAAAAATCTTCCTTACCGACCAGCGTCGGCAGAAGCGCCGAATACGCCGGCCCGCCGAAACTCTGGCCGATCCCGGTGATAAACGAAAGCAGCAGGATATGCCATACATGCACGACGTGAAAATAAAAGAGCGCCGTCAGGATGAACGCCGTCGTCATCTGGATGTACTGCGACATCAGCAGCATCGTACGGCGATCGCGCCGGTCCGCGAGCACTCCGCCGACCAGCGAAAGCAAAATGATCGGCGCCTGCCCGAGAAATGCGTCGAGCCCCAGGTAAAACGGATCGTTCGACAACGTGTAGACCAGCCACGCCTGCGCCACCTGTTGCGTCCAGGTCCCGATCGTGGACGTACACGCGCCCAGCCACATCAGGCGGAAGTCGCGGTAGGTGAGAGCTTTAAAGACCCGGCTAAGCAAGGTGATCCTTCAGAGGCGCTTCCCCTATGGAAGCGGACGCTCTCTCTGGATCAGATGCACCAGATTCCCGTCGCAGTCCGTAAAAAACACCAGCCGGTTGCCCTGGTTGATGTACGGCTCGCCGACAAAATGGACGTTCTGGCTGCGCAACTGCTGATACGCCCCGTCGAAATCCTTCACCTCGATCGCCAGGTGGCGGACCCCCGGGTCGCGCATCTTATTCGAACCGCGCTCGCCTTCCGAAGGAATAATTTCCAGCATGCCGCCATTGGCCGCACGCACAAAATAATTGCCGTCGTATTCGTAGTTGATCCGGAAGCCCAGATGATTTACGTACCATTCGGCCAGCGTCCGCGGACTCGGCGACGCAATGGCGGTATGCTCCAACCCAAGAAACATAAGTCCTAATCTTATCAGACGGGTGCTAGTACACCTCAAAACAAAAGACGGTGTTGGAGCCGTTTGGTGAGAGCCCATACTGGCCATTTTCCAGTTCCTCGTCGGCTTCAATCCGGTACAGTTTGCCGTCGAGCCGCGTAACGGTTAGCCGCAGCGGCCTCGGTCCGCCCCGCGTGCGCTTCTGTGTCATGGTCACCTCGCGATGGCCGCCCTTGACATCGAAGCGGTACAGCTCCAGGCTTTGCGGCTGAATCTTGTCGGAGTCGATCAGGAAGATCGGCTCGGCCAACGGCGTCTTCGCCGTGGCGCCGGTACCGTCCACGGTGAACTGAGTCTCGTTCTTCTTCGATTCCTGCTTCACCGTGACGGCATCGGTGGCGACCAGATTATCCGCGTGGACCAGATACACCACATCGGGCTTGGGCGGCCGCGGACCCGTATACTTCTGTCCGAACACGGCCGAGGCAAAAAGCAGCGTCACAGCGAGATGTCGCATTTCAATCCTCATTTTACGATCAACCGGTCCACGTCGACGTACTTTTTGTCCACCACGCGCAACTCCAGCGTATGCGGCCCCGGATCCAATCCGCCGAACACGCTCTGCTGCTGCCATTGGACGTCCTTCGAAAACAAATCGATCACGCCTCGCGAAACCCGGTCGATCGACACCTCGACTTTGCCGCGATTGAACGCCTTGGTATAGACGTACCCGATCGACCGCCCGTTAAAGAAAAAGACCGCCCGATCCCCAGGCGTGTTGGAATATGTGATCGACCCGCCCGAGGACTGATAAAACTGGTGGTCGTGCAGCCAGGAGCCCGTGTATTCGATCCGCGCGTCGAGGTCCTCATAGCTCCCCGCCGGCGCCGGCTCGACGGTGCGCGGTTTCGCCACCGGCTCGGCAAGCAAACTCCGGATCTGATAGCGCCCCGATTGCTGCGCCGTGGGCGCGGTCCATGTCTCTAGAAATTGCCCGACGATCACGGAATCGGTCTGCGGAGGAATCGGCGTCATCACATAGCGGATCCCCAGCCCGCGGCACATCTCAGCAATGTGCGCTGCATCGGGCGCGTCGATCAATCCGCGATAGAAGCGATACGTGTGCCAGGTGTCGAGATAAGCCTCGGCCTGCAAGCCCGCGATGCTGGCCGATTGAAAAATCGCGATCGGCTGTCCCGGCGCGATGCGATTCGCCGCGTCGATCAGTTTGCGCTGCGGCGCCGCGAAGTTCAGGTACGCTTTGAGCCGTTCTCCATCGAACGCCGCGAAGTCATTGTGATACCATCCCGCCGCCGGCAGAAACCACAGATTCAGCGCGACCATCGCCGCCGCGCCCCAGGCGAGCCATGGAATTTCAGCGATCATCCACGCGAGCCCGATCGACACCAGCGGCATCGCCGGATACAGATAGCGCAGATTCGGCAGCGACGCAAACGTCACAATCGCGCCCGCCACGCCGGCGAGAATCGGCACCCGCGGCGCTTTGCGATTCAACAGGAACAGCAGCGGCAACAGCAGCAGAAAATATTGAAATCCAAGTGCACCGTTCTGTCCTTCGATAAACCTCGACGACCGGAACGCGACATTGTACAGCGCGTCCCAAGTCCCGGGCTGCTGATAGCGCCCGTCTTTCAGCGCCGCCGCTGAATCGAAATACGGCGAATGAAACACGTTGTTCGCAAACGGAAAGATCGGATTCCCGGTCTTGATCCAGGCATACCAATAAGGCGGCGCCGCGAAAACAACAAATAGTCCGATGGCAGCAAAATGTGGGGCCGGCAGCCATGCCGGCAAGCCGGTTGTCAAACCGGCTGGTCTTTCTTTTTCTGTCCAACGTCCGGCTTTCTCCATCCACCGCCCGACACCCCACGCCAGCACAGCCGCCGCCAGAAACGCCGAAGTCCCCACCTTGGTCGCAAACGCCGCGCCCAATAAGACCCCCGCCGCGACGACCTCCCCTTCCCACATCGCCAACACTCCGCCCACCACAAATGCCGCCCAGATATTTTCGACAAACAGCGACCCGGTCACCAACTGCACCACCGGCGTCGACGCAAACAGCGCCGCGGCCAGCGCCGCCCGATCCTGGGAGAGCCACAGCCGCGCTCCGCGATACACCATCACGACAATCGCCGCCAGCACTGCGAAATTCAGCAGCCGCGCCGCCATCTCGCCGCCCAGCAGATACACCGCCGAAAACGCGAAATCGCCTCCCATCGGCATCAGCGACCATGCGTAATGCTGAAAGTCGAACGGAAATTTCCCCGCCCGCGCGATCATCTCGGGAATCGCGAGATGCATCGCCAGCCCGTCCGAGCTGACCTCGGGTTTCAACGCGACCAGCCAGTGCATGGCCATCACGTAGACCAGCAGCGCCCATCCCCAGCGCCCGCCCGGCGCAGTCCACGAAGGTCTCCAGCGAATCGCACCCGCATACGGAATCGCGAACGCGACCGCGCAAACCCACGGACGGTTCACCGGAAAATGCACGGCGATCGAGAGGGCGAAAATCCAAACCGCGAGCCCCGCCAGCAGCGCGTATCGACGCACGAAGCATCGCCCCAGAAAAAAGCACGACCCCAGGAAATACAACACCGCCACCGGCGCCACCGGATCGAAAAACTGCCAGCACCACCACTCGGTCCAGCCGAGCGCGGCAACGCAAGCGACC
>JAIQFJ010000285.1 GCA_020073325.1 Terriglobia bacterium | reverse complement strand
ATCTCCTGCTCCCGAACGCCGGCCTTCATCCGCTTCATCGCGCGCCGGAACGCCTCGGAATTGACGTTGACGCTCTTGCGGATCTTCGCGATCTCGCCTCCCGACTTGACCATCCGCTGCTCTTCGATCGCGCGACCCACCGGAACCAGCGACGCGCCGAGCGTCAGCAGATCCTTCAGCCGCGCATATTCCTCGAACCGCAGCCACGCTGCCTCGAACCCGATCTTCTTGAGCCTCTTGCGCTTCAGCATCGCCGCGACCCCATGAATCATGGGTCCTTTGACGATGTGGACTTTCCCGGAAATCTTCTGCGAAGCCTCGATCGAGTAGCGCGGATCGGTGAAAAAATGCGTCTCGCCGCACGTGATCAGGACCAGCCCGTTCGACCCTGTATAGTCCGAAAGATAGCGGACATTGGCCGCCGAAGAAACCAGCAGCGCATCGACTTTCAGGCTGGGGAGGCGCGCGGAAATCGCCTGCCTGCGCTGTTCAATTTCAGTCAAGTTAATAGTTTACCGAACGCGCTCCATCGCTGTCGCGTCCCCCGCCGTCTGAGGCCTGTAAATGGTAATCTCGATGCGATGCTCAGCCGCCGGGACCTTCTGAAAACCGCCGCCTTCGCCGTCACGCTCCGCGCGCAATCCGTCGCGAAATCCGCGAAAACCAAGGTCCTCGACATCGCCTATCTCGAAAGCGGACCGGCCTCCGGTTTCCCCGTGATTCTCCTGCACGGCTTCCCCGACGATGCGCATGCCTATGACGACGTCGCGCCTCCGCTCGCGCAAGCCGGTTATCGCGTGATCGTCCCCTGGATCCGAGGCTACGGAGCGACTCGATTCCTCGATTCCGCCGCGCCGAGAATGGCCGAGCAGGCCGCCATCGGGCAGGACGTGATCGATCTTGCCGACGCGCTGAAGCTCCCCAGATTCGCCGTCTCCGGATTCGATTGGGGCGGGCGAGCCGCGGCGGTCGCGGCGGCGCTCTATCCCGACCGCATCTCGGCGGCGCTGCTCATCGGCGGCTATACGATTCAGAACGTCTTCGCGCCACCTTCGACGACGCAACCCCCCGCTGCCGTCGAGCGAGCCTGGTATCAGTGGTATTTCAACACCGAAAACGGCCGCGTCGGACTGCAGAAAAATCGCAAAGCGTTGTGCCGCTACATGTGGCAAACCTGGTCGCCCACCTGGAAATTCACGGACGAACTCTACGAAAAATCCGCGGTGTCTTTCGAAAATCCCGATTTCGTCGACTGCGTGATCCACTCCTACCGTAACCGCAACGGCAACGCCTCGGGCGAGCCGCGCTTTGAATCCGCTGAACGCGAACTCGCCAAACGTCCTCCCATTACGTGCCCGGTGATGACGCTCTACGGAGGCGACGACGCCTTCGGCAAACCGTCTCCCGAGCCGACCGCAGCCGAAAGGGCGAGTTTTCCGAAACTGACCGGCCATCGGATCGCCGCGGGAGCAGGACATTTCGTGCCGCACGAAAAACCGGAAACCGTGTCGTCGGCGATGCTCGATTTGTTGAAGTCGATGTAAGCGTCATCGCGCTTTGATGTAAGAATCGTCGCGCGTTAAAGATGGGGCGCATTCCAGTCGAAAGACACGCTCTGAAGCCAATGCACCCCTCCCACACTCACTCCAGATTCCGCTTGGCCGTCTTGACCGCCTTCCTGATTTCGGCGTTCTTCGCACCCCAGGCCAAGGCCACCATCGATTTCACGAATTGGGCCAGCAGCTCCGGTGGAACTGCCACCGGCTCGGTGAACGGCGTCAACTTCACCGTTTCCGGTCTCGGTGCGTCAAGTTTGGATAGCGCCAACCTCACCGGTTCAAATTTCACCGGATTCACCGGCTCGGCGAGTCAGGGCACGATCGATATGGAATCGAGCGATCAGCTCACGATCACGCTGGATTCAACCGTCGGCACGCTCTATTTCTATACCGTCTTCTGGCGCGGAAACGCCGGCGGCGCCCAGCTCGCGGACCCGGCCTATACGTTTTCAGCACCGTTTACGGTTCTTGCGGGAGAAACGGCTGGGTCGGTGGCCGGCGACACCTTGACCGTACCCAGCGGATTCGCGAGCGGCGTCCTGGCGTTTTCGAATATCCAGACGCTGACCATTTCGACGAACAACGTCAGTGGCAATATTCAGGAGCTTACTTTCGGGCTCTCCGACGCTCCTGAACCAACCACGGCGACCTTGATGGGCATCGGTGTCGCAGTGCTCGCGGCTTTCAGATTCCGAAAATCCACAGCGCGGCGCTAGGGCTGTCGAGCGGTCCACTATTTAAAAGCCAGCCGCGCCCGTCAGAGTCTGTGTGAAAATGATCGGCTTCGGCCGCTTCCTGCGGTCGCGGTTCCTTAAACGGCTGATTCAGCGGGATGCCGGCAATGAACCGCGACCGCAGGAAGCGGCGAACGTTCAGTTTTCACACAGACTCGTCAGGGCGGGGTTCAGAGAGTTTTCCGCATACCCCTAAAACTGATTCCACAGAAACTGGTTATAAATCTCGTGGTGAAACTGCACCTCCGGCGCCTTCACCACGGTTCCCAGCAACCGCGCGCAACGATCGGCTGAGGCCTGCTTCAATTCCGCGTAGCGCCGCTTGACGTCCTCGCCCAGCAGCGTTGTGGTCCACTGCGCTTTTCGGAAATCCGCCAGCGCGTCGTAGATGTTGTCCGGTAAGTACCGGTCCGCGCTCCGCAGATTTTTCACCTTGGCGATTTCGCCTTCAATGCCCGTTCGGAACACGGTGTACAAAACCATGTACGGATTCGAGTCCGGCCCCACCGATCGAACCTCCACCCGCGCGCTGCGTTCGTTTCCGATCGGAATGCGAACCATCGAGCCGCGATCGGTCGCCGATGCCTTGATCTGATTGGGAGCTTCAAAGTGCGGATCGAGCCTACGGTATGCGTTCACGCTGGCATTCAGCGCCAGACAGATATCGTTGCCGTGCGTCAGAATACGGTCGACGAATTTCCATGCGTAAGGGCTCATTTTCTCCAGGCCCTTGGCATCCCAGAACAGATTCTTGCCGTTCTTGCTGATCGACACGTTGGTGTGCATGCCGCTGCCGTTGACTCCCACCACCGGCTTCGGCAGGAAGCTCGCCGTGAGCCCCATCTTGGTGGCCACCTGGCGGCAGATCAGCTTATAGATCTGGATCTGGTCCGCGGCGGCGACCACTTCGGCGTAACTGTAGTTGATTTCGAACTGCGAAGGCGCCACCTCGGGATGGTCCTTCTCATTTTCGAAGCCCATGGCCCTCTGCACTTCAGCGGCGCTGTCGATAAACTGCCGCAGCGCGTCGCCCGGTAGCGAATGATAATAGCCGCCCGTGTTGACGTATTCGAATTTCCCGGTTTCCGCGTAATGCCGTTCCGCGTCGACGCCCCGGAACAGGAATCCTTCAATTTCGTTCGCCGCGTTCAGGGTCAGCCGCTCTCTCTCATAGACGGTCTTGGCGTAAGCCTTCAGCACCGCGCGCAGATCGCCCGAGTAGGCCGCCCCGTCCTTGTCGATCACCTCGCCGAAAACCAGCACCTTGCCCGCGCCGAAAATATCGGCGGGAGCCCAGTAGAACGCACCCCAATCGATCCCCAGCCGCAAGTCGCTTTCGCGCTGCGCCGTGAACCCGCGGATCGAAGAACCGTCGAAGGTCAGATTGTCCCAGCTCTTGATCAGGAACTTCTTGTCGTAATCGAGCATGTGCAGCCGGCCTTCCAGATCGCTGAAAAGCACGGTGACGGCCTTGATCCGTTTTTCCGAGAGCAGGTATTCAAGCCGCTCTTCGCGAATCTGTTCCAGCGGAATGCGCTTAGTGCGCTGTTCCTTGGCCTTCAGATTCAGCTCCTCTAATTCCGCGTAGGACAGCTTGAGGAAGTCTTGCAGTTCGTTGCTCACATGATCTCCTTCGTGATGGGGAGTTTTCCCGATCCTTCATTGTCAATAAATTGTGTGCGTGGAGCAAATCGGCTGCGCACGATGACGTGAGCGGGCGAGCCGAAGCCCAAGACTTAGACTAAAACTAAGACACCAGCGCGTGGGCGACTCTCGTCGCCAACTGGTCGAAACTCAAAATCTCGTACAACGTCGGATCCGACATGATCCGGTTCACCAGCGCATAATGCATGGCGTGGCCCGCGCGCTCGGCAATGACGTGGCCGAGTACTGGTTTCCCGATCAGAGCAAGATCGCCGATCAGATCGAGCGCCTTGTGGCGGCAGCATTCGTCTTGGAAGCGCAGCCCGCCCGGGTTCAGGATCGACGTACGATCGAAGCATACAGCATTTTCGAGCGACGCACCACGAATCAGCCCCATGTTGCGCATCTGGTCGAGTTCGTACTCGAACCCGAACGTACGCGCCGGCGCGAGTTCCATCGCATAGCGTTCCGGCGTCACTTCCATCTCGAGCACTTGCCGCCCGACTAAAGGATGATCGAAGAAGGTATCGCAGGTGAGAAGAAAACGGTCGGAGGGGAGAATCGTGATCTGCTTGCCGCCGGCTTCCACCGAAACAGGACGGCGAATGCGCAAAAAACGGCGGCGCTTGCGGAATTGCTTGATTCCGGCCGCGCGGATCAGATCCACAAACGGCTGCCCGCTGCCGTCGAGGATCGGAACTTCCAGATTGTCGATCTCGACATACGCATTGTCCACGCTCATGCTGTAAAAAACGCTCAGCAGATGCTCCGTCGTCGAGATCAGCACGCCCTGCCGCATCAGGCTGGTCGCGTAACTGACCTTTTGTACATAGCGCCAGCTTGCCGGAATGCTGAAGCCGTCCAGATCCGTGCGGATGAAAACGATTCCGGTCGACGGCGGCGCCGGAAGAATGCGGATCTTTACAGGCACGCCGCTGTGGAGCCCTACGCCTGCTGCTTCCACCGGCCGCTGCACCGTCGTTTCGAATCTCAAAAAAAGATCCTCCATGTCGGAGAAATTGTACAAACCTCATTGTAAGGACGCCTGTCGCATATTTCTAGGTTTCTGATAAAAAAAGACTTGGCGGTTAGTCTGTGTGGTAAATCAGACACACTAGGGATTTCCGCTGTGTCTATTTCGCAATCCCGTGTACCATGAGGGAAGTGCCGCGACTCTTCCTGATTGACTCGTTTGGATTCATCTTTCGCGCCTACCATGCCCGTGCGCGCAGCGGCGCGCCGCCCATGCGCACCGCTTCCGGGCTCCAGACCGAGGCGGTTTATATCTTCCACAACATGGTCCGAAGAGTGAAGAATGCCTTTACGCCCGAATATCTTGCTGCAGTTTTTGAAAGTGAAGGTCCAACTTTCCGCGACGAGGCGTTCGAGTCCTATAAAGCCAATCGAACCGAGACTCCGCCGGACATCTTGCAGCAGATTCCCAGGATCCGCAAAACGCTCGAAGCGCTGCGGATTCCGATCCTTGAATTTCCCAAATTCGAAGCCGACGACGTCATCGGCACGCTTTCCAAGCGTGGGGTGGAGCAGGGCCTGGACGTGGTGATCGTGTCCAGCGATAAGGACATGCTGCAACTGGTCAACGACCGCGTCCAGATGCTCAATCCCATGAAGGACGACGCCTGGTACGATGCTAAAGCAACAGAAGAATATATCGGAGTTAAACCAGAGCAAGTAGCAGACTTACTGGCCTTGATGGGCGATTCCGTGGACAATATTCCGGGAGCGCCGGGGATCGGCAAAGTGGGGGCACGAAGCCTGATCCAGCAATATGGGTCGGTGGAAAACGCGATGGCCCACGCCGCCGAGGTCAAGCAGAAAAAGTATCGCGAAAGCCTGGAAAACCACCGCGAACAGATCGATTTAAGCAAGCGATTGGCGACCATTCACTGCAACGTCCCGATCGAGGTGTCGCTCGAGTCGCTCGCGATTCAAGAACCGGATCACGTTGCGTTGCGTGAGTTATACAAAACACTGGAGTTTTCAAGTCTGCTGCGCGAGTTGGGACCGGCCGCGCTGCCTTCAGCGGAATGCGATTATCAGACGATCGACCGCGCGGAACTCGATCTGTGGCTGGAGGCGCAGACAGGACCGGTCGCGGTCGCGGCGGGGGAAACCGTCCTGGGATTCTGCGCCGAGCCCGGGGTCGCGCGCACGGTGGCGATCGACCAAATTCCGGAACGCGCGACGGTCGCGCATGATATCAAGGCGATCGTCCGACGCTTCGGCGATGCTCCGGCGCTCGAGCACGATGTGATGTTGTACGGGTTCCTGATCTCGGCCGACCCGGCTCGTGTCGATCTCGCATCGCTCTCGGAGCGTTATCTGGACCGCGCCATCGACACCGATGCCGCCGGCCAGGCGGATGCGGTTCTCTCGCTCTATAAGAAACTTCGGCCGGAGATCGAATCCGCCGGATTAACGGAACTCTACGATTCGATCGACCTGCCGCTGGTGCGCGTGCTCGCGCGGATGGAAGATTGCGGAGTGCGGATCGACCCGGACCAGTTGCGCGTCCTGAGCGGGAGCATGGAGCAGGAAATCGCGCGGCTGACGGAAGAGATCTGCGGGCTCGCGGGCAAGGTTTTCAACATTAACTCGCCGCAACAATTAGGCAAGGTTTTGTTTGAAGACATGAACCTGCCGCCGCCTGTGAAATACGGCAAGGGCAAAGTCTTTTCCACCGCCGCCGACGTGCTGGAAGCGCTGGCGGAGGAGCATGAGATCGCGCGCAAGGTTCTCGAATACCGGCAGCTTGCGAAACTCAAAGGAACCTACGTCGACGCGCTGCCGGCGCTGATCGACCCGAAGACGCAGCGTCTGCATACGACTTTCAATCAGTCCGGCGCGGCCACGGGGAGGCTTTCGTCGTCGAATCCGAACCTGCAGAACATCCCGATCCGGACCGGACTCGGACGCGAGATTCGCGCTGCGTTCGTTCCCAGGCCGGGTTGGAAACTGATTGTCGCGGATTACTCACAGATCGAGCTGCGGCTGCTGGCGCACATGTCCAAGGACGCGGTTCTGGTGGAGGCCTTCCGCAATGGCGAAGATATTCACACGCGCACCGCGGCTGAGGTTTTTGGGATTCCTCCGCTGATGATCGGCGCCGACGAGCGGCGCAAGGCGAAGGCGGTGAATTTCGGAATCGTGTACGGGCAGACGCCGTTTGGCCTCGCGACCTCGCTCGGCATTGAACGAAAAGAGGCCGAGGTCTACATTCGCGCCTATTTCGAACGATACTCCGGCGTGCGGCGATGGCTGGATCGAACCATCATGGAAGTGCGGGGCAGCGGAGTCTCGATCAACATGTTCGGCCGGCGGCGGCCGATTCCCGATATGCAGAGCCGCAATCCGAACGCGCGCAATTTCGCCGAGCGAACCGCCGTGAACACGCCGCTACAGGGCACGGCGGCCGACCTGATCAAGCTGGCGATGATCCGGATCGACGAAAAGCTTCGCGCGATGCAATCGCGGATGGTGCTGCAGGTCCACGACGAGTTGATCTTCGAAGCTCCGCCGGAGGAAGTGGACGCCGTGAAGGAACTGGCGAAGGCGGAGATGGAGTGCGTGCGAAAGCTGGAGGTGCCGCTGCTGGTCGACGTCGGGGTCGGTGAAAACTGGCGCGACGCGAAGTAGGCGCCCGTTACGTCGAGAGCGTGAAGTGAACGTCGATCTCCGTGTCGACCTCGACCGGATTTCCGTTCAGGTAGGTCGGTTTATAAACCCACTGCTTCACGGCGTCGATCGCCGCGGGAACCAGGAGCGGCTGTCCGGTGATCAGCTTCAGATCCTCGATGCGGCCGTCTTTCGCGATCACGGCTTTCAGTCGCACGGTCCCACCGATGCGAGCCTGCCTGGCGAGTTTTGGATATTCCGGCTGCACCTGTTTTTCGATCCTGGCCGCCTGGACGTTGCCGCCGACGTGGATCCGCGAGGGTGCCGGCGCCGCGGGCGGGGCAGGAGCCGGGGTCGGCGGCGGAGGCGGAGCGACCGCCGGAATCGAATTCAGGATTCCGCTCACGACGCCCGCTGGTGTGCCTCCCGGAATCCCGCCTGGTACCGCACCAAGCTGCGGAGCTTCCGCCAATGACGGGGGCGGCGCGATCTCGGCTTGCAGGACCTGCTGTTTCGGAATCGTCCGCGGCGCGGTCAGCGCTGCGGGATTAAACTTACGTGGCGTCACCTTGTGGATCTTCACCGCGGGCGGGGCAGGCGGGGGAGGAGGAGGCGGCGGTGGCGGCGGCGCCAGCAGCGTCGCGGTCAGCTCGTGCATCGGCAGCGCCTGGACATACAGCAACGGGATCACAAGCAGCACCGCGATGACGGCCGTTTCCAGCAGCAGCGCGAGCGCGATGGTCCACGGTCTTCTCGACTTGCCGTTTTGAAGAATGCTTTGCTCAAACATATCGTCTCTATTTGTTGGATGCGCGCCGCGTCCGGTCAGAGTGCGATGAATCGCCCCTTAACGTCACGACGTGATGTAATGTTGCGGAGGACTTTCGCCATGTTGCAGAAAATCAGTCTTTTTGTCGCGGCCGCGGCGCTGGCCGGCGCACAGGCGCGCGATTGGAACAAGCCCTTTCCGGCGCATAAAGTGATCGGCAACGTTTATTTTGTGGGGACCGCCGAACTCGGCTCCTTCCTGATCACGACGCCCGAAGGACATTTCCTGATCAACTCCGATTTTGAGAGCACGGTCCCGAGCATTCGTGCATCGGTGGAAAAACTCGGATTCAAGTTCACCGACATCAAGATCCTGCTCGGCAGCCACGCGCA